>JAILDR010000044.1 GCA_024689285.1 Bacteroidales bacterium | reverse complement strand
TTCCTGGTCTACGACATGGAGCAGCCCAACGGCGAGCCTGAGCAGATCTTCCTGAAGGATTTGGGCAAGGAATATTATCGCTTGCAGTTTCTCGTGGATGTAAAGAGCGAGCACTTGACCAAGGAGATGCAGGTGTCGATGAAAGCCGGTGAGATTGTGGGAAAGATTTACGAGGCGTTGCTGAAGCAGTATAACGACAATTCGCCCGAGGCTTTGCGCTGGCTCAACATCCTGTGCGTCCGCATCGTGTTCTGCCTCTATGCCGAAGATGCGGGGATATTCAGGCACGACCAGTTCCATGATTACCTCAACAGTTATTCTGCCGAAGACCTCAGCGATGCTTTGTTGAAGCTTTTCAAAATATTGAACACGCCTTTAGTGAACCGCAGCAAGTATCTGAAAGAGGACCTGAAGGCTTTCCCTTATACCAACGGAGGTTTGTTTGAGGAGGAGATTGAAATACCTCAATTCACAGAGGGATTGAAACAGACCTTGCTCCAAAACGCAAGCCTCGACTTCGACTGGAGTGAGATTTCGCCTACCATCTTCGGAGCTGTGTTTGAATCGACCCTGAACCCCGAGACGAGACGTAGCGGCGGAATGCATTACACCAGTATTGAGAATATCCACAAGGTGATAGACCCGCTTTTCTTGAACGACTTGCATCGTGAGTTGAATGAGATTTTGGAGGAGAAGGTGGAGAAGACGAGGTGTAAAAAGCTTGATGCCTATCAAGACAAGCTGGCATCGCTGACTTTCCTCGACCCTGCTTGCGGCAGCGGCAATTTCCTGACTGAGACCTATCTAAGTTTGCGCCGATTGGAGAACGAGGTGCTTCGCGAAAAGTATCATGGACAGATGATGATGGGTGAATTCCATAACCCTGTCAAGGTGAGCATCAACCAGTTCTATGGGATCGAAATCAATGACTTTGCAGTAACCGTAGCCACTACCGCCTTATGGATAAGTGAGGCACAGATGCTTGCTGAGACAGAGCGCATTGTCCAGCATGATATTGATTTCCTGCCGTTGAAGAGCTATGCCAACATCAAGGAGGGGAATGCGTTGCGAGTTCCGTGGGATGAATGGGAGTTGGTGGATAATGTTCCAAAAGTTTTTGCCCACCACGCTGTTGTTTATACCGACTTTGATGAAACCAGCCCTACCATTGCCGGCGAAGCGATGATGTATTACAACAATATTGAGATTCATACCAATGAAGCGGTAACTCGTCCAAGAAAAGAAGCAACGACCTATCATGTAGATTTTGATTACATCATGGGCAATCCACCGTTCGTGGGTTATTCGTTCCAAAGCAAGGAGCAAAAAGAAGATTTGGCTGCTATTATGAAGGGCTTTGGAAGCAATATCGATTATGTGGCGGGTTGGTATCTCAAATCAGCGCAACTGATGTTGCATAATCCTAAAATTCGCGCTGCCCTTGTTTCCACCAATTCCATAACTCAGGGCGAGCAAGTGGCGGCAATATGGAAGCCGCTCTTTGAGCAATATGGCATCCATTTCGATTTTGCCTACCGTACTTTCCGCTGGGACAGCGAAGCCGACATCAAGGCGCATGTGCATTGCGTGGTGTTGGGCTTTTCCGCATCGCCCAATGAGAAGCAAAAGACCATCTATCTTTCAGAAGGACAACCCGTTCAAGCTTCAAATATCAACGGATATCTGTTGGATGCGCCCAATATGTTTATCGAGAAAAGGACACGTCCTATGTGTGATGTTCCGCCGTTTGTGCGTGGATGTCAACCAACGGATGACGGCAATCTGATTCTTTCGATCGAGGAAAAGGAAGAGATTTTGGCACACGAGCCGCAAGCTACACCGTTGATTCGTCCGTTTATGATGGGCAAGGATTTCATTGAGCGCAAGCCGCGTTATTGCTTGTGGCTAAAAGATGCAAGTCCAGCGTTGCTGCGCCAATGTCATCAAGTGATGGAACGAGTTCAAAAGGTTCGCGAGTTCCGACTGAAAAGCAGCAAAGCGGCCACACGCCAAAAAGCTGAAACGCCAACGCTTTTCGATGAGATAAGAGAGCCGATGAGCAACTATATTGCTTTGCCAACTGTTTCTTCTGAAAGAAGAAGATTTATTCCCATCGATTTTCTCTCTAATGAGATCATTCCGGGCAACAAATTGTATTTTATGCAAGGTGCTTCCCTTTATCATTTCGGCGTTTTAACATCCAATGTACATATGGCATGGACCCGAGCCACTTGCGGACGATTGAAGAGCGATTATAACTACAGCAATACCATCGTCTATAATAACTTCCCTTGGCCGAATCCCACTGAAGCGCAAAAGGCAAAAATTGAGCAAATGGCGCAAGCTATCCTTGACGTTCGCGCCAAGTTCCCAGATTGCAGCCTTGCAGACTTATATGATGAAGCAGCTATGCCGCCTGAACTCAGAAAAGCCCATCAGGAGAACGACCGCGCTGTGATGCAGGCATATGGATTCCCTGTGAAATCAACCTTCCAGGAAAGCGAATGCGTGGCGGAACTGTTCAAATTGTATCAAAAACAAACCTTTACTTGAACCCTCCAGTCCAAGGCGGGCCCTTCGGACCATCATAATCGTCATCCTTGCCTAATAGCGTTCTGACAAGTACAAAGACGATAAATATTATGCCGATAAGGATTTCCATGTTGTTCCTCCTTTAACGTTACGCAATCACTATTTCCTTTTCTTATGGTCGTCTTTTAGCCCTATTGAGACAAAGAAGCCAACACATATCACAAACCAAAACAAACTGAATGGAGCATAGAACATGATGTTTCACTGTTTGCCTGCAAAACTATTTAGCCCAATTAGTGGTAATACTCAAATTCAATGTCCCTCAACTCATCGGGTATCTGGACTCCAGTATTATTGTAGGATTCCATTATTTCCTGATAACTGTTCTCAAAGTCGGACTTAGCTTCGTCAATAGTGGCGCCTTCGCCAATGATGACGTTCTCCAATTGAGGAGCATGGATGCAATAGGAGCCGTCGCCGCCGTGTTCAATTATTGCTATTACTTTTTTCACATCAGGATAATAGTCTTTTGCTTAGGATTATACCCTCCTCCAGGATAGTTTTGGATAACGTCTCGCTGTAATAATTTCATGATTGTAATTCATTATTTGTTCGTTTCTTTCTTCCTAATACTCACCGTCAGTTGCACCTGTTCCTCGGGATGCGTGTCTGCTTTCAGTTGCGAGATGCGGCAAGTAAACAGGTCGTTCCATCCGGCATCAAGGAAGGCAACGAGCTTCGAGTTTTCACTGCGGGGAATATAGCCCAGCAGGTAGTCTTCTTCCTCTTTGTTGAAGATGACTTGTATGGCATTACCGTCATACGGGTTCTGTGGCTCACGTTCAAGACGAAGTGTTTGTCCGATTTTGAGGTCGTTCCATACAAGGTCTGCATCGTGATAAGTGCGTCCTGCCAGATGGCAGCTCATGAAGAATTGGTTGTGTGCTTTCATTTTTGATACGTTTTAAAGGTTAAGACGATGCAAAACTATTATAGCACTGCGCCAAAAAATGGACCACTAAGGCAATAATTTGTAATTTTCTTCAGCAGATTGCAGCATCTCCTTGATTTGCTGTGCGATACTATCAGGAGAAATCACCTGTAGCCAACCACCACGTGAGAGAATATAAGCTAAAAAGTCGCGCGTGGGATGCAGACAGACCTCGAAATCGGTATAGTCTTCACCTTTGGCAACCTCACGTTGTGAGGGGTGTAGCGGTAAGTCGCGAAGGTAATAAGGCTCGTTGCCGTAGGCCCGCAGCACAATGTGTTCGATGGGAAGCCTGTCATCCGTCATTACACCAAAATAGTCCTTGAAGTATGCCTGTGCGTCGAAGTCGGGATTCATCTTGAAGCCCTCGTCGGTAAGCTCGATTTTCAACATGCGGTCGAACGAAAGGGTGATGAAACCACCATCGGAAAACTTGCCCAACAGATACCAACGGCGGTGAAAGAGCTTGATGCAATAAGGCTCAAGAGTCCAAACGGACGGCTTGGCATCACCGTAACGACGATAGGTGATGCTGATGCAGTGTGAGTTTTTCATGGCATCAATCACCTGCTGCAAGTGATTGCTCTCGCTGGGGATACTTTCCAGCAGAATGCGCTCATGCAATCCACGTGCCTCGCTGACGATATTGCTCACTGCCAAGGTGCTGAGCATCCAGCGAGACACGCTGTCGGTGTTCATCAAAGACGGGTCGTCGATGTAATAACGGTTGTCGTTGTCGCAGTCGATGACGATGCCGAACATTTCTTCCATCTCTTGTCGGCGACGGCGGAATGTGGTGCGGCTGTATGGGATGCCTTCGCTCATCTCTGTATGCAACCAGTGATGGTTGATACCGTTCAGGGTGATACGGCCTGCACGACGGATGGTGTCAACCAGCCACACGTATTGTTTGAAAAGGACGGATGCTTTCATAACCATTTTCATTTATGATGCAAAAATAATCAAAAACTGATTTTGAGCCTATCAGCTGTAAAAATCCACCTCATACTCAACAATGTCATCACTAAAACCGAAAATATTTAATAGGTCTTGGTGTGAATCGTGATCCTTTTCCCATCCATGATACGCAGGTGGATGATGTACCTCTCTCATACCATCATGAGGGTCTCCTGTCTTTGACTCCAGGTCTTCTTGGATGCTATGGAGGATTTTTCTATGGATTGACCGGAAATTTTCCGAGACGTAGTTGGAGTCCAAAAACTCGCCTTTTTCTTCGGCTTTCTTTAGCTTGTTGGCATCTTTTTCCGACAATTCCATCTCAAATGATTCCTCTGGTGCATCTGAACCGATGAACGAGTATGTTATTTCTGCAATTTCTGTAGAGTAATAGTCCGAGTCAAAGTCCTCTGTGAAATCGGATTCGTCATCATAATCATCTTCGTCTTTTTCATCTTCGTCATCAGTCGAGGCTGTTGTGGGTCTGAACAGAGGCACTATGTAGCTATCGTTGATTCTTTCCAGACGTTCAGTGTCAGCAGCGTTTCCCTCATGGTTTTCTACAAGCCACTCGCTTTTCGAAGGAGCTTTAACTTTGAGAATTTCCGCAACGATTGTGCCGAGTTGGAACATCAACTCGCGATAAAGCAATTTGTCGTCTTGGCTATAATCTCCAATTAAATCACATATTTTGTAGTCTTTCTGTCCGAGAGAGGGGTCGTAATGAACAAAAATATCAAAATCGGTGTTGGCGACATCTCTGGCCTTGAAGAACAGCGATTCAGGGTCGCCAACGGCTCTTTGATAATCGAAGTAGATAAAAGGACTATCATAGTTAATGTATTGCATGGTTTTGTAGATAATAAACAAGCAATGACCTTTTATTGTTTCAAAATCGATACGGCAGCAATTCAGCATTGTACTTAATTCTGCATTGTGGTCGCAGAGGCATCCGAGACGGTCGATAGCCCAAAGGATATCATGGAGAGGCTCTTGCTTGTAATGTATATACATATCCTCGCCGTTATAGAGAACGCTGGTAAGCGAGTCTTTTTCATGGACATAGCGGATAAAGTCCTCGTTATAGCAGAGACGGTTGAGCACTTTTTGGGCTTTGGCCGACACTTCCGACAAGGCGTTGAATTGCTCCTCAGTAATGAAGATTTTTGACAAATTCAGCCGTTTTCTTTCTTCTTCTGCTTCTTTTTCCCATTCTCTTCGTTGAACTTCGTATCTTTCGCCGGTCTTACGCTTCCCTCTACGATAGGCAATGAATACGATTGCAATGACTACAAGCATTATAAATGCCTCAAATTCGGTCAGTTCGACAAAATACATTGTTTCTCCTCCTTTTACGTTTTAATATATAAGACGATGTAAAATTATAATATTATTGCGCCAAAAAGTGAGCCACCCGATAAATAATTTTTTTTGAATTTTGTGAAACGTGAAACGTCAAATGCATCGTTTTTTCGCGGCGGGTATAGGGTATACCTTATTAATAAATTATTATGATGTCCTTATTCTTTAATTGATTTGAAATAATCCCCCTCCAAGAAAAATTTTTGAATTTCACATTTCACGTTTCACGTTTTGCGGAGGGGAGAGAGCAATGTCCCCCACCCCCTGCCTGCTCCCTCCTTGCGGCTGCAAAAATAAAAACACCGAAACAAGTCGCAGTGACAAAAAACAACACCTTATTTATAGTATTGATTATCAAGAGTATAGCGTGTTTTATATTTCTCTTTTGGCAATTGTACGGAAAAGCTTATCTTTGCAGGCATGAAAACGGAGAAACAAATCGCTGCGGCGGCTGCCGCGTTTGCCGAGAGGTGGCAAGGAAGAGGATATGAACGAGGCGAGTCCCAACTGTTTTGGGCCGACCTGCTGACGAATGTATACGGGGTGGAAAACCTGCCCTCGTTCATCCGCTACGAAGAGCGGGTGAGCAGCATGGTGGATTCAACCAATTTCATCGACGGCCATATCCCCTCGACGCGCGTGCTCATCGAGCAGAAATCCATAGACAAGGACTTGCGCGCTCCCGTGCCGCAAAGCGAGGGCGGCAAGCTGACACCCTTCCAACAGGCCAAGAAGTACATAGCCAACATGCCCTTGTCGCAGCACCCCAAGTGGATTGTGACCTGCAACTTCAAGGAGTTCCTGGTCTACGACATGGAGCAGCCCAACGGCGAGCCTGAGCAGATCTTCCTGAAGGATTTGGGCAAGGAATATTATCGCTTGCAGTTTCTCGTGGATGTAAAGAGCGAGCACTTGACCAAGGAGATGCAGGTGTCGATG
>JAILDR010000028.1 GCA_024689285.1 Bacteroidales bacterium | reverse complement strand
CGTTACGGCTACAGCCAACAACGGCTATACCTTCACCAACTGGACTGAAGGCACCAATGTAGTTTCCACCAACGCCAACTACAGCTTCACCGTCACCGGCAACCGCAACCTGGTGGCTAACTTCACAGCTCAGACCTACACCATTAATGCTGTAGCCAACCCGAACTATGGCGGTACCGTTAGCGGCGGTGGCAACTTTAATTACGGACAAAGCTGCACACTGACAGCAACACCTGCTGCCAACTACACTTTCATCAACTGGACGAAGCAGGGACAAGTGGTCAGCACCAATGCCAGCTACACCTTCACCGTGACTGAATCAGCTACCTATCAGGCGCAGTTCGAGTTGCAGAGCTTCACTATAACCGTTGAAAACGCCAATCCCGATTGGGGTAGCGTCAGTGGCGGCGGCACTTTCTTCTACGGCGAAACCACTGAAATTGCAGCCACTCCAAACATCGGCTATGTGTTTTTGATGTGGGACGATGGAAACACCGACAATCCCCGCAGCATCGTCGTGACTGAAAACCGCACATACATTGGTAACTTTGCGGTGCAGCAATGTCACATCGCTGCTGAAGTGGATCCAGAAGAGGCCGGCACAGCATTTGGCGGAGGCCTTTGGTATTACGGCGACACCATCTCCGTGACCGTCAACCGCAACGAGGACTGGGCATTCGTGAACTGGACCGAAAACGGCGAGGTGGTTTCAGAAGAGATGACCTACACCTTTATCGCCACAGGAGACCGCAACCTTGTTGCTCACTTCCAATATACTGAAGGCATCGGCGAGGGCAATATCAACGCCAAGGTCTATCCCAACCCCACCAACGGTGAAGTCACCCTTGAAGCTGAAGGCTTGAGCCACATCCGCATCGTGAACGCTTTCGGCCAGACTGTCTACAACGCCAAGGTGGAAGGCGAACAAGTCCGCATCGACCTTTCCAGCATGGCCAAGGGCATCTACATGATGCACATCGAGGCCAATGGCGGACTCGAAATCAGGAAGATTGTGGTGGAATAAGAAAGTTTTTCTTGAAATTCACGAAGTGAGGTGACAAAATATTGCCACCTCACTTTTTTTTCCTAATTTTGGGGCAAATTTCAATATTGCAATATGAAAATCAAATTTATTGGTGCCGCCCAGGAAGTAACGGGTAGCAAACACTTGATAACCACTGACCATGGCAAGAAAATTCTGTTAGACTGCGGTATGTTCCAAGGCAAGGGACTTGAGACCGATGCCATGAACCGCAACATCATGGTCGACCCCAAGGAAATCGACTATATCATCCTCACTCATGCCCACATCGACCACAGCGGCCTGATACCCTATTTCTATAAGCTCGGCTTCAGAGGCTCGGTGATTTGCACCAACGCCACCCAGGACCTGTGCAACATCATGCTGCCCGACAGCGGCTTTATCCAGGAAAACGATATGGAGTGGTTCAACAAGAAACGCCGCAAGCAGGGACTGCCTGCCCTCGAACCCATCTACACCGAGAAGGATGCCCGCGCCGCCATGAGCCTCTTCGTCACTGTGAACTACAACCACTACCTCAACCTCGACAGCAACATCAAGGTGAAGTTCAACAACACGGGGCACCTGCTTGGCAGCGGCTGCGCCATCCTCGAAATCGACGAAGGCGGCAAGATGACCCGCATCGCCTATACAGGCGACATCGGACGGCAGTCGGGCTACCTGCTGCGCTCACCCGAGCCCTTCCCCCACTGCGACTACCTCATCACCGAATCCACCTACGGCAACAGGCTTCATGGCGACCGCATAGACGCCGAAGAAAAACTATATGACATCATCTACAAGACCTGCGTCGAGAAACGCGGAAAACTCATCATACCTTCCTTTGCGGTTAGCCGCACCCAAGAAATCGTATACATCCTGAACAACTTCTACAACGAAGGCAAGCTGCCCGAGAAGATACCGGTATACGTCGACAGCCCCTTAGCCGTCAACGCCACCGAGATTTTCCGTATGCACGTGAACCTCTTCAACGACAAAGTGAAGGATGTCATCGAATACGACCCCGACCCCTTCGGTTTCAACGGGCTGACCTTCGTGCGCGACATCAACCAGTCGAAGGCCCTGAATGCCACCAAGCAACCCTGCATCATCATCTCGGCATCAGGCATGATGGAGGCAGGCCGTGTGAAGCACCACATCGCCAATAGCATCGACAGTCCCAACAACACCATCCTCGCCATTGGCTACTGCGCTCCCACCACTTTAGGTGCCAAGCTACTGGCCAACCCGCGCCCCTTCACCGTCTCCATCTTCGGCATCGAACACAAGGTGCTGGCTGACATTGAGGAAATCGATGCCTTCAGCGGCCACGGCGACTACAAGGAAATGCTTACCTACCTGAGTTGCCAAGACCCCACCAAAATCAAGAAGACCTTCCTCGTACACGGCGACCCGGAGGCTCTGGCTTTTTACGAAAAAGAACTGCGCAAAGCGGGATGGGACAACATCGTCACCCCAAAACCAGGCGAGACATTTGAACTGAAATAAACACAACCTGCAATATGGCACAAAAACCTAGCATACCCAAAGGCACCCGCGACTTCC
Organism: Bacteroidales bacterium; assembly: GCA_024689285.1. The sequence goes on along the minus strand of JAILDR010000028.1, from coordinate 5,030 downwards.
TTCCTGAAGTCATGGTGCGCCGCAACTACATTTTCGACACCATCAAAGGCGTTTTCAAACGCTTCGGTTTTCAACCCATTGAAACCCCTTCGATGGAAAACCTCAGCACCCTCCTCGGCAAATATGGCGACGAAGGCGACAAGCTCCTCTTCCGTGTACTCAACAGCGGCGACTTCATGTCGGGCGTTGAGCAAAACGGAGAACCGCTTGAATCCTCGAAACTGGCAAGCAAGATCTCAGAAAAAGGCTTGCGCTACGACCTGACTGTGCCTTTCGCACGTTTCGTCACCATGTACCGCGAGCAAATTGCCTTCCCCTTCAAGCGTTATCAAATCCAACCCGTCTGGCGCGCCGACCGTCCCCAAAAAGGCCGCTACCGCGAGTTCTACCAATGCGATGTTGACATCATCGGCAGCGATTCATTATTGAACGAAGCTGAACTGGTGCAAATCGTGGATGAGGTTTTCGGCGCATTGAAAATCAATGTGACGCTAAAAATCAACAACCGCAAGGTGCTGGCAGGCATAGCGGAATACATCGGCAAGTCTGACGCCTTGGTGGACATCACCATCGCTATTGACAAGCTTGACAAAATCGGTATTGATGCCGTCAACGCTGAACTGGCCGAGAAAGGTCTGGAGCAAGCCGCCATCGACAAGCTGCAACCCATCCTCTTCATGAAAGGCAACACACGCGAAAAGATAGCTCAGCTGAAGCCTTTGCTCAACAACGAAGTCGGTCAGAAAGGCATCGAGGAACTCGAGACCTTGTTCGACTATATCGACAACATGGAGTTGAACATCGACACCGAACTCGACCTCACTTTGGCACGCGGTCTGAACTACTACACAGGTGCCATCTTCGAGGTGAAGGCCAAAGACTTCGCCATTGGAAGCATCTCAGGTGGTGGCCGCTACGACAACCTGACGGGCATCTTCGGTCTACCCAATGTCTCGGGAGTGGGCATCAGCTTTGGTGCAGACAGAATCTATGATGTTCTTGAAGGCCTCAACCTCTTCCCCGAAACCATGTCGGAAAGCACCAAGGTCATCTTCCTCAACTTTGGCAAGAACGAGGAAAAGTATTGCCTGAAATACCTGAATCAGGTACGCAAACACGGCATCAACGCGGAAATCTATCCCGATGCCGCCAAGATTCAGAAACAGATGAAATATGCCAACCAACGCGCCATCCCGATTGTCGTCATCGCCGGCGAACAAGAAATGACGGAGGAAAAATTCACCGTGAAGTTCATGAAAGAAGGAACACAAACCGTGGTGGAAGCCAACAAATTAGTGGAAACGTTATTGGAATAACCCGCAGCGACTCAAAACCAATAATCAATCAATAAAAAGAGACGCATTAAAACCAATAATCAATCAATAAAAAGAGACGCATTGAATGCGTCTCTACAACAATCCAACGATTAAACATTTAACAATCAACAAATATGAAAACCCATAAAATCTCATCGAAGGAACTGACCTTCAAACAGGTAAACGAAATAATCACCAAGGGCTACAAGCTCGAACTCAGCGCCGATGCCATCAAGCGCATCCAGAAGTGCCGCGATTATCTCGACAAGAAGATGGAGAACCCCGAGAAGCCCATCTATGGTGTGACCACCGGATTCGGCTCGCTCTGCGACCACAGCATTTCAAAAGAAGACCTGAGTACCTTGCAGAAGAACCTCGTCATGTCGCACGCCTGCGGCACTGGCGAGATGGTGCCTGAGGAAATCATCCGCCTTATGTTATTATTAAAGGTGCAAAGCCTCAGCTACGGCAACAGCGGTGTGCAAGTAGTGACGGTACAGCGCCTCATTGACTTCTTCAACTACGATGTGCTGCCCGTGGTCTACAACCAAGGCTCACTTGGTGCCTCCGGCGATTTGGCTCCGCTGGCCAACCTGATGCTGCCCCTGCTCGGTTTGGGCGAAGTGCATTTTGAAGGCAAGATTTACCCTGCCGAAAAGATTCTCAAGAAGTTCGGCTGGGAACCCATCACCCTGCAATCGAAAGAAGGTCTGGCCCTGCTCAACGGCACGCAGTTTATGAGCAGCTATGGCACATACGTCCTGCTGAAAGCCTTCCGTCTCAGCTATCTCGCCGACCTCATCGGCACCGTCTCCCTGGAAGCCTTCGACGGACGCATCGAGCCTTTCTTCGACCAGGTACACCAAATTCGTCACCACAACGGTCAAATTGTCACAGCCAAGCGTGTGCGTGAATTCACCAACGGCAGCGAACTGATTGTCAGAGAGAAGAAACACGTGCAAGACCCCTACTCGTTCCGTTGCATGCCACAAGTGCATGGTGCCTCAAAGGATGCCATCGACTATGTGGCCTCCGTCTTCAGCGAGGAAATCAACGCCGTCACCGACAACCCGACTATCTTCCCTGACGAAGACCTCGTCATCAGCGCAGGCAACTTCCACGGCCAGCCTCTCGCCATTACTTTGGACTTCTTGGCTATCGCAATGGCAGAACTTGGCAACATCAGCGAACGCCGTATCTATCAACTCATCGGTGGCAAGCGTGAGTTACCTTCGTTCCTTGTTGCCGAGCCTGGCCTCAACAGCGGCTTCATGATTCCGCAATATGCCGCAGCCAGCATCGTCAGCCAAAACAAACAACTCTGCACGCCTGCCTCTGTTGACAGCATCGAGTCGTCACAGGGACAGGAAGACCACGTCAGCATGGGTGCCAATGCTGCGACGAAAGCCTTGCGCGTAGCCGAAAATTTGGAGCGCATCCTCGCCATCGAGCTCTTCAACGCCACCCAAGCCCTGGAGTTCCGTCGCCCGCTGAAGTCGTCGCCCGTCATTGAGAAATTCGTCGCTGCCTACCGCAAGGAGGTGGAATTCGTCCGCGTCGACAAGGTGATGTATACCGAAATCGCCAAGAGCGTCCAATTCGTGAAGGATTATCCGCTGGATTTTGACGATTTGAAGAATGAATGAGCAACCCAAAAAACGTCCCACGGGGATGACCATCCTATTGGTGCTGTCGTTCATCAACGCCTGTTGGAACATCCTCTCTTCGTTGGTTATGCGTATCATGACACCCAAAATGGCTGAATTGGTACAAAATGGCCAAATCGAAGAGATAATGGCTCCTTATTCTGCCATGATGGGCGAAGAGCAGCAGCAATTGGCAATGGACGGCATAAACATGATGGCCCAAATCGACCCGAAGTATTGGCTGTTTCTGCTGATATTGTTCATCGGCTCATTGGTAGGCGTAGTACAGATGTTCAAATGCAACAAGCGCGGACTTCACATCTACGCCATTTCCCAAATTCTCATGCTCATCAATGCGTCGCTGTACCTATATCCTAAGCAACCTCAATCGGGTTTCGTCTCCGAACTTCTGCTGACCTTGGCTTTCATCCTCTTTTACTATATGTATTTCAAGAGGATGGATGCCTCCAACGATACTCCTCAAAGCCCTGAACTGCCATGAGTAAGAAGAAGCCGAGCGAAGGAAAAATCTTCAACCTCAAGCCCCAGATGACGCTCGCCATGAAGCTGGCGGCCACTTTTGCCATCACCTATTATGGTTTGTTGCTCATCTTCGAAATTGTGGCTATGGTTTTCCGTCGGTATTACTTCGACACCTATTATTTCAACCAAGGCGAGATGGACTTGGGGTCATGGGAGTTTTTGGTTCAAGTCATCCAATTGCTTTTATCCATCCTGTTGGTATGGAGCCTTATCCGGATTTTCAGAAAGAAAGCTTTTGGCAAAGCCATCTTCGTGAGTTCCTCCATCCTGCTTATCGCGTTTCAAATTATCGTCACAGGGCTCATTCCTTGGCTGAAATATGCCCTTGAGATACTGATGGTTCTGATCATCGCGCCGCTGCGGGTCAAGAAGAAAATACGAATCAAAGGCGGAAAGATTGAAGTTGAGGAAGTGAAAGAAGAAGAGCCCGGCGCTTAGCGTCAGGCTCTTCTTCTTTCATGGGTTTTCTGTTTTACTTCGCGGCCTGCTCGTAACCGGCACGCACGGCCTGGATGTTGAGGTCGACGACCTCTTGACCCTTCTTGCCGAAGATGTGGGCAATGGCCTCTTCAACCTTCTCCATAGAGATGCCGAGATAAGGCACCGTGGCACCCAAAAGCACCATATTGGAACGGGCCTTCAGCTGTTTGGCAATCTCGTTGGCATTGAAGGAAACCACATGCTCCAGCTTGCCCAACTCAGCCTCAATCAGAGCCATATCAGGATAGTTGCCGATATTGACAAAGGGATCGCTGTTGGTGATGACCCAGCCTTCCTTGCTCAACCAAGGCAGGTAACGCAATGCTTCCATCGGTTCCGACGAAAGGATGATGTCGGCATTACCTTCGGGAATAACATCGGCGAAAATCTCGTCGTCGGAGATACGGAGGTGCGAGAACACCGATCCACCGCGTTGCGACATACCGTGAATCTCAGACTGTTTCAGGTTCATACCCATATTCAGAGCAGCATCAGAGATGATTTTGGCCACCGAAACGATGCCGTCGCCACCCACGCCGCATAATACTATGTCTTTTTTCATAACTTCAGATTTCTAATTTCAGATTTCAAATTTATTTCTTCATGTGCTTCTTCAATTCCACGATGCAGGTGCGATGCGGGATGATGACCGAAACGCCGTTGTAGTTAACCTCTTCTTCAATGATCTTGACGTTCTCCTCGTGGTTCTTGGGCAGCGGGATGATGTCGCGGATGTGCTCCGGCTCCACGCCGAGGCCTTCGCAGATGCGGCGAATCTTGTTGTGGGCCGATGAAGGCTGACCACCTGTCATAGCGGTAATGTCATTGTCGAGAATCACTATCACAACGTTAGCCTTCTCGTTGACGCAGTCCAGAAGACCCGTCAGGCCGCTGTGTCCGAAAGTACCGTCGCCGATGACAGCCACGCTGGGGAAGATACCCACCTCGCTGGCACCTTTGGCCATCGTGATGGAGGCACCCATGCACACCGTCGTCTGAATGGCACCCATATTGAAGCCCAGCGTGTAGCAGCCGATGTCGCCAA
>JAILDR010000238.1 GCA_024689285.1 Bacteroidales bacterium | reverse complement strand
TTTGATACAATTTCATTCTTTGGTGAACCTATCGTGATGGATGATTGGACAAGTATACACCACCAGATACGAGTTATTGCATCGGAGAATGATATGCTTAACTATGCCACAGATATAGACCTTTGTGTCTTGTCTATTGGGGAAGTGGGATTTGGAGTAAACATTGATGGTGACGGCATTCACCTTATTGCAAGCATTCAGCCTGACGACCCCAAGATGAGGCATGTAATTGACTATCTCAATAGCATATATGGTGAACCAGAAGAAGATGATCCTGATTGTTACTGTTGGCGTGCTGGAGCCAATGGAGGATGTACAGACGGGATGGTAATAAGACTGAGGCCGTTACATTCGGAAGAAGGTGGAACAGTGCTGTTTTTTGGAAAATAAAAACTTAAGAAACATGGAAGACAAGAAAGCATTTACAAAAAGCAATCTGATTGCAGGAGCAATTGGCATTGTAATCATGGGCGTGTTATACTCTTTACAGGACCATTCATTTGTTTGGTTTATTCTTTGCGGTGTCCTTGCTCTCGGAATTATGATAGTTTGTGTTTTTAGTCTTACCTTATGGAAAAGCACGGAAGCTATAGAAGCCGAAATTTGCAAGCGCTTGGAGAAAGCGGGGTATCGTTACGAAAAGAAAGAGGGCGACCTTTTTGTTTTCAAAAGCAACAACCGTTTTGAAGTTCACATCGATGACAGCTTCAATAAAAGGATCAAGCGCATCTACATTTTGTATAAGTTCAAGGATGATTCTTTCTACAAAGTGAACACTAATGGTTGGAGCCGAGCAGCCAATATTATCAATATCCGCAACACAAATACCATTTTTGTAGCATTGGAAGATCATCTTTGCTGTTGCTACCAAAGTGCCATTGGCAACTCAAAAGACTTCATGAAAGAGTTCAACGTGGCTTATCAGTCCGTTGTTGAGGTTATGGATGATTATGGCAGGTTGGTTCCGCTTCTGGAGCGGGATTACCCGAGCAACACGGATAATCAAAGTACCATTGGGTTCAAACAAAACTAACATTTATAATACAAAACGTTATGGAAGAATTATTTTTAAACAAATTGGCTGAGGCATACCAAACTTATGATGCCTCGATTATTGAAGATTATCTGGCAGACGACATGGATTATGCGTCGATGTGGGTGTTCCATGAAATGACATCCAAAAAAGAGTACATGGATTATCTTGTCGGCAAGCTGCAAACAATGAAAGAACATGGAAGGGGGAGAGGAGATTCACCGTCAGGAATATGGAATTATAAGACAACCGAATTCAAAAATCGATTTTGACCAAATGACCATGACCGGTTTTGATCATCAAAAACTTCAGCCGCACCTACCCCTCGAAAAAAAACTGCAACAACTGCAACAACTGCAACGCAGAAATTCTGATCGTCATTTTTCGCCAAAAATCGAGTCGTTTTGCATCAAAATGCAGCTTTTTGCCCTATTTTTGCCTCAAATCGGTGGGTTTTCGGCCTGATTTTACCCCAAATTTGAGGCATTTTGACCAGAATAGTCATTAAGGATAATATGTATTGTGTTTGTTTATTGCTTATAATCAGACGATTACAAAGATTTTGCGGAATATGTGGTCAAGATGGTCATTAGTCATTAAGGTTTTTGGATTTCTGCTTTTCGAGGTTTTTGCTTACAATATACTAATATTCAATTATTTATATATAAAAACCTCTGTTTTGCCGCATCTGAAATCCTTATTGACTATTGACCTAATGACTATTGACAACACAAGAGGATGAATTAACAATAATTTAACTAAAAATAAACCTCTTTTTGAGGCTGATTTTAACATTTTTGCCAAATTTCCAACTCCGATGTAACTCTAACCTAACTCCTACTTAACTCCTACCCAAGGATAAGGAGGGGATTTTAACTGTAGTTCGCTGATTTTGGTTGTCACTTTTGTGTCAACTTTTTTCCGCGCAAGACACTCTTCCGTATTCATCTTTTGTTGTCATTGTGAGGTTGCGAATTTTATTTTGTGCAAGAATAATAGTTTTTCGAGTCGCTACAAGTTTTTTTCATTGGTATTTATGTCGTGTTTATGACATTTTACTATTTTTGCACCAACGAAAATTATTTGGCTATGTTAGAACAAGTATTAAGAGAGTTATTCATAAAGTCGTTCAAAGCTTTATACGGACAGGAACCGCCTGTGCAGCAGGTGAATTTCCAGAAGACGCGCCCCGAGTTTGAGGGCGATATGACTATTGTGGTGTTTCCTTTTGTGAAGCTGGCGGGCCGCAATCCCGAGCAACTGGCCAACGAGATGGGTGCCGAAATGATCAAGGAGTCTGATATGATTGCCAGGTTCAACGTGGTGAAGGGCTTCCTCAACCTGTTGATTTCCGATAAGTTCTGGATGGATTTCTTTAAGGCGAACCACGAGAACCGCGAGTTTGGCCGCAAGCCCGTTTCAGGCAAGCCCGTGGTAATTGAATATTCGTCGCCCAACACGAACAAACCCTTGCATTTGGGTCATATCCGTAATAACCTGCTCGGCTGGAGCGTGTCGGAAATCATGAAAGCCAACGGCAAGAACGTGGTGCGCGTCAATCTGGTAAACGACCGTGGCATCCACATCTGTAAGAGTATGCTGGCTTGGCTGAAATGGGGCAACGGCTGTACGCCTGAATCGACTGGCAAGAAAGGCGACCATCTCATCGGCGACTTCTACGTGCTGTTCGACAAGAAATATAAAGAGGAACTGAAGACCCTGTTGCCTGTAGACTTCGATACTTTGGATGAGAAAGCCAAGGAAGAAGCTAAGGCCAAGGCCGAAGCTGCGTCCACGCTGATGCATGAAGCCCGCGAGATGCTGGTGCGCTGGGAAGCCAACGACCCGGAGGTGCGCCAGCTGTGGGAAATGATGAACCAATGGGTGTATGACGGCTTTGATGTAACCTACAAGCGTCTCGGTGTGGCTTTCGAGAAGATTTACTATGAGTCGCAGACTTACCTCTTGGGCAAAGCTCTCGTGCAGGAAGGTCTGGAAAAGGGTGTGTTGTACCGCCGCGATGATAACTCCGTGTGGTGCGACCTCCGCGATGAAGGCTTGGACGAAAAGCTCCTGCTGCGCCGCGACGGCACCTCGGTTTATATGACTCAGGATCTTGGTACCGCACAACTGCGCGTGAATGAATACGATCCGGAGAAACTGATTTATGTGGTGGGTAATGAACAGATTTACCACTTCGATGTGCTGAAGCGCGTGTTGGTGCGTTTGGGCCGTGAGTGGGGCAATGCTATTGAACACCTTTCTTATGGTATGGTTGAACTGCCCAACGGCAAAATGAAGTCGCGTGAAGGAACCGTTGTGGATGCCGATGATTTGATGGACGAGATGGTGGCTACGGCCAAGGCCGTCTCCGACGAACTCGGTAAAGCCAAGGATCTCTCGCCCGAGGAGGCTGACAAACTGTATCACACCATCGGTTTGGGGGCTTTGAAATACTTCATCCTCAAGGTCGACCCGAAGAAGACCATGCTGTTCAATCCAGAGGAGTCCATCGACTTTAACGGCAACACAGGCCCCTTCGTTCAATATACCCATGCCCGTATCTGCTCGGTGTTGCGCAAGGCTGAGGAACAAGGCATCAAGTTGGAAAGCGAAGTGAAGATCGGCGATTTGCAGCCCAAGGAAAAGGAAATCATCGTGATGATGTACGGCTGGCCGATGGTGCTGAACCAGGCCGCCGAAAACCGCAGCCCCGCGATGGTGGCCAACTTTATCTTCGACCTCGCCAAGGAGTTCAACCAATTCTATCAAGAGTGCAGCATCCTGAAGGAGTCCGATGCCGACCGTCGTATGTTCCGCCTTCAGGTGTGCGACATGGTGGCCGCCTTGTTGCGCAATGCCTCTGAATTGCTGGGTATAGGAATGCCTAATAGGATGTAATGTAGAGACGCATTGAATGCGTCTCAAATTATAGAAATGAAAAATAAATGAGACGCATGCAATGCGTCTCTACGAATGGAACAAAATGAATGTCTTTTACATACCCGAAGCGACTGAAGGTCTAACGACCTTGCCCGAAGACGAATCCAAGCATTGCGTCAAAGTGCTGCGTATGACCGAGGGCGAGCGTTTCTGCGTCACCAATGGCGAGGGTTTCCTGTTCGACGCTGAGTTGGTGGAGGCACTGCCCAAGCGGGCTACAGTCAACCTGACCAACCGGCGCAAAGGGTATGACCACTGGGGCTTCAATCTGGAAATCGCCATCGCCCCGACCAAACTTAACGAGCGCACCGAGTGGTTTCTTGAAAAAGCTACTGAGATAGGCGTAGACAAGGTGCGCCTCTTCACTTCTTATCATTCCGAACGCCGTGCAGCCAACGTGGAGCGTTTTCAGAAGGTGATGGTGGCTGCCATGAAGCAAAGCATTAAGTCGCGACTGCCTAAGGTGGAAGACCTGATGCCGTTTGATAAACTGGTGAAGCTGCCCTTTGAGGGTCAGAAGTTCATCGCTTGGATTGACGACGACGTGAAGGAAGGTCTCTGCGACCTTTATAATAAAGGGGAAAACGCCTTGGTGCTGATTGGTCCAGAAGGCGACTTCAGCCCCGAAGAAGTGGAACTGGCCAAGCAAAATGGTTTTGTGCCGTGTAGTTTGGGCGAAGCCCGGCTGAGAACGGAAACAGCTGCCGTTGTAGCTTGCCATACGATTCAACTAATAAATCAGATGAAATGAAGAAGCTGTTTGTCGTCATATTGTTTTTGTTGTCGTTCTCCTTTGCCGCATCGGCTCAGCAACTCAACATTGCGTTGCTGAAATATCGAGGGGGCGGCGACTGGTACGGTAATCCTACCTCGCTCCCCAATCTGGTGCGTTTCTGCAATCAGGAGATTGGCACCGACATCAACCCCAACGTGCCGACGGTGGAGCCTTCGAGTCCTGATTTGTTCAACTATCCCTACGTCTATATGACGGGCCACGGTAATGTGGTGTTTGATGCAGCCGAGGCGCAAAACCTGCGTAACTATATGCTGGCAGGCGGTTTCCTCCACATCGACGACAATTATGGCATCCGGCAGTATATTGAGCCTCAGATGAAAAAGGTGTTCCCCGAACTGGACTTTGTGGAATTGCCCTACACGCATGAGATTTTCCAAAAGCCTTATTCGTTCCCGAACGGCTTGCCGAAAATCCACGAACACGACAACAAACCTCCCCAACTCTTCGCCTTGATATACGAGGGTAGGGTGGTGTGCATCTTCACCTATGAGTGTGACCTCGGAGACGGATGGGAAGACCAGCGCGTGCACCACGACTCTCAAGAAACACGCGAGAAGGCCCTGAAAATGGGTGCGAACATCTTGCGGTACGTTTTTACTAAATAACAACAATTAAATAGTTAAACAATCAACAATTCAACATACATGGACGAACAGAGAAAATGCCTTTACTGTGGTGAACCTATCATTGGCCGTATGGACAAGAAGTTTTGCTGCGACTCGTGCCGCAACAGCTATAACTATGAGAGGACGCATAAACAAATCAATGTGGTACGGAACATCAATGCAATTTTGGCCCGCAACTATAATATTTTGGTAGAGTTAAATGTTAAAGGGAAGTCATTCGTCAGCAGGCAGCAGTTGAAGGAAAAAGGCTTTGATTTCAAATATTTCACCCATATCTATACCACTAAGGCGGGTGGAGTATATCATTTCGTATATGACCAAGGCTACTTGCCAAAAGAGAATGACAACGATCATTTCGTTTTGGTGAAAAACAATGATTTATAAACAACATAATAGATTGCCATGAAAAAAAGTATGTTATTTCTCCTGATGGTTGCGCTGTTTATGGGCGGACTTCAGGCCAAACCCGTTGATGTGGAGATGGCCAAATCGCTGGGCATTAAGTTTATGAATGCCAATACTGGAATCAGAGCGGATGAGGCTCAACTTGTTTATACAGGCTATACCGAACAAGGTGAGGCTTGTTTCTACGTCTTCTCGATGCAGCCCAATGGCTTTGTCATCGTGTCGGCTGACGACCGTGCCAAACCCATCTTGGGCTACTCCACCGAGGGTACTTTCAGCGAAGCGCTTCCCGAAGGTGTGGAGAGTTTCTTCCATAACTATCGTGCAGGCTTTACCGACTTGTTCGCCAGCGGCGATTCGCGTTCTGCTGAGGCCGTCAGCGATTGGGAACGCCTTGCAGCAACGGGCAAAATCAATAATGACAGAATCACTCGCACGGTGCCTAAGCTGCTGACCTGCACTTGGAACCAGTCGGCACTTTATAACCGCCGCTGTCCGGAAGATACCTTGGGCCCTGATGGACACGTTTTTGCCGGTTGCGTGGCAACGGCTATGTCGCAAATCATGTACTACTGGCAATGGCCTCGCGTCGGACGCGGCGCACATATTTATCAGATTTGGGAATATGGACAGATTGCCGCTTCATTTGAGAGTGCCGTTTATCGCTATGATCTCATGCCTGATTTTTTGGATTGGACTTCGACCGATGCCGAGATTGATGCAGTGGCGCTGTTGCAGTACCATGCTGGCGTGAGTGTCGAGATGGGCTATAGTCCCGACGGCAGTGGCGCTTTCTCGCAAAGCGTGACAGGTGCGATGACTGAGAATTTCATCTATGATGAGCACATGTATATCGACTATCGTGATTGGCATCAGGACTCCCAATGGGATGAAATGTTGCGTGAAAACCTCGACGGCGGTATGCCGCTCTATTACAGCGCTTCGGGCAATGGAGGAGGTCATGCTTTTGTGTGCGACGGCTACGATGACAACAATATGTTCCACTTCAACTGGGGCTGGCAGGGGCTTGATAATGGCTATTATGCCATTAACGGTTTTTATCTCTCGCATTATTCTTTCCCTGAAGGGCATTCGGCCATTTTCGGTATCGTCCCTGATGCTTATCCTCACATGTTCTGCCCCGAAGGTGTCAAAGACTTTCAGGTGCAGGCTGTCGCCGAAGGAACCAATTGCATCAGTTTCATTGCACCTTCGATGGTGGTTGGCGGTGACTGGAATATTGAGCAACTCGACAGCATTGTTTTCATGCGTAACAACGAAATAATCCACACTGAATACAATGTTGAGGCTGGTGCGCAAATCAGTTATTATGATGACAATGCGCTGGGCATCAGTCATTATTGTGTGTATCCTTTTTCCGGAGAGTATCTGGGACCTATGGTGAAAGACACCATCTTGAACGGACCGACTTGTACCCTTGATTTCCATCTTCACGATTCTGTGGGTGACGGTTGGATTGCTTCTGCCATTTCTATTGTCGACTCGCGCGGCAATGCTGTTGCAAGGATTGGACTCGCTGAAGGTGATGATGCGACCGTCAAGGTGGATGTGCCTTCCTTTGATGATATGAAGATTCATTGGGCTTATACCATCGGCGGCAAGGATGGCGAGTGTTATTTTGAGATTTACAACTGGGACGGAGGTCTCATTTATGCCACAGACGATAAACCTGAGATAGGGGAGTTGTGCAGCGTCTATGTCGACTGCTCCGACGATGTAGCTGAAAATGGGGAAGAAACTATTTCTGTCTATCCCAACCCCACCCGTTCGCAGATTGTGATTGAGGGCGTGGAAGTGGCCAAAGTCGAGGTATATAACGCATTGGGACAATGTGCGATTTCCTCTCGTCAGCAGGTGATTGATTTGTCGGAGTTAGAGGCGGGTGTGTATTTCGTCCGCATCGAGGCCAACGATGGACAAGTACGTTTTGAGAAAATCCTTAAACAATAAACCCCTAAATCCATTCACATGAAAAAACTGTTATTCCTTTCCCTGACATCATTGTTGCTTGCGGGGATATTGCAGGCCAATCCTGTTGATGTAGAGCAAGCCAAAAAATTGGGGGTCAAGTTTATGAACATCAATACCTCCGTGAAATCTTCCGTGGCGGAATTGGCCTATACAGAAGTAACCGATAATGGACAGCCCTGTTTCTATGTCTTTTCGTTACACCCGAAGGGTTTTGTCATCGTCTCTGCCGACGACCGTATGCGCCCCATCTTGGGTTATTCGACGGAAAGTAATTTCACTGCCCAACTGCCCGATGGCCTGAGGTCTTTCTTTGAGAATTACAAGGCAGGTTTCGTGCAGATGGTGGAGAATGGTGAAGTTCGTACTGAACAAGCCGTTGCCGACTGGACGCGCCTTGCTGAGACAGGTAAGCTGAATGATGAAAGAATCAATCGCGGTGTGGCTCCTTTGTTGGCTTCGATTTGGAATCAGACCGACCTTTACAATAACATGGCTCCCGAAGATGCTACATCTGTTTATAGTGGTCATTGTAAGTCGGGTTGTGTGGCCAACGCCATGAGCCAGATTATGCGATATTGGGAATGGCCCCGTCATGGTCAAGGCGGACACGGCTACGATGCCAACACCCAGTATGGTAACTATGGCTGGCAGGAAGCCAATTTCGAAAATGCCACCTATTGCTTTGAACTGATGCCTGACTTCCTCGACTTCGCAAGTCCACAGGCCGAGGTCGATGCTGTGGCTTTGTTGGAGTATCACGCGGGCGTGAGTGTCGACATGATGTATGGCCCCAATGCCAGCGGTGCCTATTCCGAAAATGTGGGTCTTGCTATACTCATGGCAGCCTTGAGGAAGTGTCGTATGAGGTGTACGATTGGGACGACAATCTGATTGTGGCTTCCGACGGCTATCCGGAAGTGGGTGACATCATCGACTATATGATTGACTGTGGTGTTGATTGTCATGCTCCGTATATCGAGAGAGCATATTATCACTATTGGAGCGATGACGATTATAGTGCAACGGTGGATTATTATTGGACCGGAACCGATTTTGTCTGCTATAATCTCTATCGTGACGGCATTTTGATTCGCACGATAGACAATCCCTATCAGTACCAGGTTATCGATCCGAATCCTCCCGTCGGGACACGTAGTTATGGCGTGACGGTAAGCTATGAGCGCGACGGTGAGACCTGCGAGTCGGAGATGGCAACCGTTGAAGTTGCTGTGACCTCAGTAGGGGAGAGCCTTTCAGGTGTCGCTTTGTATCCCAATCCCGCTTCCGATAGCTTTACGGTAGAAGGCAATATGCAGGAAATCAATGTGTTCAATGCGATTGGACAGTTAGTGTATCACGGTTCGGAAAAGGTCGTTGAGGTCAACAACTGGCCCGAAGGGGTGTATTTCGTCCGTATCGTGGAGGAAAATGGTGCTGTTTCTACGGTGAAATTCCTGAAAGGGAATTAATCTTTCAACAGTACTTCCGCTGCTTTGAGTGCTTCTGCTGTCACTGTGTCGTTGCTCAGCATTTTGGCGATTTCGCTGATGCGCTCATCAGGATTCAACAGGCGAATGTGCGATTGCGTGCGTTCGCCTTCGTTGTCTTTGTAAATGAAATAATGTTGCCCGGCTTGGCTGGCCACTTGTGGCAAGTGAGTAATGGCGATGAGTTGCAGCGAGTGACCCATCTGTCGCATGATGCTTCCGATTTTGGCTGCCACTTCGCCTGAAACACCTGTGTCAATCTCGTCGAAGATAAGGGTGGGGATGTAGCTGTATCCCGATACGGCACTTTTGATGGCAAGCATGAGCCGCGAAAGCTCGCCGCCCGAGGCCACACGGCTGATGTCGTCGGGAGCGATGCCCTTGTTGGCCGAAAACAGGAACCGTATTCCGTCGGTGCCTTTGTTGGTGAAGCCCGATTGGCTTTCCACCGCTACTTGGAATACGGCAAAAGGCATAGCCAATTGTCGTACAAGGAGACTTACTTGTTCTCCAAAGGTTGTGGCCGCTTGGCAACGGCGGTCGTGCAGGGCTTTGGCTATGGAGGAGAGACGTTTTTCGCTGCCATTCAATTCTTTCTCAGTTTTGGCAATGGACTCGTCGATGTTCTCGAAAGCGTTTACCTTTTCTTTCAGGCTGTCGCGAAGAGCGATAAGTGCCTCGTAGTTTCCGACGCGATGCTTCATCATCAGGCGATTGAGCAGGTCGTAGCGTTCTTGCAGAATCTGCAGCTCGCTTTCGTCGAATTGGGTCTCGTCTTCCTTGCGGTGCAGGTCGTAAGCGATGTCTTTTAGCTCCACCTTCAGGGTCTCGATTCGTTCTCCAAGACTTTCAGTATCGGGCAGCAGATGTTTCAGTCGCGACAGGGTGGAGGCCAATTCGTTGACTTGTCCCAGAATAGCGTTTTCGGCGCTGTCCATCAGGCTGTTGGCAGTCACCAGGAGGTTCTTGATTTCTTCGGCGTTTTCCATGATGTGGAGCGTTTGCTCCATATCGGCGTATTCGCCTTCCTTGAGGTCGGCTTTGTCGAGTTCGTCGAGTTGGAACTTCAGGTAGTCGTTCTCGGCGGTGTTTTTGGTTGCGATGTCCTTCAGCTCATTGAGTTTCCGCTTGAGGGTGCTGTAGTTGCTGTATTCTGCTTGGTAATCGGCCAAGTGTGTGGCGTTTTGTGCGATGTCGTCCAACAGCCTTAATTGGAAATTGGCATCGGTGAGCAGCAGGGAGTCGTGTTGCGAGTGGATGTCAACGAGGAGGCTGCCAATCTCTTTCATCGTCTGCAAGGCGACAGGTGTGTCGTTGATGAAAGCGCGGCTTTTTTTCTGCGGGCTCAGCTCGCGGCGGAAGATGCACTCGGGCTCAAAGTCGAGGTCGTTTTCTTCGAAGAGAGGCCGTAGGGTGTCGTCGGTCAGTTCGAATTGGGCTTCGACGATGCATTTCTTTTCTTTGTCGTAAAGCACGTTGGTGTCTGCGCGTTCGCCCAAGGCAAATCCCAAAGCCCCCAACAGGATGGACTTGCCCGCACCTGTCTCACCCGTGATAACACTAAATCCTGTCTTAAAACTGACGTCAAGTTCGTCAATCAAGGCGTAGTTGCTGATTTGTAGGTGCTTGAGCATGATGGTGATTAGTTGCCCTTGTTCTGGAGCATAGCATCATAGCGCGACGACTGCGACGGGTCGATGGCCTTCATGATATTGGAGGCTTCTGTTCGAACTTTCATGTTGCCTTCTGAGAAGATTTGGATGATTTCGTCGCGTTTGCTTTCGATGATGAGTTGCAGGAAATAGCACATGGAGTTGCGCTCATACACGCTTCTCAGGTTGGAAAGGGCGTTGAGGATGGCTTCGCGGGCTTCGTCGGTGTGCTCTGCCATCACGTCCAAACCTTGGCGGTGGTAGCTGTAAATGAACTGCCGCAGCGGCTCGTAGGTCTGGTTGTTGATGTCGCTGATGAGGGCGTAACGGTTCTGACGTCCCGTTGTGCTCCAACCGTCGTCGCCACCGTTTTGCGGTACGCCGCGTGCAATTTGATCGCAGATGGCGAAGAAAGGCGTTCCTCCAAAGAGGGAGAACGAGTCGAAATCGAGGCCGAGCATGAGATAGATGTAATACCCTATGGTGCTGGTAAGCTGCGAGACGAAAGTGTTGGGGTTGAATTCGAGGGTCTGCCCGTCCATATACTCGAAGGAGAATTTGCGGTCGACATAGTTGAACAGCGGCGAGTTGTAATTGGTCTTATAGACGGGTCTTCTCAGCGCAATGTTGATGTCAGCAGTGAAGAGGTCGTTTTCGCGCGACTTGACATCTATAAGGATGCTGCACTCGATTTTCTCGCTCTGGCGGAAGTTAATCTCAGTGAACTTCGTGTTGTTGATAAACTCGTACAGAGCGGTTTGCAGGCTTTGGTAAACGGTTTTGTCGGTACCCGCCACCTGGGTTGAGTTGACGCGCACTTCGCATTGCAGCTCCTGAGCTTTCGCTAAGGTGCTGAGGCTGAACAAAAGGACGAGTATGAACAGGGCTTTCTTCATGCAGATTAAAAATCGTTTTCGCTATTTTTGGCAGGATTGCGGAAATAAATCTCGTCGTGCAGGAACTCATGGATGGCAATCAAAGTGGGTTTGGGCAGGCGCTCGTAGAACTTGGCGATTTCGATTTGCTCGCGGTTTTCGAACACTTCCTCAAGGCTGTCGTTGGTGGCGGAGGCAAACGATTCAATCTTTTCGTTGAGTTCTTCCTTAATTTCCTTGGCAATCTGATTGGCCCTGATGGAGAGGATGGCGACGGTCTCGTAAATGTTGCCGGTGCCTTTGTAGAACTGGTCTTTCTGACGGGTGACCACCGTCGTTTCGGTCTTAATTTTCTTGAAATCCATTTTATTTGATGTTTTCTAATTTCTTTCTTGCTTTGGCGGCGACGTCTTGTGCGGCGGCGACGTAGGGACTGTTGGGATAGAGATAGGTCAGCGTGTTGCATTGCTCTACGCACGACTCGTAACGCTCTCTCTGTTTCTCGGGGATGCTGTTTTCGGCATATTCGAAATAGGTGGTGGCCATGTCGTAGAGAATCTCCTCGCGGTGCTTGGTGTTGGGATGGTTCTTCAACATGTTCTCAAACGAGGTGATGGCAGCACTGTAATTCTCCATGCGATAGAACAGGCGGCAGATGTTGTAGTCTTTTGTTTCAAGCTTGTCCTCCAGATTCTCGATGAGACGGTTGGCGCAGGGGATGCTGTCGCTGCTGGGATAACGCTCAATGAAGCCTTTCAGCAGTTTGATGGCCGTATGCGTGTTGGTTTGGTCGAGGCCCGATTCGGGCGAGAGCAGATAGCTGCAATAGGCGTTCATGAAAGCAGCCTGCTCGGCTTTTCTCGAGAAGCCGTAGGTTGTATGGAACTTGTTATAGTAATAGGAGGCAATTTCGTAGTCCTTTTGCTTAAAATAGCACTCTGCCGTTTTGAAGGTGATGTCTTCGCCCCGGGGCGTGTTGCGGTAAGCTGACTGCAACAGGTCGAAAAGTTGCAAGGCGTGGTTGAAGTCGCCGCGGTCGTAGTAGTCAACGGCCACTTCGTACTTCATCTCGTTGTCGGTGCTTTTAATCAAACGGTTGAAGTCGTTGCAGGCGCTCATGGCGACGAGGCCGAACATAGCCAATATCAAGGTGTATTTTCTCATCGGGCTGCAAAATTACTCATTTTTGCCTAATAACGTCTTGTTTTTCTTTTTATTTTTCGATGATGAGTTTTTCCATCTTGCTTCCGGCCTGGTTGCTGAGGTGCAGGAGATAGATTCCTTTGCTCAAACCATCGGCTTGGATTTGGGTCTCATCGGTGAAGTTGCCTGACTGCACTAATTGCCCGAGGCTGTTGTAGAGCTGATAGCTGACCTCGCCGTTGGCGCGGATGGTGAAGTTGCCGCTGCTGGGATTGGGGTAGATGAAGGTTTGTCCGCCGTCTTCAGCCACCGACATGGGCTTGACCTCGATGGTGATGTCGTCAGAGGCCATGTTGCCTTCGGTGTCGGTAACTGTGATCTTATAGATGGATTCGGGGGCAAGCACAGGTGTGACGATGGGGTTGGCAATAGCGGGGTTGCTGAGGGTGCCTTCGTTTTCGGGATTGGCAGGCTCCCATAGATAGGTATAGCTTCCTGAACCGCCTGTGGCGATTACTGAGAGCTGGCTTGACTCGCCTAAAACAATAACCATCGGCTCGGCACTGACTTCCAATGTAATCGGGTTGTAGCTTCCGACGCAGTGAATGGCAGCTCTCCAACCGAGGTCGGTGGTGTAGTTGTCGGAGGTGAAACGGAAGGTCAAAGCACCTTCGCTGTTGGTGGCGGTTACTGTGCCGGGGGTGTTATTGCCCGAATATTGCCCGATTTGAGGGGCGTTGGTGGAGGTGCCGTCGTAGATGTAAAGGAGGTCGTAGTTGTATTCCAACGTGAACTCCTCGAAAACGGCTTCCAGCATGCTTCCTGATGTTGCGGGCAAGAAGGTCAAGGTGTAGTTCCGGTTGTTGTTGTAGTTGTTGTTCGGGCCACCGTTGTCGTAGAACATGGCGTTGCAGGTGGTTATGGTGCCGTCCTGCATGTTGTATGACTCTCTGACGTGGATGTAATTGTTGCGGGTCAAGGTCTCGCTGTTGCCGTCGCCGTCGGTGATGGTGAGGCTGACGCTGTAGTCGCCGGTTTCATTATAGGTGATGTTCTGCGGGTTTTGCTGGGTTGAGGTGGACGGGGTGCCGCCTTCAAACTCCCAGTTCCATGAAACGATTTCGCCAAACGAATTGTCGGAGAAACTGATGCTTTGTCCGAGTGAGACCTGTGTCTCTGAAGCGTAGAAATCGGCCACCATGCAGCTGCCGGGTACGAGTTGCACGTTGAGGTTGACGGTTTCGTAGTCGGCCACGTTGACGTCGACGATTTTGGGGCAGTAGCCATCCTTGCTGATGATGACATACCAGTTGCCGCCCTTGATGGGACGGTGGAAGTCGCCGGAAGGCAGATGGCTCTCCACGATGGAATATTCGTCGTCGTGACCGCTGATGGTGATGGTGGCCTCAAGCGGCTCGCCCGTGATGGAGTCGGTCACTACGCCGTGGATGCCGTAGATGCATTGGTTCATGAAGGCGAAGATGGAGTTCTTGTTGTAGTTCCAGAAATTGGGCAGCTGGTTGCCGTTGGGCAATTTGGTGTCGGAGCATTCGATGGTCAGCTCGCGGCATTGGGCGTAGCCGTTCATATAGTCTTGTCTGCCGCCACCAATCATATACCATTGGGCGCCGTTGGTGATGCCGTTGTTGTATTCGGTCATGTAGTTTGGGCTTTCTTGATGGGTGAGGTCGGCGTATTCGTGGCTAATCATCTGATACCAGGCGTCGTCGGCATGGAAGGTGTAGGTGTTGTCCCAAGGGTAGTTCATCACCTCAGCCCCGCCGTGGTAGTTGGCTCCCATCACGAAGGGGAGCTCGTCGGCAAATTGCATGAACCATTGGGTTTCGGTTTGGTAATCGTTGCCATCGGGGTGGGCACTGCCGTGTGGGTCGGCGTAATTGCGGTTCATGTCTATGCCGTTGGCGTTTGAACGTGTGGCACCGTTCACGCTGTTGTTGCCGCCGTGATAGGTGCCGTCGGGGTTGGTGTTGGGGGCGATATAAAGGTCGATGTTATCCATAACCGTCTGCACCTCGGGTTCGTCGGGGTTCTCAAGGAGGTAGTCGATAAGGCGGAGCATCATGATCCAGCCTGTGGTCTCGTCACCGTGGATGGTGCTGGAGTAGAGGAATTTTGGCTTGCCGGCACCGGAACCGTTGTTGAGGTGGGCCACCATAATCTTGCGGCCACTGGGCAGGGTGCCGAGCGTGATGATTTCGCACCTGTCGGGATGGTCGGTGGCGAATTGGAACATCATGTCCTCGTAGGCTGTGTAGGTCGGGTAGCTGTCCCAGTCGTATGCGGCGCGGTTGCTGCCGTCCCACATGGCGACTTGCTCCATCAGCGAAGGGGGCGTTTGAAGCGTGACTTCATAGCCGAGTTTCTGGAAATTCACGAAATCGTTGTTGTTGGCATAGGCGGTCACCGTTTTGCCGTCGACGCGGTCCACAGAGATGGTGCGGGCAATGGCGTTCAGGTCGTCGTTGCCGTTCAGCATAAAGGTGAAATAATACTCATTGCGCTGCTGCATGAGCTGGTTCAGTTCCTGCTGACTCTTTTGGGCATAAAGGTTGCCACAAACGATGACAGCCAGCATAATGATGAGATGTCGTAGGTTCTTCATTTGTTATGTATGTTTATTATTCTCAATTATTCTGTCGCTTTGCGTCATTGACTCACTTCGTATCGTCGAATCTGGCGATTTGCGAGGAACGAAGCAATCCAGACAGCCGTTTCCATTCATCAGCAATCTCCGCTTCCACTTTTTCATTTACGGGTACCAGAGGCAGCCGAAGCACGTTCTGGCACAATCCCATCAGGCTCATCAGGCATTTGATGCCGGCGGGGTTGCCGTCGGCGAAGATGAGCTGGTTCATGCGCAGCAAGGCGTAATGCAGCCTGAGGGCTTCGTCGGTGTGGCCTCCCTTCATGGCGCGCATCATGCGGCTGAAAGGCTGGGTGTAGGCGTTGGCTGCCACCGAAATCACACCTGAGGCACCTAAGGCCATCAGCGGCTGGGTGATGCCGTCGTCGCCCGAGAGCAGGTCGAAGTCGGCAGGCTTGTCGCGCAATATCTCCATGATTTGCTGCAGGTTGCCCGAGGCTTCCTTGACGGCGATGATGTTGGGATGACCGGCCAACTCCACGCAGGTGGGGGCTTGCAGGTTGACGCCCACGCGCCCGGGGACGTTGTAGACCACCACGGGAACGGGGCTTGCGTCGGCAATGGCTTCAAAATGAGCCTTCATGCCGCGCTGGTTGGGCTTGTTGTAATAAGGCACGACGCTCAGAATGCCCTGTATGCCGGTAAAATCCTGAGCTTTGACGGCATCGACGACGGCTTGCGAGTTGTTGCCGCCCATGCCAAGCATGACGGGCACGCGGCTGGCATTGGTGCGAAGCACCGTGCTGATTACCAAAGCCTTCTCTTCTGGAGTCAGGGTAGGGGCTTCGGAAGTGGTGCCGAGTACGACCAAAAAATCCGCACCATTGTTGATGACGTGGTTGACAATACGGATTAAAGCCTCAATATCTATGCTACGGTCTTGCTTGAAAGGGGTGACCAAAGCAATGCCCGTGCCTTTGAAGGGATTGTTTTTCATCTTAATAAGGGTTTTGTTGTTGCGGTCCGGCCAATACTTTCAGATAGTTGTGCAGGACGTGGATGTTCGAAACAGGATCGGTGCCCCGTGGGTTCTCGATGACAAGGTCGT
This sequence comes from Bacteroidales bacterium, assembly GCA_024689285.1. Next base: position 1,911 of record JAILDR010000238.1, on the reverse strand, counting down.
AGATTTTGATGTATTCGCTCTGCTGGAAGCTGATGCGGAAATCGGATTTCGGCAGGGTGCAGATGTAGTCGCTGATGTCGGTGTCTTTCGCAGCCATGTTGATAATCATGTTGCTGAAAGGCCATTTCTTGATGTATTCGTGCTTTTCCTGCTTAAGGACGCTCATAAAACCAAAGTCCTTTGGGGTGATTTCGGTGTAGAGGTCGCTTTGCAGGATGGTGTCCGACATCTGGTTGCATAGAATAATGAAGCCGCAGCGACTCGTGCCAAACAAGGCCTTTGTGCTGCTTTCAATATTCTTGACGATGCCTTTGTCGCCCTCGTCGAGGATGATGAGTATAGAGTTAACCTTTTGAGCATTAGGCAGTTTGACCGCCATCTTCTCTTCCGAAAAACGGTCAAGTGCCTTGCGTAAGGCTCTGTTTCTGATTCTGTTGATGAAATTCATGCCGCAAATGTAGGGAAATTCCGTGAAACAGCGTGATATTTTGCTTAAAAACGCTAATTTTGCACACTGATTTTTCGACCTGAAATCTCATGTCAGACAACGAGAAGAATATGATTATCACTGTATTGGGCAGCGGTACCTCGCAAGGGGTGCCTGTTATCGGCTGCGATTGTCCCGTGTGTCGCAGCAACGACCCGCGCGACCATCGGCTTCGCACCTCTATATTAATACAGACGCCGCAGGTGACGGTGGCTGTGGATGCCGGCCCCGACTTTCGGCAGCAGATGCTGCGCGAAAACATTACGCGGCTTGACGCGGTGCTGATAACGCACGAACACAAGGACCATATCGGTGGCCTCGACGACCTGCGCCCTTACATTTTCATGAACAAAAAGCCCATGTCTTTGTATGTGGCCGACAGCGCTCTGCCTGAAATCAGGCGTGAGTATTCTTACGCTTTTGAGGAACATCCCTATCCCGGCGCTCCGACCTACGACATCCACCGTCTCGACGAAACGCCTTTCGACTTGGGCGACCTGCATATCGTTCCCATTAAGCTGAAACACTATACTTTGACCTGTTATGCCTTCCGGATAGGTAAGTTCGCCTACGTCACCGACTTGAGCGAAATCTCCGACGAAATCATCGGTCGCCTGCAGGGTGTCGACTATCTGATTATTGAGGCCTTGGGCAACAAAAAGCACTACTCGCACCTCTCGCTGCAAGAGTCAATCGAAGCGGCTGTGCGGATAGGGGCGAAAAAGACTTGGTTCACCCATTGCAGCCATCATATCGGCCTCGCTGCCGAAACCAACCGCCAGCTGCCCGAAGGCATGATGCTGGCCTACGACGGACTGAAGATTGAGGTATGAATGCGGAATGCGGAATGCGGAATGCGGAATTAGGAATGATAAATATGAAATCTGAAATTTGAAATATCGAAATATGAAATCAACTTATTCTCAACGCTTAATCAAGCTTGCCGACCTTAACCACCATCAGACCTTCTTTGCGGGTCGTTGCTCGGAGTATTTCCTCGAGAGCTCTTATTTCGCTGTGGCGCAATACGTCGACACCAAAGACACCGTCCTGTTGGTGCTTCACGGCATCGACTTCAAATTCCCGATTTTCGCGGGCGATATCGTCACCTTCGAGAGCAAGGTCGTCCATGTGGGGCGCAGCACCCTGACCGTCTACACCAAGATGTACCGCAGCCGCGAGCCAGAAAAAGTAGCCGCCGACGGCTTCGCCACCTTCTCCTATCTCGACGAGAACCACCGCAGCAAGCCGCACGGCATCACCCTTGCGCCCGAAACCGACGAGGAACGCTTCCTGCAGCAGCAGGCCATCGAGGTGATGGAGGACTCGAAACGCAGAGCCCTCGCGATGAACGCAGCGGCGAAATAAGTAGGGCTTATACCCAAGGCGGCCCCCGGAGTTTTTCCGAGAGCCGCCTTGTTCGT
>JAILDR010000224.1 GCA_024689285.1 Bacteroidales bacterium | reverse complement strand
GGTCACCCTCTTTTCTGTACATATTTGAACTTACCAAGTATTACTCCTTCACTTCCTTTACCTTCGCTCTGAAATTCACTAAGTCTTCCTCGATGAAGTTCTTCACGTAGACGCTCTTGCCGATGACGTCTTCCTCGGCGGCGTGGACGTAGACATTGGCCGACTGAGTGAAGAGGTGCGGGGCACGGGTGGCATCGTCCAGGATGAGCAGCGACATCATGATGTCGCCTGTCATATCATAGAGACGGCGGGCCAGGAAGTCCTGTACCTCTTGGTTGTTGGCAGCCTTCACGTAGTTGATGCTTTGCTCGTAGAGCTCCACGAGGGTGCGCACCGTGTTTTGCAAGGGCTTCAAGTCCTCGGAGACCTCGTTCTCGAGCATTTCCTTCATGATGGTGAGGTAGGTGCCGTTGGTGATGTAGCGGATGGCAGCCACCACTTGCAGCTGTGTCGTGCCTTCGTAGATGGAGAAGATGCGGGCGTCGCGGTAGAGACGCTGACACTTGTACTCCATGATGAAGCCCGAACCACCGTGGATGCTGATGGCGTCGTAGGCATTCTGGTTGGCGTACTCCGAGTTCATGCCTTTGGCCAGAGGCGTGAAGGCATCAGCGAGGCGCGAATACTTCTTGCACTCGGCGCGCTCATCGGGCGACAGCGGACGCTCGCGCTGGATGTCTTCCAGACACTTGTAAATGTCCACGTAGCGGGCAGTCTGGTAGAGCAGCGAACGACCTGCATCGATTTTGGCCTTCATGCGTGAGAGCATATCATAAACCGCAGGGAACTCGATGATTCTCTTGTGGAACTGCTGACGCTCACCGGCATATCTCAGTGCCTCGTTGTAAGCCTCTTGACCCAGACCCACAGATTGGGCGGCGATGCCCAGGCGGGCACTGTTCATCAGAGCCATCACATACTTGATAAGGCCCAAACGGGTTTCACCGCAAAGCTCTGCTTTGGCGTTCTTGTAGGTCAACTCGCAGGTGGGTGAGCCGTGAATGCCCAACTTATGCTCGATGTGGCGCACATTGACGCCGCCCTGACGCTTGTCGTAGATGAACATCGACAGGCCGCGGCCATCCTTGGTGCCTTCCTCTGAACGGGCCAGCACCAGATGGATGTCGGAGTCGCCATTAGTGATGAAACGCTTCACGCCGTTGAGCAGCCAGCAACCGTCTTTTTCGCTGTAGGTGGCTTTCAGCATCACGCTTTGCAGGTCGCTTCCGGCATCAGGCTCGGTGAGGTCCATCGACATAGTTTCGCCGGCGCAGACGCGCGGGATGTATTTCATGCGCTGCTCCTCGTTGCCAAATTCATATAAGGTGTCGATGCACGACTGCAGCGACCAGATGTTTTGGAAGCCGGCATCGGCTGAAGCGACCATCTCGCTCAACATGCTGAAGACGGTGATGGGCAGGTTTAAGCCACCATAACGGCGAGGCATGGAAACGCCCCAAAGGCCGCCTTTGGTGCAGGCATCAAGGTTCTCCTTGGTCTTGGAAGCATAAATCATGCGTCCATTCTCCAAATGCGGGCCTTCCAGGTCGACGCTCTCTGAGTTGGGTTCGATGATATTGGCGGTGATGTCGCCCGTAATGTCGAGCACGCGGCGATAGTTCTCCATCGCGTCTTCGTAGTCGACGGGGGCATAATCGTAGGTGTCTTTATCCGCAAAATCGCGTTCTTTCAGCTCGACGATACGCTTCATCAGCGGGTGGTCGAGGTAGAATTGTAGGTTCGGGTTGTCGTTATAATAGTTTGCCATTGGTTTTACTCTTTTTTCGTTAAGTCATTATCTTTATGGGAAGTCGTATTGTTTTCTGCATTTGATTTGTTTTTCTTTCTTCCTGGCATATTGATAAAACCAATCACTCCCAGAATCTTGAAAAGAGAGACTCCTACAATCAAAACACAGAGGACGATAACAACGATTACCATATTATTTGGAATTCTGCTTATAGTACTTAATCAGTTTCGGAACAACCTCTTCAACCGTTCCAACAATCACGTAGTCCGCAATCTTATTAATAGGAGCATCGGGGTCGCTGTTCACTGAGATGATAATTTTGGAGTCTTGCATACCGGCAATATGCTGAATCTGTCCGCTGATGCCGCAGGCGATATACACCTTCGGGTGCACGGTGACACCCGTCTGGCCAATTTGGCGGTCGGTGTCGCAGAAGCCCGCATCGACGGCGGCACGCGAGGCACCGACTTCGCCGTGGAGCACCTTGGCGAGTTCAAACAGCATATCGAAGCCTTCCTTCGAACCCATGCCGTAACCGCCGGCTACCACAATGGGAGAGCCTTTCAGGTTGTGCTTTGCGGCCTCCACATGGTGGTCGAGAACCTTCACGACGTAAGCCTCTGGCGAGACATACTTGCTCACCTCGGGATAGACGACTTCGTTCTTGGCTTTGCCTTCGTAGATGGCTTTCTGCATCACGCCCGAGCGGACTGTGGCCATCTGCGGACGGTGGTCGGGATTGACGATGGTCGCCACGATGTTGCCACCGAAAGCAGGACGAATCTGATAGAGCAGGTTGTCGTAGTGCTTCTTCGTCTTGACGTCGTCGAAGTCACCGATTTCGAGTTGGGTGCAGTCGGCGGTGAGACCGCTGGTCAGCGAAGAGCTGACGCGAGGGCCGAGGTCGCGACCGATGACAGTGGCGCCCATCAGGCAGATTTGCGGTTGTTCCTCCTTGAAAAGGTTGACGAGGATATCGGTGTGCGGAGCAGAGGTGTAGGGGAACAGCCCTTCGCCGTCGAAAGCGAAAAGCTTGTCAACGCCGTAAGGCATTATTTGGTCTTCCACCTTACCCTTGATGCCGGTGCCAGCCACGACAGCGTGCAGTTCCACGCCTAATTGGTCGGCTAGTTTACGCCCTTTGGTGAGCAACTCCTGGGAGACTTCGGCCACCTGTGTGCCTTCGGTCTCGATATATACAAATACGTTGTTCATGGTTATCCGATAATTTTCTCCTCTAACAATTCTTTGATTAAGCTTTCCACATCGGCATCACAGGCGGTGAGGGTCTTGCTCTCTTTGGCCTGGAAGACGATGTTCTGCACGGTTTTCACTTTGGTGGGGCTGCCTGAGAGTCCGCATTGGTTGGGGTCGCCATCCACGTCGGCCACGCTCCACTGGTTGAGGTTGAGGTAGTCGCGGCTGGCATAGAGGTCAGCGCGAGGGTCTTCGGGCTGACGTTCAAGCGGGCATGAGGCATATTTGTATTTCATCACCAGTTTGGCGTTGCAGGGACGGCAGGGAGCCGCGCTTCCGTTGACGGTAATCACGCAGGGCAACGGCACTTCCACTGTCTCCACACCACCGTCGATATGGCGGCGGATGGTGGCGATGTTATTTTCAATCTTGAGGATCTCCTCGGCGTAGGTCACTTGGTTGAGCCCCAGTTTCTGAGCCACTTGCGGACCCACTTGGGCGGTGTCGCCATCAATGGCCTGACGGCCTCCGATGACGATGTCAACTTCACCAATCTTCTTGATAGCGGTGGCCAATGCGTATGAGGTGGCCAATGTGTCGGCACCGGCAAAGAGTCTGTCGGTGAGCAACCAGCCTGTATCGGCTCCACGGAAGAGCCCTTGGCGGATGATTTCGCCAGCACGCGGCGGGCCCATAGTGAGAACGCCAACAGTACTGCCGGGGTGTTGTTCCTTGAGGCGCAAGGCCTGCTCAAGGGCATTCAAGTCTTCTGGGTTGAAGATGGCGGGCAGTGCGGCGCGATTCACGGTGCCTTCCGGCGTCATAGCGTCTTTGCCCACATTTCTCGTGTCGGGCACCTGCTTGGCAAGCACCACGATTTTCAATGCTTTGGTCATAAAATAATATTTCTCGTTTTCAAATCGGCGGCAAAGATAGGGAAAATCTTTGACATACAAATAAAACCTTGCTATGGTACGGATTTCCGATTCAATCATAAATCAGTACTAATATCCCCCTATTCTTATTCCTGTCCACAAGGAGGAATCGCAGAGCTACTTCAAAGTTATCTCGGAGTTGTCTCGTAGTTACCTCGTAGTTACCTACTGCCAGTTATAGGCTTACTATAGTTTTAGTATAGCGTTGGTATAGCGTTGCTATCGTTTTCTGTAATTTAATGGATTGTGAATGAGTGAGTTATGAAGTAAATCAAGTTGGCAAGTCTATCTGCATGGTGTATAACACAGAGAAACAGATAGTTACAAAGATTTTTCTATCTCATTCGGGCTTTGTCTTTGCAATTGCAAAGATAAGCAAAATATCTGGATTTGGCAAGTAGAAACGAACAATTTTCCATCCAAAGAGTAAACTTGTGAACCTTGAATTTTAATTCTGCCGACTGGTATATAAACAATTGTTTACCAAGTCGTTGACAATGAGAGGTGTGCGCCTGTTTTTTTCTCGTATTTCAGATAAAATCATGGAGAGAGTAGGGAGAAAGTCTGGAGAAAACAGGTAGCGGTTCTGGGGACTTTGTCGCAGTTTGTTTGACGTGGTACAGATTTTCGATTCAATCGTAAATCTGTACGGAAATGAACACAAGACCATGAAATAAAAAAATCCCCGACCCGAAGGCCGAGGATTGTAGGACTGTTGTACTACGGCAGCCTCAGCGACGAAACAATGCTGTGGCTGTCACGATGTGACAGTTTATAACTTGTTTCCTGTAAACAAACTATTTCCGGTGATAATACCATACCAAATAAAGGCCACACCTGCTAGAAGAAGTTTTGACCACCATCCTTCAAAACTAACGGCCACTACTATGAGCCCAATAGATACAATTATACCAATGATGAGAAATAGAACAGCTAACCCTCTTAAGTTGTCGTCTATTTCTTGTTCTCTATTCATCTTATTCCCGCATTTCACACAATAAATGGAACTGTCTGGATTTTCAGTTCCACAATGTTTACACTTTTTCATTAGTTTAAGTCTTTGAATTAGTTATTATACTGAAGCAAGTCCGCCCAAAAAACCAATAACAACATTGATTCCGAAGCCAATCCATGCGAATTTTGAGCAATCACGAGCTTTTTTGATATTCTCATCTTTAAAAATGAAGTATAATATCCATCCAACTATTGGGAATAGTAAAGACAGAATCTTTAAAAAAGTAGTAGCACCATTAGCATATCCGATTGATGCACCGCACTGCGGACAAAACGTGCTGGTTGGAGGCAATTCTTTTCCACAATTATTGCAATAATTTACCATAGGATTTGATTTTCCATTAAACATTTCAACTTGCAAAAGTAACAATACAAATTGAAAATCAACATATTATATCGTAATGGTTTTTTTGACAAATCATTTCAAATTCTTTGACAATTTGTCAAACATCATTTGACACTTTTTTCGCTTTTCGGTAGTCAGAATAGTATTTGAAGAAGTCATGGTCGAGTGCATCGCTGATTTTCAACAACAAATCGGTGTAGATGAAACTTCTATTGAGCAGGTAATGCATGTTCTGCCGAGTGCAGCCTATCTGCTCCGACAACCACCGCGTACTTCGCCCCTGCCGAGCGAGTTCTTTTTTGATAAGGTGTCCGATATGTGGTGCTTCGTGCGCAGTCATGTCCTTGGGTTTGGGGTATAGAAAAAGCGTGGAATCAATTCCTTGCTTGAATCCCAGGGGTTCCACGCCCTACCTATCTAACAAGTATTCCACGCCGTAACAAATACGGCATTTGCAACTTATCCTTGATAGGTTGCCCCGCCAAAACGGGGACTTGATGGAACTTTTGGGATTCAAGGACAGCAACAAGTGCTATCTGCTAATATGTAAGTTTCTGTTTATCTTGTTCTTTCGTTTAATTCTTTATTATTTACTTATATGCTTGATTTTCATTTTTTATATTTAACCACATCCCATCCAAGTCAGTACATCAGATTCCCAAATCCTCAAACAATTCCTCAACATTAGCATAGGTCGTCACTTTGCCCTCCTTCTCTTCCTCGATAGCTTTTGCAAGCGTTCCACGACGAGAACGAGAGGACTTTACTATGTGCCGTTCCGTTACGCTTACTCCTTTTGATTCACGTAGAAGTGCCGCCAGTGATGCCGCGAATGGATTGTCCGTGCTGAACTTTAATGTAATCGTTTCCATATTGGATGTTTTTTTCCGCCTGCAAATATAGACATTTTTCAGAAATCATTACCTTTGTGCCAAATTTCAAACTATGCCTATCTCCGAAATCCTAAACAAACCCTGCCTTGAAAAAGAGGACATCAAGGTTCTGCTAGCTGCCCAAAGCGACGACAAAAAACTGCTGTTCGACAAGGCTTTGCAGACCAAATTGGAGCATTTGGATAATTATGTCCACCTAAGGGGACTGATTGAGTACAGCAATATCTGTACGAAATATTGCCTATATTGTGGAGTACGCTGCAAGAATCTGAAGGTGCAACGCTATCAGCTGAGCGACGAGGAAGTGATTGAATGTGCCAAACTGGCACATGAACTGGGCTATGGCTCAGTGGCTCTGCAAAGCGGCGAGCGTTCCGATAAGGACTTTACGGATAAGATTACCCATCTGGTTCAGGAGATTAAGAAGATTGACAACGGAAGCTTAGGTGTTACGCTTTCATTGGGTGAACAAACCGAAGAGACCTATCGCCGTTGGTTTGAGGCGGGTGCACACCGCTATCTGCTTCGCATCGAAGCTTCGAATGAGGAACTGTATTATAAAATTCACACGCGCGATGAGAAGCATGATTTCAAGAAACGCCTCGCCTGCATCGACAGCCTTTTGAAAATCGGCTATCAAACGGGTACTGGCGTGATGGTGGGCTTGCCTTTCCAGACTTTAGACGACCTTGCTAACGACCTTTTGTTCT
>JAILDR010000213.1 GCA_024689285.1 Bacteroidales bacterium | reverse complement strand
TTCGGCCAAGCCATTGCTTCACAAACAGGTGCCAACCGCGATGCCCTTCTGGAAGAATACGGCAAAGCCACGTTGTTCGACTATAGCTACCGCTATTTCTACAACGACGGATATGGCAAGGACTACCGAATTATGAACATGGCCTCATGGGACGATGAAGAGCTGTTGAACATGTATCTGACTGCTTATTTGCTCTGCCTCTATGAACAGACTTTGGCTTACGAAGGCTCACCTTTTGTGAAAAACCGTTTCCTTATTGAACGTCCGTTAGGCATATTCGTGGGAGCTTCGGTTAATGCTGTAAGAACAGAGAGCCGACGGCAAGTAAGCGATGTGGTTCAAATTCTTTTGTTCTTGCAAAGTTTCCTTTCCCAACCTCAACAATTTTCGATTTACATTAAGCGTCTATTAGACCCCAACGACGGCATTAAGACACCTCGTGGCTATTCGTTGTTTGCTAACAGCTTCCAGCTAGTTAAGACAGGAATGAAAATCGGGGAAGAAGAGGCTTTTGCTCGCGTGACTTATAACAAACTGATAGAAAAGTTGTTCCATAGTACAGTCCAAGGCGCACATTTGCACATCGACAAGCAAAAGGGAGGCGACAAAGAGATTGGCTTGCGTGTTGGTAGCTCGGATTATTTCGGAGTCATCAATGTGGGAGACAGCGATTCGCTCATCAAACTATGTGAGGCTAACGGCCTTGATTGTGAGTCGAAAGAATTTGGCACCTTGTCACTTTTCACAAACATCAACAAAGAAGACTCCACCATCAACATCCTGATTGGTTCCAAGAAGTTCAGCGAAGGCTGGTCCAGCTGGCGCGTTTCCGCAATGGGCTTGATGAATGTAGGCCGCAGCGAAGGCTCCGAAATCATTCAGTTGTTTGGTCGTGGTGTCCGCCTGAAAGGCTTTGAGTATTCCTTGAAACGTAGTTCGGCACTCGATGCAAGCTACAATCCGGGCAATCTCCCCAAAGGCTTGCGCGATATTGAGACTTTGAACATCTTTGGTGTTCGAGCCGACTATATGGATGCTTTCCGCAAGTATCTCGAAGATGAGGGGTTGCCGGCCAACGAGGACACCTATACGGAAATCAAGATTCCGACCGTCAACCTGCTGGGCGACAAGAAGCTGAAGATTGTCCGTCTGAAAGAAGGCTATGACTTCAAAAAAGAATGTGTGGTGCGTCCTGAAGAGGTGAACGGCATCCATGTTAAGGTCGATATGACTAATAAGGTGGAAGCCCTTTGGAGCCAACGTTCAGGTATCGACGAGGTCGCTGAAGAAAACGACGTTTGCCAGCTGACACCTGCCCATTTGAGATTCCTCAATTGGAACAAAATCTTCTTTGCTATCGAGCAGATGAAGAATGAACGGAGTTGGTATAATATGGAAATCGGTCTTGACAGCCTAAAGCAATTAATGATGCGTTCGGATTGGTATGAACTGACTATCCCAAGTGAGCGTTTGAAATTCCGCGATTTTGGTCGTGATGTAGCTCTATGGGAAGATGTTGCCATTTCGCTGTTGCGTGCCTATATTGACCGCGCCTACAAAAAGAGCAAAGGGAAGTGGGAATCAAAGTATATGGAGACCGTATGGCTCGACCCGAGCGACCCCAACTTCTTTGATGAGTACACAGTCGAAGTCCGCAACGATAAGAACGAGTGGATTGAAAAGCTCCGTGAGCTTCGCGAGCAAGTCCTGTCTGGCAATTTGGAGAAAGACTTCTCTGTGTACAGTTCCTGGATACAGGCCTTGCGTTTCGACCGTCACTTGTTCTATCCCGTATTGTGCCTGAGAGACAAAGACCAGAATGGAAAGAAGTTGCTTCAGGACGAATATACCAACGAGCCTCTGATAAAGATTTCACCCGTCGCTTTGAATGTTGGTGAGACGGCACTTATCCGAGATATGCGCAAGTTCTATGAAGAAAACAAAGACGGCTTACTGAAAGGCAAAGAAATCTATTTGTTGCGCAACGAAAGCCGGAAAGGTATCGGCTTCTTCGAGGCCTGCAACTTCTATCCCGACTTTATCCTCTGGGTAAACGATTCCCAGAAGCAGCGCGTCACGTTCATCGACCCCAAAGGTATCCGCAACTTAAAAGGTCTGCAAGACCCGAAGATACAGCTCTACAACCAGCTTAAGACCGAAGTCGAGCCTTCCTTGAACGATGCCGACATCATCCTTGACAGCTACATTATATCCAATACCGACTATAACCAGGTGAAGTTCTGGGGAGGCAAAGAAGATTTAAGTAAAACGGATTTTGAGAACGAACATGTGTTGTTCCAAAACGACAGCAATTATATTAAAGTGTTGTTTGAGAGGGTGATAGGGTAAAGCACTAACTATATAGGACTGAATAAATCATGATACTTAGTCAGCTTTTTATTAAGGGCTTCAGAAACTTGTAGAGGGTCGAAGGAGACAGGGATAGTATTGCTCCGTGGTAAAGTTAGTGAATGATGGTATTTAAGGCCTGTCCCAGTGTCGTGCTTGTCTTGGGACAGGGACATCCCCTGCGTCACCTGCAACCCCTGGAAAAAACTATAGCAACTGTAGCAGAATTTGGCTTGCGGTTTTGAATTTCTCCTTGTTTTTTGAAGTTGCTATTTGAACCTGCGGTGTAGACTTTTTTTGCGGGATGGGTTGTGATTTGCGGAAAATGTGTAATTTTGCAAATAGTATGAACTTCAAATTAGTCTCCGATTTTCAGCCCACTGGCGACCAGCCCGAAGCCATCAAGCAGTTGGTGGACGGATTGGAACGTGGCGACCGCGCCCAGACACTACTTGGCGTAACGGGCTCGGGAAAGACCTTTACCATTGCCAACGTGTTGGCACAGCTGAATCGTCCCGCCTTGGTGCTGAGCCACAACAAAACCCTGGCTGCACAGCTTTACGGCGAGTTTAAGCAGTTCTTCCCCGAAAACGCGGTGAATTATTTCGTCTCTTATTACGACTACTACCAGCCTGAGGCTTTCATTCCTGCCACCAACACCTATATTGAAAAAGACCTCGCCATCAATGCGGAAATCGACAAGATGCGCTTGGCGACCACTTCGGCCTTGCTCTCGGGACGGAGGGACATTATTGTGGTGTCTTCTGTCTCGTGTCTTTACGGTATCGGCAATCCTGACGACTTTGGAAAGAACGTCATCTATTTGGAGCGTGGCGCCAAAATGTGCCGCGATGATGTGGCCAAAGCTTTGGTGAGTGCCTTATATGTGCGCAATGAGATTGAGTTCACGCAAGGCAAATTCAGGATAAAAGGGGAGACGATGGACGTGTTTCCTGCCTATGCCGACATTGCCTACCGCATCGTGTTTTGGGACGACGAAATCGATAGTCTTGAGTGCTTTAATCCCGTGACGGGCAGAAAGATAGAAGAGCTTTCGGAACTGACCCTTTTTCCCGCAAACATTTTTGTCACTTCGCAGAGCAAACTGAATGCTGCCCTGGTGGAAATCCAAGACGATATGTTCCGTCAGGCCGAGTACTTCCGCGAAATCGGGAAGAACTTGGAAGCCAAGCGTTTGGAAGACCGTGTGAACTATGACCTTGAAATGATGAAGGAACTTGGCTATTGCTCGGGCATTGAGAATTATTCGCGTTACTTCGACGGACGCAGTCCCGGGACGCGGCCTTTCTGCCTGCTCGATTATTTCCCGGATGATTTCATCACGGTCATCGACGAGAGTCACGTCACCATTCCGCAAATCCGCGGCATGCATGGTGGCGACCGCTCACGCAAACAGACCTTGGTGGAATACGGTTTCCGCCTGCCTTCGGCTTTGGATAACCGCCCTTTGCAATTCGATGAGTTTGAGGCGCTTACCGGACAGACTATCTATGTCAGTGCCACGCCTGCCGATTTTGAGTTACAACAGAGTGAGGGCGTGTATGTGGAACAGGTGATTCGTCCCACGGGGTTGCTTGACCCGCTCATCGAGGTGCGTCCCAGCCTTAACCAGGTTGATGACCTTATCGATGAAATTCATAAGGTGGTGGAGAAGAACCAGCGTGTCCTTGTCACCACTTTGACCAAACGTATGGCCGAAGAACTGAATACATATCTTAACGGATTGAAAATCAAGACGCGATATATTCATTCCGATGTGGAGACGATGGAGCGCGTGGAGATTCTGCAAGGCCTTCGCATGGGCGATTTCGATGTGCTGGTGGGCGTTAACTTGCTGCGTGAGGGTTTGGATCTGCCTGAGGTGAGCCTCGTTGCCATCCTTGATGCCGACAAGGAAGGCTTCCTGCGTTCGGAACGTTCGTTGACGCAGACCGCAGGCCGTGCGGCGCGCAATGCTGAGAGCAAGGTCATTATGTATGCCGACACCATCACCGATTCCATGCGAAAGACCATTGACGAGACTGCTCGCCGTCGCGCAAAGCAAATGGCTTATAATGAGGCTCACGGCATCGTCCCGAAGACCATTGTCAAAGCAATTGACAATGTGCTTGGAACGCTGAAAGGCGAAGCGCATACACCTGTGGCATACGGCAACCATGATGTCTCGTCCTCGATAGCTGCTGAAAGTGGCCCGACTTGGCAAACGCCCGAGCAGCTGCAAAAAGCCATACAGCAGGCCAAGAAGAATATGGAACGGGCTGTCAAGGAGATGGACTTCATCGCGGCGGCCAAGTATCGCGACGAAATGCTGGAACTGCAAGAAAATATAAAAAACTCATAGTTATGAACAAGAAAAGATTATTGTTGCTACTTGCATTGTTGGCCATTGTGGCTTTCATCTGTTTGATGCCGAGCCAAAAGGATGCTGCAAAAACTGCTAATACGCCTGTTGCCGTTACGGGTGAAACCGAAATTAACATTTTGTCGGTCAATGATATGCATGCGAGTGTTGACATGTTTCCGCAGTTTGCCGCTTTGGTCGACAGCTTGCGTGGCGTTTATCCCGACCTGCTCGTATTCTCGGCAGGCGATAACCGCACGGGCAATCCCGTCAACGACCAGTATGACCCCGTGAACTATCCGATGATTGAACTGATGAACCGCACTGGCTTCGACCTTTCAGCGGTGGGCAACCATGAGTGGGATGGTAATGTCGTCAATCTCCAGCACGATATCGAGCGGGCCAAGTTCCCTTTCCTTTGTGCCAATGTCTTCATCCCCGATTCGGTGAAACTCGACATCAAACCATTTGAAATTATTGAGAATCAGGGTCTCAAGATTGCTGTTATCGGCATGATTGAATTGAGGCATGATGGTTTGCCGGGAGCGCACCCCGTCAATCTCAAGAAAGTAAGTTTCAAGCCTGACACAGAGGTCCTCCCAACTTACAAATACTTGAAAGACCAGAACAACGCAGTCATTTTGCTTTCGCATTGCGGCCTTGAGGACGATGTGGAGCTGGCTCAGGCCAATCCGTGGTTGGATGCCATCATCGGTGGCCACTCACATACGTTGATTGAGCGGCCTTTCTATCACAATGGCGTTTTGATTACCCAATCGGGTTCACACCTTATTTATGCTACTTTGGTAAGCCTGAAATTCAAGGACGGTAAGCTTGTTGACAAACAATCCAAAGTGCTGAATGTTGAGAATTATCCACATATCAATATGGAAATCAAAGCCTTGTTGGATGAATTCAATGATGCGCCAGTCTTGAATGAAACCATCGCCGTTGCGAAGACCGACTTTGAAAACCCAGAGGAGCTGGGCTGCATGTTGACCGATGCCTTACGTGAGATGACCGGTGCTGACTTCGCTTTCCAGAATACAGGAGGCATCCGTGTTAAGCGTCTCAAGAAAGGCCCCATCACGGTTAAGGATGTCTATCGTATCGACCCGTTTGATAACGAAGTCGTTGTGTATCAGATGACCGGTGCGCAAGTGAAACAGTTTATCCTTAACAGCTACCGCAAAAACGGTCGCTTCCCGTCTTATGTCTCTGGAATGACCTATACCGTTGGCGATGGTGGCAACAGCGTTTGGATTGAGATGGAAGGCTCCCAGTTCTCTACTAAAAAAACTTACAAAGTCGCTTTCAACAGTTATATGGCAACTACTATTGATGTGCATAGCGAGGACGAGGGCAGAAGCACGTTCATTACATCGGAAGAAATGCTGATTGAGTTTTTGAGAAGACATAAGGAGGTTGATTATCAGGGTGTTTCAAGAACTAAGTAAAAAATGGTTTGCACGGTTGAATATCATTTTGTATTTTTGCAGCCCTAAATTTTTGAAGATTGAAATTGAAGAAAATGAAAAAAGTGTTTTCGATTTTTGCAATTGCCTTGTTATTAGTCAGTTGCGAACCTAAGAAAAAAGAAGTCAAATTGATTGACGCTGCCAATTTCAATACGCAAATTGACGGCAAATCTGTGTCGCTTTATACTTTGCACAACGGTTTCTTGACCATGCAGGTCACAAATTACGGAGGCCGCGTTGTAGCCCTTTGGATGCCTGACCGTCGCGGCAGCTTTGAAGACATCGTGCTTGGCTATGACAATATCAACAAGTACATCAACAATGAAGGTGAGCGTTATCTTGGCGCTGTTGTCGGACGTTGCGCCAACCGCATTTCCAATGCTACTTTTACTTTGAATGACGTTGAGTATCAACTTGCTAAAAACGATGGCGAGAACACTTTGCACGGTGGTCTTGTCGGTGCTGACAAGATGGTGTGGGATGTGGTTTCGGCCAACGACAGTGTGATAAAGATGCATGCTTTGTTTGCTGATGGTTTGGACGGTTTCCCGGGCAATCTTGACGTGACGATGAGCTATACCTTGACCCACGACAATCAGTTCCAGATTCGTTATACAGCCACAACCGATGCACCCACTTTGTGCAATTTCTCGCATCATTCGTTCTTCAACCTGAAGGGAGAAGGCAATGGCACCATCCTTGACCACGAACTGCAAATCAATGCGCGTTACATGACCACCGTCGACGAGCATTTGATTCCTACGGGCAAGTTCTGCGGTGTGAAAGAAACACCGTTTGACTTCCGTGAGAAGCACACCATCGGTGAGCGTATTGGTGCCGACGACGAACAGTTGAGGAACGCCAAGGGCTACGACCACAACTGGATTATCGACAAAAACGATGTTAAGGCCTATTGCTGGAATGCCACGCTGACCGATCCCAAGAGCGGACGTGAAATGCAAGTGTGGAGCGACCAAGTGGGAATGCAGTTTTATAGCGGCAATTTCTTTAACGGCAAATGCTCTGGCAAATGGGGCAAACCTCTCGCTTTCCGTGAAGGTCTGGCCCTTGAAACACAATATTTCCCGGATGCCGTCAACCACTCAACCTTGGCTCCCGTGCCGGTGCTGAATCCTGAAGAGGAATACCACCAGCTTTGCATCTACAAGTTTGACGTGCTGCCCAAGGAAGAGAAAAAGTGATTTTACAGAAAAAGATGAAGCCTCGTATCTATTGATGCGAGGCTTTTTTTTATTTTTGCAGTATCAAAATTTACGACTATGCTGAAATTCAAATGTCCGCTGCTGGCGGTTAGCGATATGGGGAAAGCGATTGCTTTCTATGAAGAGGTGATAGGAGACCGCGTGGCCTTCGACTTTGGTGCGAACGTTCAATTCGAAGGCGGTTTTGCCCTGCAAGAGATGAAGAGATGGAAGGAAATGATTCAAACAGATGATGTTTGCACGAAGTCAAACAATGCCGAACTTTATTTTGAAGAGGAGGACTTTGACGATTTTCTTGAATATCTGAAGGAGTTCCCTGAGATTCAATATGTTCATCCTGTTGAGGAAGCACCTTGGGGACAGCGGATTGTCCGTTTCTATGACCCTGACTTCCATATCATTGAAGTAGGAGAACCGATGGATGCCGTCATCAAGAGATTGTTTGAATCGGGTATGACGGTGGAGCAGGTTTCTGAGAAATCACAGTACCCCATTGAATACGTCAAGCGTTTTGCAAAATGAATTACGTCTCAGTAGATTCGATTTCAAAGAGTTTCGGCATCAAGACGCTTTTCGACAATGTTACTTTTGGCATTGAGAAGGGCGACAAGACGGCTCTGATTGCCACCAATGGATCGGGCAAATCAACGATGCTGAAGATTTTGGTCGGGAAGGAATCGCCTGACTCCGGAACGATCACCTTTGCCAATGACATCAAAGTGGGCTATCTGGAACAGCTGCCCGTTTATCCATCGGGAACGCGGATTTCGGATTTGATTGCTGACTTGAATGATGAGCAGCAGCTGAAAGCAAGGCAGTATCTGACCCGCTTTGCCTTGAACAACATGGAACAGAATGTTGACGAGCTCTCGGGCGGACAAGTGAAACGCCTCGCTTTGGCTTTGGTGTTGCTTCATGAGCCTGATTTCCTTATTCTTGACGAGCCTACCAACCACCTCGATGTGGAGATGGTGGAGTGGTTGGAAAAGTTTCTGACGCTGTCAAGCATGACGCTGCTGATGGTCACCCACGACCGCTATTTTCTTGACCGTGTGTGCAATAAGATTTTTGAGCTTTACCAAGGCGTGATGTATACCCATAACGGCAATTTCGACTATTATGTGCAAAAGAGCCGTGAGCGTGAAGAGGTGAAACGGGCTACGGCTGAACGTAATAGCCAGCTGCTGAAGCACGAACTGGAATGGATGCGGAGTACACCGCAGGCCCGCACAGGCAAGTCGAAGAGCCGCATTGACGCTTTTTATGACTTGAAGGAAAGGTCGAGATACCAGGAACAGGACGAACGCCTTGAGTTTGGTTTGCAGATGCAGCGGCTGGGGGGAAAGATACTGGAAATGAGTAATGTGTCGAAATCATACGGCGAACTTGCCGTATTGAAAGATTTCGACTATGTTTTTAAGCGTGGCGAGCGCATCGGTCTGATTGGAAAAAATGGAGTGGGGAAGTCTACCTTCCTGAATCTGATAACGGGCAGCGTTTTGCCTGACAGAGGCCGCGTTAAGACGGGCGAGACCGTGACATACGGCTATTATCGTCAGGAAGGTATAAAGTTTGATGAAAGTAAGACCGTGTTGAGTACTGTGCGCGATGTGGCTGAGGTTATCAACTATGGCAAGGATAAAGTCTATACAGCCGACCAACTATTGGCTCATTTCATGTTTCCCTACAAAATGCACCGGCAGCCTGTCGCGCTGCTGAGTGGTGGTGAGAAACGCAGGCTCTATCTCCTGACCATCTTGGTGCAGAACCCCAACTTCCTCATTCTTGACGAGCCCACCAACGACTTGGATTTGTTGACGTTGCAGAAACTTGAGGACTTCCTGAGAGGTTATAAAGGTTGCCTGTTGGTGGTCTCACACGACCGTTTCTTTATGGATGAAGTTGTTGACCAACTCTTTGTTTTTCAAGGTGATGGAAATGTAAAGGGCTTCATGGGCAATTATTCCCAATACAAGGATTACCTCGACGAGAAGCTGAAGGAAGAACGCAAGGAGAAATCGTTGCAGAAAAAGGAAGAAACGAAACCAGCCAAACAGCGTGAGAAGGTGAAACGCTCTTTCAAGGAACAGCGCGAATACGAGTCATTGGCTAACGAGATGGCTGAGCTTGAAGCTGAAAAACAAAACTTGACGGAAGCCTTGAGCAATGAGACCGACTATCAGAGACTGCAACAAATGGGCAACCGTTTGCAGGAGATTAAGGATCTGCTTGATGAAAAGGAGTTGCGCTGGCTGGAGTTGGATGAAATCGGGGGATAATTACAACAGTTTCTGTTGATTATGCTGACTCTTTCCCGTCAGCGTAATAGATGTCGATGGCGGCAATCAAAGCGGCGAGGCTCCATACGGGGACGGCCAGTTTGTCGGTGTCGAGGAAATTGTTGAGGAAACCGTGGATGAAATAGCCGAAAAAGGCGAGGGTGGCACCTAAAACCAAGACCTTGGGCTTTTTGTCCTTGCAGCGTGCGTAGGTCTTGAGGCCGCACGTCACCGTAACGGCGACCAATACCACCATAATGAGCGACCCCACCAATCCCTGCTCCGCCAAAGGACCGAAGTATTCTGAGTGGGCGTTGCCGCCATCGCCAGAGTTGGTGCTGATGATGGTCTTCTCCTTCGACATCTGATAGGGTGCATACACAAACTGGTAGGTGCCGGGACCCCAGCCGAATACAGGTCGCTCGTTGAAGAGGCGGAATGCCGACTGCCAGCGGTTGATGCGTTCAAGGTTGGAAGCATCGGTGGAGATATTGGTGATGGACTGGATGTTTTCAACAAGGTCACCCGAAGCATCCTGATTGTTCTTCTCCATAGCGTCGATGATTTGGTTCTGGAAGGTGAAGAAAAGCCCCACCAGAATCAGGATGATGGCTGCAATCCAACGGAACTTGATATGCAGCAACACACACACCAGTACACCCAATGAGGCAATCATGCTGAGCCAAGCTGCACGGCAGTTGGAAAGCATGAGGGCAACGCTGAGCAACACCACAACGCCAATAATAATCAGCTTCCGTGCCATCTTAATGCCCGGGACAAACGCATAGGCGAGGGCGAGGATAAGGTAAATGGCCAAAGCGGCACCATAAGCTGTGTGGTCGTTATAGAAAGGTGTCATTACCCAGTGGGCGGAATCACCGTCGAAGCCAAACTGCGAGTGATGGATGATGGTGTAGACGCAAACGACACAGAGACTGGCGATGTAAAGCCAGATGAACCAATCGATGTTCTTCGGGTTTTTGAACAGTATGGCGCATAGGAAGAATGCCGGGATGATAAACCACAGTCGGGAGAGCATAAACTTGATGGAAACCAAAGGCATTTCACTTGTGATGGTGGTGACCACCATCCAGGCAAACATGCAATAGATGACGATGGCGATGGGGTGACTTGAAATGCGCTTGTCATATTGGCCGTCATAGAGCATTTTGGCGATGAACAGCAGCAAGATGCCCATCAGCAACGGCTCGGCAGGCAACGATATGGCCAGACCCGCATCGAGGGCTTTCAGATTGACTGATAAAGGCACACAGAAAGCCGTGAGCAGCAATACTTTGTCTAACGAAAAGATGTAGAGGAGCAACACGCCCAGCACTACTGGCAAAGCGAAAAACAGGTAGGTGTTCTTCTTTACGACGAAGAACATGCCAATGGCAATGAAAATTGCCGCAATGACGTAGAGCCAGCCTATATTTGCTTTTTTTTCCACAGCTTATTTGGTTTCTCCGATGAAACGTTTGCGGTTCTCGATGATGAAGACAACGACGATGGAGAGCAGGAAAGCTCCCAATGCGCTTAGTGCCACCACGACCCAACGGACGGGGAAGGCCTTCTTGTCGGCAGGGAAAGGCTCGGTGACAATGTTGGAATATGTAAGGTCAGAATAATAGAAGCGCAGGTTTTGCTCCAAGTCAACCTTGGTTGAGACGTAAGTGTTGGCCTCTGCCTCGATTTTGGTACGCAGGTCGACAGCTTCGGCACCGTAGATTTCGAGGTTGTTCTTTAATTCGGTAGCTTTGGCTGAACCGGCGAGGTAGCCACGGGTAACCTCACGCGACTGGCTGCTATAGTCGGTTACGCCATACTCGGTGCTGATTTCTGTGAGACGGTTTTTCAGCGAGTCGATGTTGCGCTGCTTTTCCTTCAGCTGACGGTCGTACATGGTCACCACTTCAGCCACTTTCTGCGTGTGAAGTTCATGCACCTTCTTGTCGTAGAAGTTCAGGATGTCTTTGGCGATATTGCAGGCTACGAAGGGGTCTTTGTCCATCACGGTGATGCTGACGGCTTCGTATGGCGTTTTGCCAATCTTGATTTTGCTGTGGTACTCGTTCAGCATATAAGTCTTGCCGTACTTATAGTTTTTGTCTATTTTGTAATCGGTCCAGAGGTCGTACTTCTCGATGATGGAGTCGACGATGGACTGTGAGTTAATGATTTGCAGCATCTGCTCTGTTTCGCTTTCGTCGGAATAAGGGCTGATGTTGGCGGGGTAAGCCACAGCCTCCGATTTGTAGAGCGGCGTGATGAACATCGAGCTGGAGAAGATGGCACCACAGATGGCTGCTGCCACCGTGATGATGACGATGTGCCATTTCCATTTCAGGATGACTTGCACTAAGGAAAGGTTGTTGAAATTGTTATCCATTGTTTTGATAGTTGTTTTCGATGAATTGTCAGGTTGGGCATTGTGCGGGTGTTCCCTTTTTTTCTTTTGTGGTCGGGCGGGCCGCTTCCTTCTCGGCCTTGTAGCGAAAAAAGCCACGCGAGCGGTCGTAGATGACGACACAGAAGATGAGCAACAGGAAGGTGCTTATCATGGTGACAAGCACGATGATCCAGCGTACCGGATAGCTCTTGCGCTCGGCTTTGAAGGCTGAGGTCACCACAAACTTGTGCGGGATGAACTCGGTGGCATCGACCTTGGCTTCTTCGTATTTCGATTTCACCAACGAGAGTTGCAGACGGTCGTTGTCTAAACGCTCGTTGATGGCATAGGAAGCGCCGCCATATTCAGCCAACACGTCAAGTTGTTCTTGTATATTCTTGATACCCTGTGTGTTGCCTTTTCCCAATTCTACTGCCATTTGGCGGCTGAGCATTTCCACTTGTGACTCATAGTCGAAAACACCGAGTTTGCGCAAGGCGTAGAGCGAGTCTTCTAACTGTTTCATTTCGGCACAAAGGGCGTTGTATTCCTGCTCGACGATGCGATAGGCTTCGATGGCCACTTCTTTCTGCATCTCGTTCATGGTGCTGTCGAAAATCTCCGCAATTTCGTTGGCGATACGTGCCGAAATCTCCGGGTCGGAATCCAAAACGGTGATTTTTACGGCGTTGTATTCTGTGCGGCGGAACTTGATACGGCTGTCATAGAGCTTGTTGAGTTTGGTGTAAGGATACTTTCCATCGGGTTTGATGTTGTAATGCTCCATGAGGTTGAATCGGCTGATGACTTTGTCGCGCACGCGATTGGAGTTCATCACTTGCAGCATCTGCTCGGTCTGCTCGTCCTCGCCAAAGTTCATAATGTCTTTTTCCGACTGGTAGGTGGTGCTGATGAGTACTTTGGAAATGGAGTTGCTTGATGTGGGGTAGACCACCGTTGTCGACTTGTAGAGCGGTGTGATGAAATAAGGTGAACTGAACAAGATGGCACACAAAGCCGCCGCCGCCAAAATAATGAGGAAAGGTTTCCTATATTCTACCAAGAGCTTGCACAAGTACTTGGAATTATAATAGTTACATTGTTTCTCGTCCATATTGGGTGTGAAATGAGTTGTCAAAGGTAGGGATTTTCATTGAAACGGCAATCAAAAATCTGCAATTAGGCGTTTTTTCCTTTGGGCAATACCAAAGCGGCAATCTCTTTGAGGCGGAGCAGCCGGGTGAGGAAAATGGCTCCGCAGTTGATGATGAAGGCGATGAGGAATCCAATCAACCAGTTGATGTTCATCTGTTTGACCAGCATGGTGGCAGCGATGATGCTGATGAAGAAAAGCACCATGTGGAGCCAATAGCGTAGGTCGAGATGGAATTTAAGGATACGCTTGGCGATAAGGTATTGTAGGAAGGCTGTTGTGGCTTGCACGAGAAGGCTGGTGCAGGCGGCTCCCACCGATTGAAAGCGGGGAATGACGATGAGGTTCAAAAGGATGTTGATGACCACTCCTGAGGCGGCCACGAGGTTGAGCTGTTTCAGGCTGCCATTGGCGGTGAGTAAGGTTCCAAAGACGTAGGTCGTAGAAAGACAGAAGAAGCTGCCCATCAGAATGGGAAACACGTTGGCGTATTGCCCGATGCGCATGAAGTAGGCGGCTTCGGTTTCACCGTCTTCAGGATGATACATCATCTGCATGATTTCATGGTTGTAGACAGCGCACATCACGAGGACGATGCCCGCCATAGCCACGATGACATTGAAAGAGGTCTTGACCAATCCCGTCAGGTCGCCTTTGTCTTTCAGCGTGGAGGCAAACATGGGTAACAGCATGATGGCAAAGAGGTTGGAAATGTTGTTGCCTGCATCGAAGAGGCGGTAGGCGCGGCTGTAGATACCCGCTTGTACGCCGTTGTCGTCCAAAAGACGCTCAAGCAGAACGGGCTCAATACGGCTGTATACGCTCATCAACAGGACGAGTAAAGCGAAGGGCAGGCTTTGCCGCAGAATTTCCTTGAAAAACTGGAAATTGATGCTGAAGTTGAGTCTTTCTACGTGTTTCAGGACGATGACGAGGGCTAAGACGAGGGTGCAGATATAGGCCAACGTTTGGGCCTGCAAGAACCAGATGATGTTGAACTTCTCTTTCGGGAACCAACCGCTCCAAAGCACGAGACACATGATGACGATAGCCAAAACGCGGTCGAAGACGGAAAGGAGGCTGTCTTGCTTGAAGAGCAGCAATCCTTGGATGTTGGAACGGAGATATAAGATAAAGGAAAGCAAAATCTGGTTCAGTCCGCACCAACACAACAATTTGAATTTCAATCCTTCGCAGTAACCGCAGAAATAACCGACGATGAAAATGACAACGGCATAGAGCAAACCTAAGAGCAGCTTGATTTGGGTGAGGCCACCGAAATGCTTCGAGAGCATTTGGGGATCCTGCGCGATGTTGCGGCTGTTGAAGTTGGTGATGCCGAGGTCGAGCAGTATATAAAAGAGGTAGGAGAAGTTGAACAAGGCCTGGTAGGTGCCGTAGGAAGCGTCGCCCAGCAGGTTTTGCACCTCGCGGTCGATGCCTAATATCCAGAATGGCTTCACCAAAAGGTTCAGAAACAGCAGAAAGATGATATTCTTAATGAAGCGATTCTGCATGGAGACGGGCTATCGGTTCAGTGTGCTGACTTATTTTTTCGTCGCCTCAAGGTTGGCCTTGCTGCGGCGTTCGTTGAAGATGTATACCAGTTTGACGGAGAAGCTGTTGTTGTATTGCTGGCGCACTTGGCTGGGTAAGGTTTCTGAGATGTTGGAATAGAAGAGCCTTGTGCGGAGGGGCTTCAACGAGTATTGATAGCGCATTTCAGCGTGCAATCCTTCCCAGATGCGGAAACGCAAGGCGGCGCAGATGCTGAAGTCGTTGGCGCGGTAGGTGCTGGAGTTGGCCACTACGCTGGGAATGAGTGAGTCGGAATAGCGTGGGACGGAATAGACGATTTCAGCCAGTTCCTCAAGGTCTTTCACCTTGCTGATGTCGGGCAGATTCTCGTCGTCCTCTCTCCATTTCAGACAGCCGTCGCCTGTGCCAATGGTCACTCCATCGTAGTTGGAAGGCTGGCCGTCAACGAATTCGCTGAGATACACAAGCCGGCCATATGAAGCACCTATGCCAAACGAAATAATGTTCTTGTCGGTAAAATACAGCATCAGAGGTACCTCCACATAATTGAGCTTGAGGTTGTAGGAGTGGGGATAGCTGCTGTTGTAAGTGATGCTGTCGCGCTTGAAAGCTCCCTTTTGGCTGAACTGCACCTCAAGTCCGATGTCTAACCAGTTGGTGAGCGGCACCAAGGCACCGGCTCCCGCGTTGACGCCAAATTTCTTGAAACCGTAACACTCGTCGCCGTCCACCTGACAGCCGTTGGCACCAACATACACTTCGCCTTTGATGATTTGAGCGTGGAGCAGGGTAGGGGCGGCTATCAAGATGGCCAATGCCAGGGTAATGATGCTGTGTTTCTTCATTTTCGAAATCGATTTATTGGATAACTGAAAAACGGTTGTTTTATTGTCCAAGGTGCAAAATTACAAAATAGGACAGACGTGGATTAGTTTTTTCAATAAAATCTCATCGGGCTTACTTCGAAGCTATCTCAACGCAAAGTTAAACTTACATCGTTGTTGCACAAAAGGTGATCAATAGGGGAGTAAAAAGGGAGTAAAACCAATAGATTATATTGTATTGATTTATAGCCTCATCGTCAGGCTGATTCTGTTCCTGTTTTTATCCACTTCGAGCACCTTTACGCGAACCTTTTGGTTGAGCTTGACCACATCGTTCGGGTCCTTGATGTAATGGTCTGCCATTTGGCTGATATGCACGAGACCGTCTTGATGCACACCGATATCCACAAAGGCACCAAAGGCGGTGATGTTGGTGACGATGCCGTTGAGGGTTATTCCTTCTCGCAAATCCTTGATTTCGCGAATGTTTTTGTCGAACTCAAAGGCCTCGAAGGTCTTGCGAGGGTCGCGTCCGGGCTTGTCCAACTCGGTCAGGATGTCGTTGATGGTCTCCAAGCCGAAGTCCTTTTCCACAAACTCCTTCGGATTGATTTTGGCGATAAGTTCCTTGTTGCCGATAAGGTCTTTTACCTTCACGTTCAGCGATTTGGCCATCTTTTCCACGATGTGGTAGCTCTCGGGGTGAACGGCACTTTGGTCTAAGGGATTGTCGCCATTATGGATGCGCAGGAAGCCCGCACATTGCTCGAAAGCCTTGTCGCCCAATCGAGGCACATCTTTGAGCTGCTTGCGGTTCTTGAACCCGCCTTGTTCCTCACGGTATTGGATGATGTTGGAAGCTAAGGAAGGTCCCACGCCGCTGACGTACGACAGCAGCTGTTGGCTTGCGGTGTTGAGCTCTACGCCAACAGCGTTCACGCAGCTTTCCACGGTCTGGTCGAGGCTTTCGCTGAGTTTCTTTTGGTCCACATCGTGCTGGTATTGTCCCACACCAATGCTTTTCGGGTCAATCTTCACCAGTTCGGCCAAGGGGTCCATCAGGCGGCGGCCAATGCTGACGGCACCTCTTACGGTGATGTCATAGTCAGGAAATTCGTCACGGGCAATCTTGGAGGCGGAATATACCGAGGCACCGCTCTCGCTCACCATCACGGCCATCAGGTCGCGGTCGAACTTGATGCTGCGGATGAAGTCTTCGGTCTCGCGTCCCGCCGTCCCATTGCCGATGGCAATCACCTTGATGCGATAGGCGTCCACGAGGCTCTTGATTTTGCGGATGGCGCCTGCGGTGTCCGACTTGGGCGGGTGGGGGTAGATGGTCTCGTTGTGAAGCAAAGCACCTGTCTCGCTCAGCACCACCACCTTACAGCCTGTGCGGAATCCCGGGTCGATGGCGAGGACGCGCTTCTGCCCCATAGGGGCGGCAAGGAGCAACTGTTTCAGGTTCTCGGCAAAGACGCGGATGGCGGTCTCGTCGGCTTTCTCCTTATAATAATTGCGGATTTCGGTCTCGATGCTTGGCTCTAAGAGGCGTTTCCACGAGTCGGCAACGGCCTCTCTGACCAGTTCCGACGATTCGTTGTCGTTCTTCAGGAAGATGCTCTCTAAAGAGTTCAGCACAAAGTCGTCGTCCACTTTGATTTTCAGTTTCACCATACCTTCCTCTTCAGCCCTGAACAGCGCCAACAGTCGGTGAGAAGGAGCTTGTGAAATGGGTTCGATGAAGTCGAAATACTGTTGGTAGGTCTTGCCTTCCTCTTCTTTGCCTTTGACGACGGTGGAGCTGATGTCTCCCTGCATGTGGAAGATCTTGCGGATGCGGTTGCGCCCGTTGATGTTCTCCGACACCCATTCGGCCATGATGTCCTTCGCGCCCTGTAGGGCTTCCTCCACGTCGTTGACACCTTTTTGTGCATTCACATAGCGATTGGCAAGCCGTTCCACAACGTCAACATTCTGAGCCATAATCTGTGCGGCGAGTGGCTCGAGGCCTTTCTCTCGGGCGATGGCGGCGCGGGTGCGGCGTTTGGGTTTGTAGGGGAGATACAGGTCCTCCACTTCTTGCAAGGTTTTGGCGTTCAGTATTTTCTGTTCCAGCTCGGGCGTGAGTTTCTCCTGTTCATTGATGGAGGCGATGACGCTCTCCTTACGTTTTTGGAGCTCGATAAGTTGCTCCAAGCGTTTCTGCACGGCGGCCACATTCTCTTCGTTCATGGTGCCAGTCATTTCCTTGCGGTAGCGGGCGATGAAGGGGATGGTGGCGCCTTCGTCCAAAAGTCGTATGACGTTGGCCGCGTGATGCGCGGCCAAGTTGAGTTCCTGTGCAATTTGAGGAGCGAAGTCTATGGTGTTTTGCATATTCAGATCCTCACAAATAAAACCTGATTCCGCCCTTGATGTTGAACCGCTGCAGGCCTTCCCTGGAATTGCCCAAGTCGATGACTTCCTTGCGTATGCCGTCATCATAAGTCATCTTTGACAATGCACCAAGGTAATAGGAGGCTTCCGCACCGATGGCGATATGCTGCGTAATCCTGAAATCATAGCCGAAACCCATGCCGATGCCCAAGGTCTGTCCCGACAAGGTATATCTGTTGCCAAACTCTTCAGCACTGTCCTTGTAGCCCATGTATCCGAGAAGGGCTTCAAGGCACAACATGTGCCTGCCGTTTCGGGACGAGGCTGACAGCGCTCCAATCGACATTCCTATAAAAGTGATGGAATGGATGTTGCTTATCGTACCTTCGTAATAGTTGCCTTCGTCGTCGTATGTATAGGCATAAGTCGCATTGCTGCTCGAAAACCGGTCGTAATGCAAGCCCAACATGAACCCGTTTTTGATATTAAACCTTATGCTGGCACCATAGTCGAAGCCCCTTGCCAATTTTTTCAGATAATCCCTGTAATCACTCGAAAGGTCGTTGGAGAACTTGGCTGTCCTAAAGGCATACCCTCCATTCAACGCGATTTGGACGTTGTAATCCTTCTTTTGGCTTTCGGCTTTGCGATTGGCCAGTTCCACAGGGTCGTTGATGTAGTGGTATGGGACTTCCGACAAAGGCAGGCGGGTGAGTCTTCTGATGCCGTTGCGTTCGTATAGGAAAGTGATGGTTTTGTCGGTTTTATCCGTAATGAGACAAGGAATGGTGTCACCTTCTTTTATGACGACATAGTCGTGGAAGTTCTCCTTTGCTGTTTCCGACTGGGCGATGGGTTCTATGTCATCGCTGATATTCAACATGTAAGCCGTAATTTGATGACAACCGCTGCCGTTTTGTCCGGGATAGCTGTGCTGCAGGATTTCGATGCCGTTGCCGCCAGCGGCTCTCACTTCCTGTTTGGCCGTTTCAAGAACGGTCTCCCAATCGCAATGGGTGGTAAACCCTCCGTCCAACACGGACACGTTTCCGATGACCTCCGCGTTTTCGGGGACAACATCGCCAATGCCATACACCGCCACTTCGGTATCGTTACCGACGGGATGCATTTCCTTGATGATATGTTTGTGAACTCTGGGTGAGCAGGAGCACAAGTAAACCGCCGCCAGTGCCATTGCGAATAATGCTAATCTTTTCATTGTTATAATCATTGGTTGTTGTGATTCTCTGTTTGTGTATGAAATGCTGCAAAAGTACTGTTTTTTTCGATAAAACCACTATCTTTGCCGCAAAATCTTGAACTATGATAAAAAACATCATCTTCGATTACGGCGGCGTGCTCCTCGACTGGAACCCGCATTACCTTTATGACCCTTATTTCGGTGACGTGGACAAGGCCGAATGGTTTCTCACCAACATCTGCACCTACGAGTGGAACGCCCAGCACGACAACGGCAAACCCATTGCGGAAGGCACGGCGGAACTCATTGCCGCGCATCCCGAATGGAAGAAGGAGATCGAACTGTATTACGGCGAGTTCATAAAGATGATGGGTGGACAGATACCTGGAATGGAGGAGTATGTCAAGGGGCTGAAAGGCAAGGGCTTCCGTGTGTTTGGGCTGTCCAACTGGTCGGAAGAGACCTTCGCTTTGGTGCGTCACGTTTATCCCGTTCTGGATTTGATGGAAGATATGGTCATCTCAGGCATCGAGCGGGTGATGAAGCCCGACCCGAGGATTTTCCAACTGGCCTTGCAACGCTTCGGCATCAAAGCCGAGGAGACGGTGTTTGTTGATGACAACCCGAATAATGTGGCGGCGGCGAATGCCTTGGGAATTAAGGGAATACAATTTGAGACAAAAAGCAAATTGGAGGAAGTATTGAATAATTTGTGATGCTAATAAATTGTTGATAAACACTTTGTTAGATTGTTTTTTTTACAACTTTTTTCCAGTATTTCAATACTGTTTTTGCAACTTTTTTCCATGTTGCTAATGGTTTTGTTGTTTTCATGTTGAATTAATTCGTAGTTTTGCACAAATTCAGACAACATGAAAATCCTTTCAGTCAATCAAATCCGCGAAGCGGACAAATACACGATAGAAAATGAACCCATCGAGTCCGTCGACCTGATGGAACGGGCGGCAACCAAAGTCTTTGAGTGGCTCTATCGTCGAGCGCCGCGCGACAAGACCATCAAGATCTTCTGCGGCATGGGCAACAACGGTGGCGACGGCCTCGTGGTGGCCCGACTGCTTAACGAGCAAGAGATTGTCCCACAGGTGTTTATGGTGCGCTACAGCGACCGCATGAGCCACGACTGCGAGGTGAACTACTACCGCCTCGTGAACGAGACCAAGGTGCCGATGTTCAACATCCTCACCGAGGACGACTTCCCGAAAGTCGATGCCAACGATGTGGTGGTCGATGCCATCTTCGGCTCGGGCCTCAACCGTCCGCCGCAGGGCATGACTGCCGACCTGATTGCCTACCTCAACCAGAGCAAGTCTATCCGTGTGGCCATTGATATTCCTTCGGGTCTTTTTGCTGACGTGCCCAGTGCCTTGGGCTTTATCTTCAAGGCCGACTATACGCTGACCTTCCAAAATCCCAAGCTGGCTTTTCTGTTGCCCGAAAACGACCCGTATGTGGGTCGCTTCGATGTGTTGGACATCGGCCTGCATCCACACTATTTGGAAGAGGTGGAGACCAACAACATGCTGACTGTCAAGGCGATGGTGAAGCCGATACTGCACAGCCGCACGAAATACTCTCACAAAGGTACTTACGGTCACGCCCTGCTGATTGCCGGCTCCGAAGGCAAGACGGGAGCGGCTTTATTAGGCGCGAAAGCCTGTCTGCGCACGGGAGTGGGCCTGCTGAGCGTACATTTGCCCAAGGTGGCGAAACTGCCACTTCAGACCTCAATTCCTGAGGCCATGATTGATGTCGACGATTCCGATTCCTGCTTCACGATGTTCCAGCATTTAGATGCATTTTCCGCCGTTGGCGTTGGTCCAGGCTTAGGGAAAGCTGACGACACCGTTCGGGCTTTGAAGCGCTTAATACAAGAGGTGCAAGTACCGCTTGTTATGGATGCCGATGCCTTAAACATCCTGTCCGACAATCCCACATGGCTCGCTTTCCTACCCGCAAAGACCATACTGACCCCGCATCCCAAAGAGTTTGAACGCTTGACGGGTAAAAGCTCGACTTCGTTTGAACGGCTTGAGAAACAGCGAGAACTCTCGGTGAGAAACAACCTTATCGTCGTGCTGAAAGGCGCACACACCTCCATTACCTTCCCGAATGGCACCTGCTTCTTCAACACCACAGGCAACCCGGGAATGGCGACAGCAGGCAGCGGCGATGTGCTGACAGGCATCATCCTTTCTCTTTTGGCACAACGCTATTCTCCTGAGGAGGCTGCTGTGCTGGGTGTCTATCTGCATGGTCTCGCTGGTGACCTCTCCGCTGAGGAGACAGGACAAGAGGCTTTGATTGCATCCGACATCACGGAGCATATAGGAAAGGCGTTTGGAGTGCTACGTGAAAAATAAATTTGCTGGTTTTGAATTGTTTCCCAAAAAAATGTATATTTGCGGCCTAATCCAACCTCTAAAACATAAATAAAATGGGAAAATTTGAAATCACGACCAGAAAGAACGGCGAGTACCAGTTCAATCTGAAGGCCACCAACGGACAAGTCATCCTCACCAGCGAGGGCTACAAAACCAAGGCTTCCTGCCTCAATGGCGTAGAATCAGTTAAAAAGAACAGCCAGGATGAGAAACGCTTCAACAAGAAAGTCGCTTCTAACGGCAAACCTTTCTTTAACCTGATGGCCACTAACGGCCAAATCATCGGATCAAGCCAAATGTATGCCAACGAGACCAACATGAACAACGGCATCGCATCGGTAATGAAGAACGCCCCTGAAGCTGAAATCGTCGACATGACCGAAGCTTAAACATCTCAATTGATTAACGAAAAAAGTCCGGAAGCTTGAGCTCCCGGACTTTTTTCGTTTCCATGAAGGGGATGACTTATTTCACCATCACCTTCACGGCGATC
The DNA here is from genome assembly GCA_024689285.1 of Bacteroidales bacterium. The sequence goes on along the minus strand of JAILDR010000213.1, from coordinate 271 downwards.
TTGTTCTGACTACTCTGCAGGTTGATGATGTAGATGCCTGTGGTGAGGTTGTGGTTGACACGCACGGTGCTGCCTGCCGCAATCTCGCGAGTCATCATGGTTTGGCCAAGCATGTTGACCACGCTAATGGTGTAGCTGCATTCGTCGCTATTCTCAATGACAAACGCGTGGTCAGCGTTCCATACCTTCACGTTGTCAGCTACGGGTTCTTCAACGCCGTCGTCAGTAATGTCGATGAAGACAGGCTCGTCAATACCGTTGGTTGGGTTGA
>JAILDR010000146.1 GCA_024689285.1 Bacteroidales bacterium | reverse complement strand
AGAGGTAGCCTCATCGGCAGCGGCACCAACTGCGAGTCGGGTGCGGCAGGACGCGATATCGTATTGCGCAACTATGGCGAACGTGTCATGGGGCATAAGGAAAGTGCTGGAGCCTTGGATACTCTGACATCCGTCACCCGTCCCATGGCCACCATTCAGCGTGTGGGTAACCTGTTGTTCGACAATGCCAACATTGCCCTCACCGGCGCGCGCGACATCAGTAACCTTGATGGTTTGACCACGCTCTATGGCATTTATCAAGTCGATACTACGTTGATGGTTTGCAATGGCTCGTCCATCGTGCTCGGCAACGCTGACAATCCTACCAACATTATCCCCGCCGACATCGACTCGGTGAAGGTGGTGCGTAGCGTAAAGCTGAAAGAAAGCGTATACAATAAGTTCTTCCTCCGCAAACTTGCCTACACCTGGATTGGCGTGAGGGATGTACTTGATACGCCTATTACCACGAATGCCAACATGTATTACTCAGACGGGACAGCTGGGGCTCTTTCGCGTGAAGCGGAGAACGTCATCCTCTTCCAAGGACGTTCGAAGCTCTTTGTGCGCTACCATATCCGCAATGAGAACCAGTATGGTGAGTTGCAAGGCTTCTTCCGCATGAGCAGCCCGTTCAAGCCTCATGACAGCGAGAGCTTTGCCTACGCACGGCAAAAGGTTACGGGCGCGTCGGCACCGACAAAGGATAATATTAATACCGCCGACGGCGGCTTCTTGAGCTATCATGCTCCTTATAACTACTACACTGACAACGGAGATGATTATACCAAGACCAACCAATATCCTTATATCAACGTCGTTTTCGATATGAATCCCGATTTGTTTGACTGTAGAGGATGGTATGTTCCTACCTTTACCGGACAGCCTTATTATGTGGATGGAACGGGTAAATGGGGTAAAGACGGCACAAATTCTGACAGTTGGGGTCGTTTTCCTGACAAGCCTAAGAAGACCATTAATGGCGGCACGCAAAGTATTATGCAAGATAATACTGTACCAAGTGATATATTTGATGCTTCCGAAGATGTCATTTATGCGGTGGGTCCTGTTTCAGGAATGGAGGAATTGGCCGGAATCGTTGCTCCAGGCACCACGGGCCAACTCAACCATACTCCTGCCAAACAACTGAGGGTTTACCGTTATCCGGGTGGCCATAAGTTGAGCAATGGCGAGTATGACCATGGCGGTGGCACACCTCCAACGCCTGCCGCAAATCCCAGCTACAACGGATTGGGAACAGGTGTAACAGCAGGTCCAGGCGCTTACTACGGCCCGATGCTCGTCCTCGACGATGACATGGATGCTTCCAAGACCCTCGTTATGGACAATGTGTTGCTCGACGGCTTGTATGGCATCAGCCATAATCCGGATGAAATGACGCAACACGAAGTCAATACCCATGTGGCAGGCGCCTTCTCCGAAACGGGAAGCAATGCCCCGTTGGTGGAGGTCAAGAAGGGTACGCTGGTGCTGAAGGGCAACCATACCCAACCGGGTACTGAAATCCTGACCAACGGTACCATCCTGCAACGCGGCTACAACAACTGGGATGCGAACACCTTCACCATCACCCAGGATGCACACGATTATAGTTTTACCAACTATTTCACCAATCCTGATTTCACGGGCACGGTGAGCATCACTGCCGGTGAGCCTTCTGTCACGACAAACTATACCATCTATAATGGTGGTGGCTTGTATGTGGCTCCCGATGATGCGGCTGTGGTGAAAGTGGAAGGTCTGGTGACCATCGAAGGCAACAAGCAGAAGAAAGGTGACGGTACCATCGAGAGCAATGTGTATCTGCCTACCTTCTCCAAGAGCCTCACTCTCTCTGGAGCTTTGACTACCGGCTCCTATATCGGTGTGACCAGCCCCATCCGCAATACCGACGCAAGTTATTTGAATAACACCTTCTCGCCGGTGGCGGTTGCCGAAACGTCTGGAATTGCCAGCACGGTATGGAGCCAGAACTACTTCCATGACGACCTAAGCTGGTTCTTCACCAGAGATGACAAAAACACCTATTTCTATGGTGACGAAGGTACGTCGCTCAATCCGAATGCTTTGTATTTCGGTTGGACCTGGGCCAATGTGGTGAGAACCGAGCCTGAAGGCTTTAACTACAGCAACATCGATTCAGAGGAAGACTTGGCCTGGCTCATCAGCAAGTCGGCTGGCATGAACGGAGCGACAGCCACCGATTTTGAAGGCGTCACCATCCAGCAGATCCGTGATTTGGATATGAACCAATATGTCTGGGTGCCGCTTGGAGACGATGATCATCCGTTCAAGGGCATTTACGACGGTAAGGGTCATACAATCAACAATCTCATTGTCAAGTATCTTGGCAAACGTGACCTGCGCTACAAGCGCTCCGACTACGGCATGTTTGGCCGGGTTGTTGGAGGTAAGATCAAGCGCACCTTCGTGGTAGGCGGCTCTATCCATCCGGAGGTCCTTCCCAGCAATTCCCGCGAGGACGACTACGGCACCTACAACATCGGTGGCTTGGTCGGTTATCTTGAGGGAGACAATGCCGTTATCTCTAACAGCGAGGCTGCCGTCAATATCGTTTGCCCCAACTATACGTATGCACATGATGTTGTAGCGGGCGGCTTGGTGGGAGAGATGAAGAGCGGACAGGTCCACTCCTCTATGGCCATGCCTGAAATCAATGTAGGCAAGTTTGTCACCGGTCCTGTGGGCGGTTTGGTGGGTAAAACCTCGAGTGGCAGCAGTGGCAGCAGTATCAGCAACTCGTTTGTCAATGCAAAGTTCAGTGTCCTTGACAGTTCCTCGGGGAACAACACCATAGGTGGTCTCATGGGCTTCAATGGCGTTAATGCAACGGTAAACAATTGCTATGTGGCTGTACATGGTTGCGAAAGCCTCACCTCCAGCAACTTTGGTAGCCTTGCCATCAAAAACGATTCCCCGTCGAGTAACATGACCAATTGTTATGTGATGCAAGACCATTATGTGATGGGTAATGATACGGATTTCAAGTTCATCATTCAAGATGAAAACTATTCTCATTGCAGTGAATACACGCCTACCATGAGTTCAGACGTGTATGGCTACATGTATGAAGACAACAAGATTCAGCTGGGGGCAGAGAAAGACACGGCCATGTTCATTGCGCTGAACCGCTGGGTGGTTGGCAACAGTGGCCACGGATATGCCCGCTGGGCACGTCCTGGTCTGTCAGAAATCAATGGCGACCTGCCGGTGCTCCTGCTTGATGACACGAGTGCTGAAGATATCGCCAGTACTGACGATTTCCGTAGCTTGGCCACTTATAATAAAGGTGTAGCCCTGCAATACGGCGGCACGGCACGCGACGGCAACGACAAGCACCTCAGCACAATGCTCACGCGCGACGAGTATGTGTTCGTCTATGGCGACGTTGACGGCCATGATGATACGTCGGACTTTAACGGTGATGATGCACTTGCTGACGTCACTATTGAGGCCGACAAGGTGAGTATCTACGAACATGCCTCCATCAAGTATCCAGGCAAGCTGTCGGAGCTGGATGAAACCTACGTCGGTATCACCTTCGACAACTCATGCGGCCAAGCCACCTCAACACCTGGCATCAACTATGGTCTCAACTGGCTGAGTATGGGACCCTACAACCTGCCCCGCGACTGGCACATGTTCTCCTCACCGTTGCGAGCCGCTCCTTTGGGATTCGACTATAAGGATGACAATGTTAATGGTGGGCCTTCCAACAATCCATGGAATTCATCCAGCGGCGAGTTCAGTTGGCTGCAAAGCGGTGGATCCAGTAACATCCGTTATTGGATGAAGGGTTGGGAGAACAGCCAAAGCCAAAACGGACATTTGACAGACGCTACAGGTAGTGGTTGGGTTGACGGTTACTTCCCGAGCCGTGTGGCCAATGCCGGCAACAATGTCACGGGATTTGAATTCAGTGCAGGCTGCATCACCGAAAGCTATGCACAAGAGGCCGGTCTCTATCCTTACGGTATGGACTTCTATACCTGGACAGAGCCCGACTACCACTGGATTAACTTCAAGCGCAACGGCCCGAACCACTGGAAGAGCGACGGCGAGCATGAACAGATTGACTATGAGCCAGTTCACGGGGCTACGAAAAAGCAGAACGAGGACAACCTCATCGTGGGTCGTGGCTACATGGCTTCCATCGGCGTTGAAACCTTCATGCAAAGCCACGGTATGCTGAATGCAGACAACCAGAGCATCAATTTGACCTATACCACTTCGTCGAAACTTCCGGGCTGGAACCTGGTGGGTAATCCCTTCCATGGCTATCTGGACTTTAACAAGGTGGCTGCTAATACTGATAACGCGAATGCGTTGGATCATCACATGCATGGTACTACGGATGAAGGCGCGTTCTATGTGGTCTATAATGCAGATGCCTACGACAAAATAAGCGGGGTCCCCAGCACTGCGTTCAGGTATTATCCTGTGAATGGTTCCAAAGGTGGTGAATATGCCGAGCGTTATCTGCATCCGCACCAAGGCTTCTACGTGATGGCAAAGCAAAATCCCGCATCGCCGCTTGTCGGAGAGTTGACCTTCACACAAGATATGTTGGTACCCCGCGATGTTGTAAACTTAGGAGGCCACTTCCGTGATGATCGTCCGGCCTATCCTCTGGTCAACCTCTATCTGAGCAGCGACAAAGGCTGCGCCGACGTGACGGTCATCGAGTTTGAGCGTCCCGAGTGGGGTGGCGCCACTAAGCTGAAAGACCTGCGCGTGGGCAACGGCTCGTTCTATGCCCATCACGACCATGAGTACTATGCGGCTTGCTTCGCACAAGAAGGCACCGACCGCGTGCCGCTGTGGTTTGAGGCCAAGGAGGACGACATCTTCACCATCAAGTGGAACATAGCCAACGGCGACTTCCATAGCATGTATCTCATCGACAATATCACGGGCATCCAATACGACATGCTTCGCAACGACACCTACACCTTCGAGGGTCATAAGAACGACTACTGGTCGCGCTTCCTCATCGTCTTCAATGTGACCGATGTGGACGAAAACCTGGACAACGACCTGTTCGTCTTCTTCGATGGCTCGGAATGGGTGGTGACGGGCGAAGGCGAGCTTGAGTTTGTCGATGTGCTGGGCCACGTCCTGATGCATACCCACGTCAACGATGGACAAAGCAGAGTCAGATTGCCTAAAGTGGCCAGTGGTGTCTATCTCATGCGTCTCACCAACGGCGAGAAGTGCAGAGTGCAAAAAGTCATAGTGAACAATAAATAAGATAGGAGGGAAGAATGATGAAAAAGAGCGTCAAGAAAATTCTTACGATAGTCATTGCCATCCTGATGTCATTGACAACCCATACAGCATATTCACAAATCTTCCTCATGGACTTCGACCAAGGGGAAAACCCGCGTGAGGAAAGCGAGGACATGTGGCTCATTATCCCTATCGAAGGCCTTGAATCCGACCAATACGTCCCGATCGGCGACAGCATCCTGCTGCTCGCCGGTCTGGGCGGTGCCTATCTTCTTGCGAAAAAGAAAAAGAAAGATTGAAAAGTTTTCCAATTACGGTGTGAAATTCTTAGGGTATATGGATTTTTCCTATATTTGCCGTTTGTTAATGACAACGACTAATTCATAGTATATGGAAATAAAGAGAGTTTTCGACCTTCTTGACCACTATGTCGAGAAGTACCCCAACCAGGAAGTCGCCCTGGCTGGAAAAAAGAACGGACAGTGGGTGAAATACAGCTCACGGAGTTATCGTGAACACGCCATAATCCTCAGCTATGCCTTGATAGAATTGGGCATTGAGAAAGGCGACAAGGTGGCCATGATTCTGACCAACCGCCCGGAATGGAACATGCTTGACATGGCCATCAGCCAAGTGGGGGCCGTCACCGTGCCGATTTATCCCACCATCAGCGAGGAAGACTACCGCTATATCCTTGCCGACTGCGATGCCAAGATGGTCATCATCGATGGCGTTTCGGTGATGAACAAGGTGACCAACATACTCCCCGACGTGCCCAACCTGAAGCTGGTCTACACCATGCTCGACCGTGAGAAATATCCCTACTTCGACCAATTGCTCCAGTTGGGGAAAGACCATCCTCACGAGGAGGAACTGGCCGCCCGCAAGGTGGCCGTCGACGAGATGGAGTGTGCCACCATCATTTACACCTCAGGCACCACGGGTACGCCCAAGGGCGTGATGCTTTCGCACCACAACCTGATGAACCAGTTCCCGAATTTCCACTATACCATTAGCGACACGTCCAACAAGGCCTTCAGCTTCCTGCCCGTATGCCATGCCTACGAGCGCGCCCTGAACTATTGCTATCAATACCGCGGAATGTCGATATACTATGCAGAGAGTCTGGGCACCATCGCCAGCGACATGCGCGAAATCCATCCTACGATGATGTGCGCCGTGCCGCGCGTGCTGGAGCGTTTCTATGATGCCATCTACCAGTCGGGAAAGAAACAGAAAGGCCTCGCAAAGTCCATCTTCTTCTGGGCCTTGCACCTCGGCGAGCGTTACAAGATTGACGCCACCAGCCGCAATTGGTTCTATGACATGAAGCTGCGCTTGGCCGACAAGCTGGTCTACAGCAAGATCAGGACCAACATCGGCGCTGAGAACTTCGACATCATCGTGTCGGGTGCCGCTGCCATCTCCCAGAAGATTGCTGGCTTCTTCTCCGCCATCAAGATGCCGGTGTTTGAAGGCTATGGCTTGACCGAGACCTCGCCCGTCATCGCCGTCAGCAACCGCAACGCGCATGGCCGCGAAGTGGGCTATGTGGGGCAGCCCCTGCCCGGCACCGAAGTGAAGATTGCCGACAACGGTGAAATCCTCTGCCGTGGCCACAATGTGATGATGGGCTACTATAAGCAACCCGAACTCACCAAGGAAGTCATCGACGAGGACGGCTGGTTCCATACGGGCGACATGGGCGAGATTGACCAATACAACCGGCTGAAGATAACGGGCCGCATCAAGAGCCTCTTCAAGACCTCGGGCGGCAAATACATCAACCCCGACATCATCGAGGCCAAGTTCTGTTCCTCCAAGCTGATTGAAAACATCCTTGTGGTGGGCGAGAACCAGAAGTTTGCCGCTGCCCTCATCATCCCGAGCTTTGCCGACCTGAAGGCCTGGTGCGCCGAAGAGAAGATTCCTTACACCACCAACGAGGAGATGATCAAGAACCCCGAGGTGCTGAAGCGCTTCGCCAATGAGGTGAATGAGCTGAACAAGGGCTTGGGCGAGACCGAGAAGGTCAAGAAGCAGGTGCTGCTTGCCGATGAATGGAGCGTAGGCAACGGCCTACTGACCCCGACACTGAAAGCCAAGCGCAAAGTGATTATCGCAAAATATAAGGACGTTATCGACAAGATGTTTGCATAAATGAAAAAAGGAGCTCAAGCTCCTTTTTTTCATTTATTCCAGATAGGTGTACCCATACAATCCCGAGCGATAGTTCGAAAGGAACTCTTTGCCTTCCTCGACGGTGATTTTGCCGTCCTTGACGCACTTGGTGACCCAGGTCTCTACCGCGCGGACGAGTTTCTTGGGGCTGTATTGCACATATTCCAGCACGTCGGCCACGGTCTCGCCGTCGATGACCTGATCGATGTAGTAGCCTTTCTCATCCACCGAGATGTGAACGGCGTTGGTGTCGCCAAAGAGGTTGTGCAAGTCACCCAGGATTTCCTGATAGGCACCCACGAGGAACACGCCGATGTAGTAGTGTTCCTTGTCGCTGAAGGTGTGCAGCGGTATGGTGTGTTGCGTCGACTTGGCGACGAAGTTGGTGATTTTTCCGTCGCTGTCGCAAGTGATGTCCTGCAAGGTGGCCAAGTGGGTGGGGTTCTCGTCAAGTCTCTGGATCGGGATGATGGGGAAGAGCTGGTCGATGCTCCACAAGTCGGGTAGCGACTGGAACAAGGAGAAGTTGCAGAAATATTTGTCGGCCAGCAGCTTGGGCAGTGAGGTGAAGTCCTCTGGCACGCGTTTCAGTTCGTTGGCGATGTGGTTCACCTCGCGGGCGATGGTCCAGAACAGACGCTCTATTTTGGCTCTCGACTTGAGGTCCAGGAGACCGAGGCTGAACAGGTTGAGGGCTTCCTCACGGATTTCCTGGGCATCGTGCCATATCTCTAAGGAAGAACTCTTGTTCAGTTCATCCCACGATTCATACAGTTCCTTGATGAGCTGGTGGTCGTCTTCCTCAGGCTCCTCGTCATCGTCCCATTTGGGCAGCGAAGTGGTTTCCAGCACCTCGAAAATCAGCACCGAGTGGTGTGCGGTGAGGGCGCGTCCCGATTCGCAGATGATGTTGGGGTGGGGGAGTTCGTTCTTGTCGCAGGCTTCCACCATGGTGTAAACCGCGTTGTTGGCATATTCCTGGATGCTGTAGTTGACCGAGCTTGGGCTGCTGGAGCTGGTGCCGTCGTAGTCGACGCCGAGACCGCCACCCATGTCGACGTATTCAATCTTATACCCCATCTTGAAGAGCTGCACGTAGAACTGGGCCGCTTCACGCAAGGCCACGTTGATTTTCTTGATCTTGCTGACCTGGCTGCCGATGTGGTAGTGAACGAGTTTCAGGCAGTCCTTCATGTCGTGCTCTTCAAGGAAGTCCAAGGCTTCGAGGAGTTCGGAAGAATTGAGGCCGAACTTGCTGCCGTCGCCGCCCGATTCCTCCCATTTGCCTGCACCCGAGCTGGCCAGCTTGATGCGCACACCGAGGTTGGGCGTGACTTTCAGACGCTTGGCGATTTTCGTGGTGATTCTCAGCTCATTGAGTTTCTCGATGACGATGATGATTTTACGTCCCATCTTTTGGGCAAGCAGTGCCAGCTCGATGAATTCCTCGTCCTTATAGCCGTTGCAGATGATGATGGAGTCGGAGTCGGTGCCGAGAGCAATGATGGCGTGGAGCTCAGGCTTGGAGCCGGCTTCCAGACCGATGTTGAACTTCTTGCCGTGGCTCACGATTTCTTCAACCACGGGGCGCATCTGGTTTACCTTGATGGGCAGCACTACCGTGTTTTGACCTTTGTAATCGTATTCTTTTGCAGCCTCCTTGAAGCAGGAGTCGATTTCGTTGATACGGTCGTCAAGGATGTCGGGGAAACGCAGCAGCATGGGAGCCGAAACGTCTCTGAGCGACAGCTCGTCAACCAATTCGGGTAGGTCGACGGAAACGCAGCCTTTTTTCGGGGTCACCGTCATGTGACCTTTTTCGTTGATAGAAAAGTAATTGCCGCCCCAGCCTTTCACGTTGTAAAGGTCCTCGGAGTCTTCAATGCGCCATTTTCTCATTGCTATTTCGATTTAATTGGGGTGCAAAACTAATAAAAAGTATTGGTTTTGTAGACTATTAGTAAAATAATGTCTATTTTTGCAGAAAAATAAAGAAATAATGAGTCCAGTTTTTGGTAGAGATAGTGGCTATGTGTTCAAGATTTTCTCAAATGAGGAAGAAAGGATGCATATCCATGTGTTGGGTGATGGCCATGAGGCCAAATTTTGGTTGGAACCAAAAGTTGAATTGGCAAAGAACAGCGGCTTTTCAAAACATGAATTGAATGAAATACAAAAACTCGTAGAGAAATATGGAGAACGGTTCAAAGAACAATACAAGCAACACATCAGTAAACGTGTTGATGATTAATGGGCAGGGCATTATGATTAGTGTCTGTGGACAGGATTATTTCTTGTCCTATAATCGTATTCCATGGATGCGCGATGCCTCTATCAAGGATGTTTTGAATGTTCAAATGTGTGGAAATGAGGCAATCGAGTGGCCAAATTTGGATGTTGATTTGGAAATCGATAGCCTCCGTCATCCTGAGCGTTATCCCTTGCTTATCAAACGCAATCCTGCTGAAACCGTGACCGCATGATATTAATCGTTGACAGCGGTTCAACAAAGATGGAGTGGATCCTGGTGGAAGGAGACGCTGTGAATCTGCGTTTCTTTACGGATGGATTCAATCCCAATTATTCCCCGATACGGAGATTAGAGACCCTCATGGAGACGCAAGGCATTGCGTCTCTACAACGGGAGGTGGAATCCATCCATTATTATGGCACTGGCTGCGGCAATGACAACAATTGCCAAAAGATAAAAGAGGTGTTCCAAGACCATTTTCCTAATGCTGATATCCACGTCACCCATGATTTGATGGCCGCCTGTCACGCTCTCTTGGGACACGAAGAAGGAATTGCCTGCATCTTGGGAACAGGTTCCAACTCATGCGTGTTTGACGGGGAAAATATCACGGAGCGGGCCGTCTCGTTGGGCTATCTCCTGGGCGACGAAGGCAGCGGCATGCACATCGGCAGGGAAGTGGTGAAGGCCTATTTTTATGGCTTTATGCCCGAGGACCTGCGCCAACTCTTCGATGAAACCTTCCATTTGGAGTTGAAAGACTTTATTCAACACTTGTATCATGATGATCAGCCGTCCAAATATCTGGCTTCTTTTGCCCGGTTTGCCGGTGAGCATCAAGACTATCCTTTCATACACACCTTGGTAAGAAACTGCTTTGATGATTTCACGAAAGCCTCCCTGCTCCGTTATAAGAACTGCAAATCGATGAAGATAGGCTTTGTAGGTTCAGTTGCCTACTACTTCCACGACATCCTGAAAGAATGTCTGGAAGCGTGTGGATTGACGATGGGCTTGGTGAGACAAGCTCCAGCCGATGGGCTGGTAGCCTATCATCTGCAACGGGCTTCGATTTCGTCTTCTTTGTTTTCGATATAGCTTACGAAACGCTCGCGCAGGTTTTTTGGAATGGATTTGTCGGCACTCACCTTTTTCTCGATTTCGTACATCTTGTCTTCCAACTTCTTGGCCTTGATTCTTTCGCCTTTCTTCAGCAGACGCTCATATTGCGAGAGCATACCATAGATGCCGTATTTGGTCAAAAGGCCATTGAGCGTCATCGGGTCAGGTTGCGTTTCGGTGCTTCCCGTTTCAACCGTTGCCGCTTGAGGAGTCGTGTCGCTCGTAGTTGTGGCAGTTGTGGCAGCTGTGGCAGCAGTAGTTTGAGCTTTCTGTAATGCGTTGAGCGTCAAACCGATTTTCTTGACTTTGGAGATGAGTTCGGAAGCCTCCTTATAGGAAAAATCCTTCTTCATCCCTTCGCCGGCTGAAAAGACGACGGTCTTTTCTGCTTCTGGATTGGC
>JAILDR010000135.1 GCA_024689285.1 Bacteroidales bacterium | reverse complement strand
CGGCTTTTCCTATTTCAATGATCCTGGCTTCCGTTCGCACAGGGTCCTGTTCTATCAATTTGCGCCCGTGTCGCAATGCTGTTATTCCGTGTGTCACCCATATAGCAAGGGCGACGATGACAACGAGGAAGATCCATACATCCAGTTTTTTGATCTTTTTCCAGATGTGGGACCTCTGTGGCGCCGGCGAAGGTTTCTTTTTCATATTTCTATATCATGCAAATGAATCCGGGCATCTAATTCAGTATGAACTCCTCGATATTGGAAGGAGTGATCTCTTTGAACAAAGCGTCCGGATAGGCTTCGGCAAAATCCTTCGGCTCCACGGCGGCTTTGCGGGGGTTGTATTTGAACTCGTAGGCATATAGCCGGCCGTCACACTCCTCGATATAATCAATCTCCTTTTGCTTGTGAGTGCGCCAAAAATAACTGTTGCACCAACGTCTGTTGTATTCGTTGCACTTGACCCGCTCCGACACGACAAAATTCTCCCACAAAGCACCCGTATCGGTCCGTTGACCCACAGGGGCGAAATTGGATATCAGAGCATTGCGGACTCCGTTGTCATAGAAATAAATTTTGCGGCTGTGTTTCAGCTCGTTCCGCAAGTTGCGGCTGAAAGAGGGCAGCCGAAAGACGATGTAGGACTTCTCCAAGATATCGATGTACGACTCCACGGTCTTTCCGTCGATGCCGACGGTGGCGGAGAGCTCCGAGTAACTCACCTGGGAGCCGACCTTGAAAGCCAAAGCCTGCAGCAAAGAAATGATTTTGTCGCTTTTTTTGATGCCTCCAAATATCAGCACATCCTTGTAAAGATAGCTGTCGGTAAGCATTCTCAGCACCTCCTTCTCGTTGCCCGGAGAAGTGACCACCTCCGGATAATAGCCGTACACAAGCCTGTGGCCAATCAGACTATGCTCGGCGAGAAGACCGTGGTGTCCGGCCATTTCCGCATAGGAGAGCGGATACAGTTTGTATTCCACCTTGCGCCCCGTCAGAGGCTCGTTGAGCCGGTTGGCGAGTTCGAAGGAGGAGCTGCCGCTGGCTATCAGCTGGACCTCCTTCAGCTGGTCGGTGACCAGCTTCATGCGCAGCCCTATCTCGGGAATCTGCTGCGCCTCGTCGATGACAAGCACTTTCTTGTTGCTCAAAAGCATACGCCACTGCTCGGTGTTGATATTCGACACCATTCCCTGCACCCCGATGTCGTCCCCGTTGAGCCACAAAACATCCGGATTGTTCTCAAAAAGTTGTTGCAAAAGACTCGTTTTGCCTGTTTGCCGGCTTCCGATAAGGATGATGGCCTTGCCTTTAAACAACTGATTCTTAATCCTGTCATATAATTTCCGCTGTATCATATCCACTCTGTTTTTTGTTGCAAATATACGATTTTTTTCATTCAATTCCGCGTTTTTACCAAAATTCAAGGAATCAATTCCTCATTTTTACCAAAAATCAAGGAATCAATTCCGCGTTTTTACCAAAAAGGATTGTACTCAAGACCCCTTGAACGTGAAGACAGAGCACCAGTGATGCTCTGTCGATAGCGACGCAAGCGTCGCGGAGAAGATGCCGCTAGCCGGCATCTGGCTCACCAGAGCCACCCTTGAAAGTTCCCCACTTTCAAGGGCAACCTATCAAACCCTAATCGACGCAATCGCCAACCCCTAAGCGCCCAAGTACCAACCATATTTCAAGGGCAACCCGCCAATCCCTAAGCGACACAATCGCCAACCCCCAAGCGTCCAAACCCACCGGCAACCGCCATCAAAAACCACTTCCATCTACCTCGAAGAGGTGCAACCACGCCGCAAGCGTGCAATACCCCGAATGGGAAGTGAACACCTTAAAAATCAAATTTAATAGCAGTGAACAACCCCACATAAGCAGCTGAAAAGCTGCGCCATGTGGGGTATGTCTCTCCCCTCTCCTATCCAGCATCTCGGAGAGATGCCACAATAGCATCCAAGTGCCCGCCACCGCGTGAGTCGTGTCGGAAGCTTCAGCCGGAGAAGGAGATGCCACAATAGCACCCAATCACCGGCACGAGCCCACGCACCAGTTTGAAGGAGGTCCAGTGTGAAGGAGGTCCAGTGGACTTTCGATAGCGGTAGTACCGAAATATGAGCGAAGAGCAAATGCATTTGTTCTTCCGAATTGAAGGTACGTAGACGAAGTCAAGCGGAGAACGAAAGGCAGAAGACGGAGATGTTCATTGGTTTTCTGTTTTCATTGCTATTGCCGTCCGCTGGTATGCCCCGCGACCTTGTGGAACGAAGGATGGCAGCCGTTTTTCAAAACCGTTTGTGGCTGGCGCAGGTAGTGATTTATCTGTTTGGAATAGTCATGCCGTGCAGTCTCTTGTAATCAAAGGAAAGATGGTCCATGTTGTCATCATCGCCAAGCAGAAAATAGTCTTCGTATTCCGTGCAAGGGCAGACTGTATAGGTTGAATAAACCGTGTGGTGCTTTCTCTCGGTAGTTTTCGTAAACAGGCGGTCTCTTGTCAATCTGTTTTGGATGTAGCAGAACTTCTTTCCAATCATACAGCAGCCAGCCACCGTGCTGGTAATGTCCTCGTATGCGTTGCCATGATAACCGTAATGCACCGAGTTCACCATGAGATTGTAGCCATAGTGGATTGTGTCCTCGGCATAACGGGCGGTTATTGTGTCCACCGTCGGCCAAAAGGTGATTTCAAGCGCACTATAGTCGTCCTTCCATCCACCAACGATTTGCTGCAGTTTGTCGTGTACTTCTTGGCTTTTGAACGTGTAAAGCGGCAGGGTGATGTCAATGGCTTTGCTCACAACCCCATCGTTCTGCTCATCAGGAATGGTGTCGACGGGTGTGGTTTCGGAACTCGAAATGATGCTGTCGGTGTTTTCTGTCATTGTGTCGGATGTTATAGTGTCGGCAGCGGCATCGTTTGTTGTCCCGCTCTTGCAGGCGGACATCATTCCGAGGGCGCACACCATAGCGCCGAACAAAAATATCTTCTTCATTGTCTGAATATGTTATGCATCAATCTTTCGGCGGGGGATGTTTCGCCACGGGTTATTCCTTGCGCTTGCGCTCGGCTTCGTCTTCCTTGGCTGAGGACTTTATCTGCTCGTGGCCTTGGTCGAGAAACCACCAAAGGATGGCAAAGACAACTCCGCTTACCAATCCGCCAATAACAGCACTGCGTAGTCCGTCATGGTCGAACAGTATTCTTACAAGGAAAAATGCCAAGGAAAATACGCCAAACAGAAACAGGTAGTATGCCCAGTTCTTTTTCTTGAATAGTTTCATACTTCTATAGGTGGGTTCTATTTATTCACTTAAAAGCTAGCGGTTTGCCCAATGCGTTATTG
>JAILDR010000093.1 GCA_024689285.1 Bacteroidales bacterium | reverse complement strand
AAAAAAATCAACTTGTAACTTTACTTTTATGGGAAAGACTGTATTAAAGAAGGGCTTTTGGTTTCTCTCGCTCGCTATCCTCGTAACACTCATGTCATCTTGTGCAATTGTAAGGGGGCTGAAGACTGATGGCAAGAATGGCCCCAATATCTTCAGTTTCGAGCGGCGCGAACACGATACGATAACCTGCGGCGAGCAGACATTCCAATTCCCTTACGGCAAACGAGCCGATTGGATAGACACGCTGCGTTTCACCCAGCCTCATTGCGAAAGCAAGGCCTTCGGGAAAGAGATGGAGTCGGCAAGTACCACGCAGGGATGGCTCATCATCCATAACGACAGCATCGTTTACGAAAAATACTGTGGTGATTTTTCTAGCGACCGCTTGGCCACTATCTTCTCCGTCTCCAAATCCATCACATCGCTAATGTGCGGCATTGCAGTTGATGACGGTTACATCCACAGTATCGACGACCCCGTTACCGATTATCTGCCGGAGCTGAAGAAGAAAGACCCGATGTGGCAGAAACTGACCATCCGTCATCTACTCGATATGAAGAGCGGATTGGATTTTGACGACGTATACGAATTCAACTGGAAAGAGTTGAAATACCTTAACGCGATGGCCAAGTTGAATTACGGACACGACATTATGAAGCAGATAGAAGGGCTGAAATTCCGCTGTGAACCTGGCACCCAGCGCCGCTATGAAAGCATGACTGCGGCCATCCTCGGTGTTGTCATCGAGCGTGCCTCCGGCAAGCGTTATGCTGACTATCTCAGCGAGAAAGTGTGGAAGCCGCTCGGCATGGAGCATCCCGCACTCATCAACATCGACAGCCGTGAACACGATGTGGCACACACCTTCGGCGGCATAACGACCACCATAAAAGACCTCGCCAAAATAGGCCGTCTGTATTTGCATAATGGTATGTGGGACGACAAGCGTATTGTGAGCGAGGAATGGATACACCAGACCATCGACTTCGATTCCACCAACATCGGCTATCACTTCAACTGGTATAATGTGAACTACGAAGGCTACATACGTCCAGAGCATTCCGGCTATTATGCGTTGGGCATCTGCAACCAGGTGCTTTACGTCAACCCCGACAAGAACCTTGTCATGGTAAGAATCGGGAAGCACAATAACTGCTGCGCAATTATTCCGGTGCTCCTTGAGCAGTTAGCCATATCATGGCCAGAATGACAATCATGTTGCCATTTCAGAAAAAAGTTGTACTATTGCAATTGCAAAGAACAAATAACACCAAACATCACTGCCGGGCGATGGCTCGGACTATGGCGTCCGCTTTGAATATGCCGAACAGCCTTCACCAGATGGACTTGCGCAAGCCTTTATCATCGGTGAAAAGTTCATCGGCAACGACAGTGCCTGCCTCATGCTGGGCGACAATATCTTCTTCGGTGCAGGTTTTACGGGACTGCTGAGAAATGCCGTAAGAGATGTGGAGGAGCATCACAAGGCCACCGTTTTCGGCTACTGGGTGTCCGATCCTGAACGCTACGGCGTGGCCGAATTCGACAATCATGGCAACTGCCTCAGCATTGAGGAGAAACCCAAGGAACCCAAGAGCAACTATGCTGTAACGGGTCTCTATTTCTATCCCAATAAGGTAGTCGAGATTGCCAAGCACATCAAGCCTTCTGCCCGTGGTGAACTAGAAATCACTACCGTCAATCAGGAGTTCCTGAAGGACGGGGAACTGAAAGTGCAGGTGTTCGGCAGGGGCTTTGCCTGGCTCGACACGGGAACGCACGACAGCCTCTCGGAGGCATCCACCTTTGTGGAGGTCATCGAGAAGCGTCAAGGCTTGAAGATTGCCTGTCTTGAAGGCATCGCCTACCGCAACGGCTGGATTACTGAAGAGAAGATGCGGGAGTTGGCCCAACCGATGCTCAAAAACCAGTACGGGCAATACCTGCTGAAGGTGATTGAGGAGAAGAAAGCCGAGGTGGATTCAGATTCCTTCCGTGACTATCAAATATTTGGTAGAGGATGGTCGCTACGACTATATCGAGACGGGCTCGCTCATCAGCATCAAAAAAAACACCGAGGGTATCACCATTCCCAGCGAGGAAGACCGCATACAGATGTATCCGATGGACTACGAAGAGTTCCTCTGGGCATTGGGCGACGAGGCCACCATCCCGTTGCTGCGGCAGTTTTGGGATGCGAAACACGGATTGGGACCCGCTCACCGCGATGCTGCACGCAACCTGCGACTCTACATGCTGGTAGGCGGCATGCCGCAAGCCGTATGTGCCTATCTTGACACCAAGAATTTCAGCAAGGTAGATCAGGTGAAGCGTCGCATACTGAAGCTGTACGAGGACGACTTCCTGAAGATAGACCCCTCGGGAAGAGCCTCTTTAATACTCCGCTCCATTCCCGGTCAGTTGAGCCGCAACGTGACCCGCTATGTGCCCTATTCCGTGTTGGGCAAAGTGGACAACGAGAAGCTGGCAGAGCTAATAAAAGCTGTCGAGGACAGCAAGACGGTGAATATGGTGTATCACTCCGACGACCCCAATGTGGGGATGGGTCCGACAAAGAATTTGGAGCATTTCAAAATATTTGTGGGCGACACTGGCTTGTTCGTTACCCTTGCATTTTGGGACAAGAGCTTCACGGAGAACATCATCTACGAGAAACTGCTGGCCGACAAGTTGCCTGCCAACATGGGTTATGTCTATGAGAACCTCGTGGCGCAAATGCTGGCGGCAGCGGGCAACGAACTGTATTACCATACCTGGCCACGCGATGAGAAACACTACTATGAGATTGACTTCCTGCTCTCGCGTGGAGCGAAGATTTGCCCGATAGAAGTGAAGTCTTCGGGACATAAATCCCACAAATCGCTTGATGAGTTTTGCAAGAAGTACTCCTCAAGGATTAAATGGCGTTACCTAGTCTATACCAAGGACTTGTCCAAAGACGAACAAACCACGATGCTACCTGCCTATATGGTGCCGTTTCTGTAGGTCGGTCGTTTCTGCAACGACGCGAATCGCGAGTGATAGGTAAGTCGGTGTTAGGTCAGTGTTACATTGGAGTTACATTGGAGTTACATTGGCGTATCCTTGGAGGCCGACGGAGGCGGGGTGGGAGTTGCTCTGAGAAAAGGTCGGAGAAAGACCAGATTTGAGGGTGTCCCGATGCTGTCCCTGTCCCGCTGTCCCGGGGTGTCCCACCGTCCCAGGAGGGGGACAGTGGGACACTTGGGACAGGGACACTCCTGCGCCAGCAGCACCCCTCGAAAAAAACTGCAACAACTGCAACAGGGAAATCCTAATGCATCGTTTGTGAAGAATAAAAAAAGCGCCTCGTTGAGGAGCTTTTCTTTTTGTTCTCTTATTCAATTACACCGTCAAAATATCCTTCGACTTCAGCTCGGTGAGGTCGTCGATTTTCTTGATGTACTTGTCCGTCAGCTTTTGGATTTCTTCCTGGAGGAGCTTCGACTCATCCTCGGAAATAGTGTCTTTTTCCAGCTTCTTGGCGTCGTCGTTGGCATTGCGGCGGATGCCTCGGATGCCCACCTTGGCTTCCTCGGCGGCATTCTTGGTGCGCTTCACCAAGTCGCGGCGGCGTTCCTCCGTCAAAGCGGGGACGGCAATACGAAGAATCTCGCCGTTGTTGATGGGATTAAAGCCCAAGTTGGCATTCATAATGGCCTTGGCGATGTTGTTCAATGCGCTCTTGTCGAAGGGTTGCACCACAATCATGCGGGCGTCGGTGCAGCCGATGTTGGCGGTCTGCTCGATAGGCACCGTCGTGCCGTAGTATTCAACCATTACGCCGTTCAGCATGGCCGGACTGGCTTTTCCTGCCCTGATGCCCTGGAATTCGTGTTCCAAGTGCTTGATGGTGTTGTCCATGCTCTCAGTGGCTTCGTCTAATACAAATTGAGAATCTTCTGTCATAGTCGTTTGAATTTGGGTGCAAAAATAAAAGTTTTTTGTTTTTCTATTCAAATATCCTGCCAAATTTCTAATTGAGCGGATCGTATAGTCCTGTCAAGACTCGGCTCTTATGCGTAATATAATAACTCATCTCATTCAGAACCAATGGTTTCTTCCCCTGGTTCCAAAGATATGTCTTGATGGTTTTCCCCTTGGGCGAGAGGTCTTCGCCGAAAATGACGGCGTCAACAACCACATTGTCGCCAGCATCAAAACGGCCTTCCCCGGCCTGCGAGCTGTGCCAAAGGACAATGCTGTCGGTGGCGGCATCGCGCAACTCGATAACGAGCATCACATCGTTGACTTCCGATTCATTCCTGAAACGCGCGACAACGCCCAAGGCTTCTATATCGTCGGGCAACGAGTCGCAGCTGAAGGTGCTTGCCCTACCCCACTCCTGACCCTCCACATAGGCGCACGGAGCCTCATCCAAAGCCGTCAGCACGTATTCGCTGCCTTCTATGTCATGTTTGCTCAAGGTCAAGTAACGTGAAGTGAACCAGTCTTTTTGACTGACAACATATGGATAGTTGCCCACGGCGGTCACTTCCCAAACGGGATTGACGTAATCCGTCCAGCCAAAGCCCAGCATAGGAGTATCGCGGTGTTGCGCGAGCCAATCATGGAATTCGCCCAAGTTGCTGTAGCGATTGAAGACAACACGGTTTTCCACATCGGTCTTCTGTTGGTAAAACTCGGCGGCTTCGCCTATCTCGGTGCGGGTGGCAAACTGGATGTCGCCGCCAAATTGGTTCCTGTCCTCCTGCATCCTTACGGCAATCTGGTCGAAGCCCTGATGATACACCAAATCGTAATGGCGTCGGGTCATCACCAACGAGGTCACACCGGCAAACAATATGACCGCCACCACCAAGGCCGTATGCCAAGCCGACAGCGTGCGACCCTTGAACAGCGAGAACGCCACGATAATCACAAAAGGATAGCTGAAAATCAGGGTGCTTTGCTGCAAGATAGGTTCGCGGAGCAAGGAATAGCCGTAAGCGAGGAGGAAGATGACAGCGAACCAAACCAGGCCTGCCCAGCGCAAGGGATTGCGACTCTTGTCGCGCCGCCCAAGGATAAACGGAAGCAGGATAATGACCCCAACGGCAAACATGAACAAGCCGGAGTAGTTCATCGTATACTGGATGAAATCGGTGAGGAACGTGGTTTTCGGCTTTGCCAGCCAGCCTCCTATGCTGCCGCTGACAAAGAGCTGCTGATAGAAGATGGGCAGCGTGGGGGCAAACAAGGCGACCGCCCCTATCCCACTGAGCCAATAGGCCTTGCGTCTTTCCTTAGGCAGGAAAAACAATCCCGTCAGAAAAATCAGTCCCGCCTGAGCGATGGAGAAATACTGGATGAGAGAACACGCCCAGGCTGAAAGGGCAAAGCCAACATAATCCCTCGTCGTTGCTTTCGTCCCGAAAACGACTTTATGCCAAAACCAAGCCATCAGCAGGACAAAAAACAACCCGGCTGAATAGGGTCGCGCCAACTGACTGTAAAACACGGTGAACTGGCTGACCGCAAAGAAAGCCGCCGAAAACAGGCCCACCTTGCGGTTGAACCATTGCTGCCCTATTAAATAAATAAGGTATACGGAGCCGATGCCCATCAGCGCGAAAGGCAGCTTGACCCAAAACTCGCTCCAGCCGAAAACGCGAACCCACAACCACAGGAAAGCTTCCACTCCTACAGGATGGCTGTCGGGCATGATGCCTTGTTGGATGAAATCATGGAAGTTGTCGAAACGGGTGCGCAGCAAAGCGCTGAACTCATCATGCATGAAGGGCACCTGCCCAAGTTTCCACAGCCTCAACACCGATGCCACCAACATAATGGCAATCAGCATAATATAATCCAGCCTTTGATTTGTTTTATTATGTGGCTTTCGCAAATGATGCTTTCTCATGGTCTTCTTATTGAAGTCGCAAAATTAGGTATAATTTCCGCCAAAAAGCATTTTTTTCCAATTTTTTGGGTTTCGTATGCTGAAATTTACGAACTTTGCACCTTAATTCCAAATAAGGGAAAGACATATATGCGTACTAACCTGTTACAAAAGAACTGTGCGAAATACAGGGCTCCACAGGAAGCCAAGGCAAAAGGCATCTATCCTTACTATAAGCCCATTCAGTCTGAGCAAAGCACGGTGGTGAGAATTTCCGGGAAAGACGTGCTGATGTTTGGCTCCAACAGCTATCTCGGCCTTGCCAACGACCCACGCCTGAAGGAAGCAGCCATCGAAGCCATCAAGAAATATGGCACCAGCTGCTCCGGCTCCCGTTTCCTCAACGGCACGCTCGACATCCATGTTGAGTTGGAAGAGAAACTGGCCAAGTTGGTAGGCAAGGAACAAGCGGTATGTTTCAGCACGGGTTTCCAAGTCAACCTCGGTGTCGTTTCAGCCCTTTGCGGCCGCAACGACTACCTGCTTTTAGACAGTCTCGACCACGCTTCCATCATCGAAGGCAGCCGCCTCTCGTTTGGCAAAGTTTGGAAATACAACCATAACGACATGGACCACCTTGAATCCAAGTTGAAGCTCTGCAACCCCGACTCTGTCAAGCTTATCGTTACGGATGGCATATTCTCAATGGAAGGTGACATAGTGCCTTTGCCGCGCCTGGTGGAACTGGCTGAGCAATACGATGCCAGCATCATGGTCGACGACGCTCATGCCCTGGGTGTGCTGGGTCACCAAGGCCGTGGCACTGCCGATCATTTCGGCCTGACCGACAAGGTTGACCTCATCATGGGCACCTTCTCCAAGTCGTTTGGCTCTCTGGGAGGCTTCATCGCCGCTGATTTCGACACCATCAACTTCCTGAAGCATAACGCCCGTTCGCTGATTTTCAGTGCCAGCATGCCGCCGTCGAATGTGGCTTCGGTAAGCAAAGCCATCGACATCATGCTCAACGAGCCGGAACGCATACAGCATCTCTGGAATGTGAGCGACTACGCCCGCAAGCAGTTCCAGGAACGCGGTTTCGACACGGGTCACAGTTGCACGCCTATCATTCCCCTGCTGGTCCGTAATTCCGAGAAGGCCTTCTGGCTGTGCAACAGGCTTTTGGAAGACGGCGTCTTCGTCACTCCCGTCATTGCGCCCGCCGTACCCGAAGAGGATGTCATGATTCGCTTCGCCCTAATGGCGACGCACTCCTTTGAGCAGGTCGATATAGCAGTGGAAAAAATCACCAAGGCTTTCAAGGACGCAGGAGTCATCTCATAATGGTTATCCTTATCACAGGTGTCTCGTCGGGCTTCGGACTTGAAACAGCGCGGCTCCTCTCACAGCAAGGGCATACGGTTTACGGCACAGTACGCCGCACTGTGGAAGCTTTGCCCCTTGTGAATTACCTTAACCTCGATGTCCGCGACAAGCAGGCGGTTTCCCGTGCCATCAGTAAAGTCGTAGAAAAAGAAGGGCGTATCGACATCCTGGTCAACAACGCCGGAATGGGTATCGGTGGGCCATTGGAGTTTGCCACCGAGGAAGAAATCCGTATGCAAATGGACACCAATTTCATGGGGCTCGTCAATTGCGTCGATGCCGTGTTGCCCTATATGCGTAAGCAAGGCGAGGGAAAAATCATCGCCCTCAGCTCCATCGGGGGACTGATGGGGCTGCCATTCCAAGGTTTCTATTCTGCCAGCAAATTCGCCATCGAGGGCTATTGCGAAGCCTTGCGCTTAGAAGTCAAATCCTTAGGCATCAAAGTGGTGGTGCTGCGTCCGGGCGATTTCAGCACAGGATTTACGGGCAGCCGCAAAAAGGTGACTGACGAAGCCGCTTTGGAAGCCTATCCCCTCTATGGCGAGGCCATCAACAAGGTGGAGCACGATGAAACCGGTGGCTTGAAGCCTGATGTCCTGGCCCGGAAAATCAGCGGAATCATCCGCAAGAAGCATCCGCGCGACGGCTATGTGATAGCCTCGCTGGAGCAACGTCTTTCGGTACTGCTGAAAAAAATCCTGCCGGCCCGATGGTTCGACAGGATTTTGGGAAGCTACTACAAGCTGTAGGTTTATTTCGTCACCAAAGTGCCGATGTTCTCGCCGCGCAAAACCTTCATCAAGTTGCCACGCGAGTTCATGTCGAAGACGTACATCGGCATATTGTTTTCCTTACACATGGTGAAGGCCGTCATGTCCATCACCTTCAGGTTGCGCTGGTAGGCCTCGTCGTAGGTAATTTGTTCAAACTTGGTGGCGGTGGGGTCTTTCTCGGGGTCGGCGGTATAGATGCCGTCCACACGGGTGCCTTTCAGGATAATGTCGGCTTTGATTTCTACAGCGCGGAGGGCTGAGCCCGTATCGGTAGTGAAGAAAGGATTACCAGTGCCGGCACCCATCACAACGATATGACCTTCTTCCAACAGGCGACAGGCTTTGGCGCTGCTCATCGTATCGGCGATGCGGTCGATGTAGAGGCCAGCCAGCAGGGTGGCTTTTTGCCCCTTGCTTTGCAGGGTCGATTGCATGGCCATCGAGTTGATGACGGTGGCGAGCATGCCCATATAGTCGCCTTGTATGCGGTCCATGCCCTTTGAGGCACCTTGCAGACCGCGGTAGATGTTGCCGCCGCCGATGACGATACCAATCTGCACACCTGCTTGTGCAGCCTCGATGATTTCGTCGGCGTAGTCGTTCAGTCGTTGCGGGTCGATGCCGTATTGCTGGCTGCCCATGAGGGCCTCGCCGCTGAGTTTCAATAGTACTCTGTTGTATTTCATAGTAGATTCAAGAATTAAGATTCAAAGACCGGGAGGTCGTTATGCGTTGCAAAAATAGCCATTTTTTCTTAAATTTCAGTCGATAAAACGAGAAAAAAGCCCATTTTCTAATGGCCTCATAATAAGTCTATTGCATTCTATTGGTTTTACTCCCCTTTTACTCCCCTTTTGTTCGCCTTTTGCGCAACTCCGACGTAGCATCGACGTAGCATCGACGTAGCGTCGACGTAGCGTCGACATAGCTCTGACGTAGCCCCTATATAATAAAAAGGCCGCCCACAAGGAGCGGCCATTTTATTACAAACCTATTCAGGAATTACTTCACGATGACAACGCGCTGCACGCTGTTGTTGCCATTGTTGTCGTAGATGCTGAAGAAGTAGACGCCAGCCTCAAGGTCGAGGTTGAGGGTGTTGACACCGCCAAGTTGCTCGATGCGGACGAGCTGACCAGCCACATTGTAGATGGCCACGGCGCTCAGGTTGTCGCCATCGAGAGTGACCTGCGAAGAGGCAGGGTTAGGATAGATGCTGGCCAGTTGAGCAACAGTCTCTTCAACGCCATCAACACCAACCTTCAGGGTAATCGGAATGTTGAACTCAGGGTTTTCAACATCATTTGTGTTAATGAGCAAAACAGCGTTGTGTTCTTCTCCGTTGCTCAAACCAACGGTGTTAAATGTCAAAGTGATTTCGTCATCGTTACCACCGAGTATGGAGCCATTATTCTTGTTCATAGAAACCCAGCTACCAGGGATAGGAGTGCCTTCGCATACAGCATGGAGGCAGAAGTTGTATTGGCTATCCCAGATATCATCAACCAATGACCATGAATTGCCATCTCCAACCGACAGATACCTGACACCAGGAACCATAGTGCCATTGTCAAACACGACAGGATAGCCACCATCAATCTGTTGGAAACCAGCAGCAACAAACACATCGTAACCAGTCAGCCAAATATCTTCAGCGAAGGTGCCAGTATTCCAGTCATTCTGAACAATTTGGTTTTCAGGAATGATGACTTCGCCAAGAAGTTCACCAGGTAAACCATTAGTACCAGCCTTATAAACACGCAAGTAAAGGTCGCCCGTCATACCCAAAATGCCGTTGGAGTCTGTTGCAACGAAATAACTAACACTCTTCAGTTTGGTTCCCATCACTGCTCCGCCATAAGATGCAACAGTGAATTTATTGGCAATCTGCATGAAGTTGGCAGTCACAAGACCCGTAAGGTTGGTAGGCTCACCGTTGTCATAGTAAATCTCTTGTTGTTGGGTTCCACCTTCACCTTGACCAAAATCGATATAACCCGACCAATCGCCAATGGAGTTACCCTCATTTGAGATGATGAATGTTTGATTCGTCACTTCATCTTCTTCAAGCTCTTGATAGATGGCATCGGAACTCACCACCATCGAGGGGGCACTTTCGCCACCGATTCTCGTGAAGTGGATGTTGTCGACATAGAATTGTGAAGTAGCCAAAGGGCCAAAGAAGTTGGCACCAGCGATCACTCTAGTACCTTCGTCACCGAAACTGCCCAAGCTCCATTGCCAAGTGTAAAATTCCTGATCGTTGAAGAACAAAGTGGCTTCATCAATGTCGCAATCGATGTGGACGCGAACGTTCATCCATTCGTCTTCGACGCAAGGCAGGTCGGCCACCAAGGCGCCGCCGGCATGAACCGAACCGTGACCCGTGCTGTGCCACATCTCGTTGTTGGTCTCATCAGACTCAGCATTAAAATAGGCTTGCATGGCCCAGTCGCCATTTTCTGAAGCGGGGAAAGTATGAAGGATGTTGAAATAACCATCCTTGCCGGCAGGAGTGTAAATATCAAAACTCAGGTCGTAAACGCCAGTCTCATAGTCGCCAAGCAGCAGCACTTGGTCGGTAGCGTTGGTGAAATAGCCAGAGTTATTGCCTTCAGAGGCGTAATCGTTGGAGACAGTACCATCGTTGGAACCACCAGGATTATTGGTCCAGGTAGTCCACCAGTCGTGGCCAGCGGCAACGGCTTCCGCAGCAATCTTGTTGCCCACGGTGTATTCCTCGAAGGATTCACCAATGAGTTCTTGCTCGCCGCCCTGGGGAGTGAACACTACGTTGTCAACATAGAATCTGGAGTTGGCAGCAGTTTCAGGAGGGAAGAAGTCGATACCACCGAGGGTTCTGTCGCTGTAGCCTTCTTGTCCAAAGCTATCAAGACTCCATTGCCAAGTATGCATCAAAGTGCCATCAAAATAGAGTTCGGCAACATCGGTGTCGCAATCGACGTGAATTCTGAAGTGCATCCAGTCGTTCCAATAGCAAGGCAAATCAACAGCCTGATGACCACCAGCGTGAACCGAACCATGTCCGTCCGACATAGTCGTTGGGTCTCCAGAATTACCTGTGTTAGTAGCTTGCAGGTAAACTTGGATAGCTTGGTCACTGTTGCATGGATGATGGTGCATGATGTTGAAATAACCCATGTAGTTTTCTTCGATATAAATATCGAATTCAATGTCGTAAACTCCAGTGGTCTTCTCACCGAGAGCAACAACTTGGTCAACGCCGTAGGTAAAGTAAGCGGCCATATTGCCGTCAACTTCTCCAAAAACGCCGTCTTCGGATCCGCCAGGAGCATCACTCCAAGTAGTCCAAGGCAAACCTAATGTTTGAGCCACTTTGGCACCCGCTGGGCAGCCAGTAAAATCGTAGCTAAACTGAGCGAAAGCATTGCCACAAACAAAGGCAATCATCGCAATAAGTAAAGACACTTTCTTCATTTTGTTAGAATTTTAGTTAGTATTTAAGTTGTTTGTGTTGAGTTCACAAAAGTGCAGAAATTGCGCTGCAAATATAATAATTTTTTATTTGATGCAAGGGGAAGGGCATTTTTTTAGTTTAGAGAATTCGATTGCTGTCATGGCTATTGTTATTTCGGTGCAATAATAAACAAAAACATTGAAGTATGAAGCATGATGGGGAACTTTTCTTTGACTCCCCCTACCCCCCTCTGAAAGGGGGAACGCGCAAAGCGGGAGAACGAACGGACCCTTCCTAAGAGCCTTTGGGGTCGGCGTGAGGCGATTTGGCTTCTTTCCAGTAAGCAATCATCTCCTCAAGCGTAAGATGCTGCACACCTTTGCCTTGCTCGCGGGCACGCTGCTCGACGTGGGCGAAACGCTCGCGGAACTTCTTGTCGGTCTTCTCCAACGCATCGTCGGGATTCACGCCGATATAGATGCCGTAGGCCGCAAGGGCGAAGAGCAAGTCGCCGTATTCCTCTTCAATGCGAGCCGTGTTGCCGGGCTTCTGCAATTCTTCAAAAAGCTCCGCCTTCTCCTCCTCCACTTTCTGCCAGGCCTGTTCGGCATCGGGCCAGCGGAAACCCACGCCTGCCGTCTTCTGGTGCATACGGTAGGCCTTCAGCAAAGAGGGCAAACCATCAGGCACACCGCCCAAAACGCTGCGGTTGTGCTCGCGCTCCAGCTTAATCTTCTCCCAATTCTGTTCCACTTGTTCAGCATTCTCAACATGTTCGTTGCCAAAGATATGCGGATGGCGCACCACCATCTTGTCGCAAATGCCATTGAGCACATCGGCAATATCAAAGGCACCCTTCTCCTGCCCTATCTTGGCATAGAAAACGATGTGGAGCATCAGGTCGCCGAGTTCCTTTTTCACCTCGTTGAGGTCGTCGTTAAGGATGGCCTGACTCAGTTCGTAAGTCTCCTCGATGGTGAGATGACGCAGGCTTTGAATGGTTTGGGTGCTGTCCCACGGGCAACCCGCCCGCACAGCATCCATGATGTCTAACAATCGTTTGAAGGCTTGTAGTCTTTCGTCCATAGTATGTTGCTCTTTTCGGCTGCAAAAATAAGGAATTTTTCGTACCTTTGCAACCTCAATGGAAAGACGAATTCTCCATAGCATGGCCGCGACGCTCCTATTATTATTAATAGGTGTAATGTCAGCGAAAGCCCAGCCGAGCCACAAGAACTATGAGCTTGAGGCACGGGTGCATTATGGCTATTTGTATTTCCAAAACGACCAGTACCACAGTGCCTTGGGGCGCTACAGCATGCACGCGCCCGCCTACGAACTATCGCTGCACCACAACACCTACGGCCAACACCGCTGGGAGGTGGTACACGACTACCCCTCCATCGGGCTTACCTTCTATTACTCAAGCTTCCGCAACGACAGCATCTCAGCTGAGCTGGGCCGCGTGTTTGCCCTCTATCCGTTCATCAACTTCCCCATCATCCCCAACGAAAGCAGCAAGCTGACCTTCAAGCTGGGCGTGGGCTTGTCGTATCTCACCAACAAATTCGACCCCAAAGAAAACTACCACAACTACGCCATCGGCTCGCATTTCAACGCCGCCATCAACCTTTCGTTTGAATACCGCCAGCGCATCATCGACCGCTTGCATTGGGTGACCTCCTTCGGGCTAACGCATTTTTCGAACGGTGCCATCCGCACCCCCAACATGGGCATCAATATCTTCAGTGTCGCAACAGGGTTTTCCTGGTATCTAAAACCTCCCAAAAACCTGATAGACTACAGATTGCGACCCAAGAACTATCTCTTTGAGTTTGACGGCAAGCGGCACTTCGTCACCGACTACCAATACACCCTCGGATTCAAGGATATGAGCCAGCAATATGGCACCCACCAGTATTACTTTGTCCACAACATTACCGCCAACGTCATGGTGCAACTCACTGAACGCGACCGTCTTGGAGCAGGCCTCGACCTTATCTACGACCCATCGCCCAAGGCATTGCATCCCGACTGGACCAGGTTTCGCGACTTCCTGAAGATAGGAGGCCTTGTCTCCTACGAGATGATGCTCGACCGCGTGAGTTTCATGTTCAACATCGGCATCCGCAACAACGCACCCATCCCAAAAAGCGCCTTCTTGTTCTACCAAAAAGTAGCAGCGCGCTACTACTTCACCGACAACCTGTTTGCCACCCTTTCGTTTACCACATACGACATCAAGGCCGACTTCATCAGCCTCGGCATAGGCTACCATATCCAACACAAATATTATCTGCCACGACATGAAAAGAAACCTCATCGCAGTCCTGTTTTTCCTCGTTAGCCTGCTGACCGCCTCATGCAGTAAGTTCTCCAACGGAGAGCCTGTCAGCGAGCAACGCAGCATCGGGCAACGCTTCAATACAATTTGCATGTTTAACAACGTGAATGTCAGCCTTATGCACAGCAACAACCCACACATGGAGCTGACCTGTCCCAAAAACCTCATTGCCAATATTTTCACCGAAGTCGTCGGCGACACCCTCTTCATTCGCAACAACAACGACCTCAAATGGCTCCGCAGTTTCGACTACACTATCGACTTAACCGTCTATTACGACAGCCTAAGCGAAATCAATTACGCCTCCACCGGCCGGCTCATCAGCCTCGACACCATACGCGGCATGTCTATCCCCGACAGCGTGCGGTCGTCAGTCAGTTGCTTTACATTACAAGTCACAGAAGGCTGCGGCGACATTGACCTCACCTTCAATTGCGACGTGCTCCACAGCCGCTTCACCAATGGCACTGCCGACGTTGTGCTTCACGGAAAAACGGCCTATTCGGACCACGACCTGCAAAGCTACGGCAAAGTAGATGCCTCTGACCTCAACTCCAATTTCGTGAGGGTACAATCCAAATCAACCAACGACACCTACGTATTCGTGCGTGACGGCGGCGGGCTGCGCACCTTCATCTACAGCCTTGGAAACATCTATTACAGAGGCAACCCCTCACCCCAATATACTTCACACGAAAATCACGGAGACGGAAGACTCATCAAGCTAGAATAAAAAGTTGGGGGAAAGGGTCGTTTTGGTATAATATTTGTAAGTTTTTCAGCTGAAAATAAATCCTCTTTAAGCACAAGTAAAAAGCACAATACAATGAAAACGTTCAGGATCATACCTCTCATCGCTTTGATGGCCCTGATAGGCTGCTCATCGAGCAAGAAAGTTGCCAAAGACGATGTCTACTACTCGCCATACGGCAACACGGGCACACACATGACCACAAGCAACGGGTCATACGCCACTCCGCAAATCACAGGCAACTCGGAATACGACTACCAAGCCTATTATTCCGACAGCAAGAACTACGTCAGCGACGCCGACCCTGTGTATCAAACCACAGAGACCGTGACCGACACCAACGGCGTGGTGTATACCACCACCGAAACCTATTACGACGCCGACTATGCCGCCCGCATCAAGCGTTTCGGTACAGGAGCCTCCTCGTCGATGAGCTATTATGACGACTACTACACCGGTGGCAACACCTATTATATCTACACCAACAGCTACGACCCGTTCTATTGGAGCTACTACCCGAGCTACTGCTACTGGGGCTACCGTCCTTACTGGTACGGCTACTCCTGGTATTGGGACTGGTATTGGGGCTATCCCTACAACTACAGATATTGGGGCTGGGATCCTTATTGGAGCTATGGCTGGGGTTACCACAACTACTACCATCCGCATCACCACGATGACTACCACGGCGGTCACAATCCAAATCACGGAGGAGGCTTGGGCAACTACGTGGCCAGCGTCAGACACGGGAGCACGGCAGGCTCGATGAGCGGCGAAAGAAGAAGCAACAGCCTCGCCCCGCAAAACGGTGCCTCAGTCTCAGGTCGCACCGGCACCGGCTCAATGAGTGGATCCACCCGTCCGACAGTCGCTGGTAGTGCCGCAACCGCCGGCAGCACATCAGGCCGCCCCAACAGCAGCAGCACTGCAGTGCGTCCGACAACCACATCGAGGCCTACGGTCAGCAGCCGCCCCACGGCAGGCACCGGCAACCGCCCAACCACAACGGCAAGCCGCCCGAACAGCAGCTCGGCCAACAGAGGCAGCCAAAGCGGGACCCGCCAAACCTACACTTCGCCCAGCAGCAACCGCCCGTCACGCTCAAGTTCGGAATATGTCCGCCCGCAAGGTTCGTCATCCAGCCGACCCTCGTCGACGGTCTCAGGCTACAACAGAAGCAGCTCGTCAAGCGGCAGCTACAACAGAAGCAGCTCATCAAGCAGCAGCTACAACAGAAGCAGCTCGTATGGCAATAGCGGCAATTACAACAGGAGTAGCTCGTCGAGCATGAGCCGCAGCAGTTCAAGCTCAAGCAGCAGCCGCAGCTCAGGCAGCAGCTACAGCGGTGGCAGCCGAAGCAGCTCGAGCGGCAGCGCAGGCAGCCGTAGCTCAGGCGGAGGTGGAGGTCGCAGCTCAGGCGGAGGAAGAAGATAATTCCACCTGACCCAACAAAGGAAACGAAATAAAGACTACCTTTGCAGTCGCATTGCAAGGTAGTCTTTTTTAATTGAACCATCATGAAGAAAACAATAGCAACCCTAATACTCGCCCTGTTCACAACCACGCTGGCAGCACAAAGCGGAGAAGACGCCTGGAGGTTTTCCCAAAACCATTATCAAGGCACAGCCAAGGCCTTGGGAATGGGCAACGCGATGGGTGCCGTCGGAGGCGACATGACCGCCATCAGCATCAACCCGGCCGGCATGGGACTCTATCGCAGCAGCGAATTGTCAGCTTCAATCAGTTTCGCTGACAATTACAACAGGTCAACATACTACGGGACAGAAGCCAACGGCAACAAAATCAGCGTCTCCTTACCCAACATCGGCTATGTATACAGCCGCGAAAAAAGCAACTACAAGCCTCTGCGTTACTCCCAGTTTTGCATCAGTCTCACCCGCACCAACGACTACAACATACACACCAACGCCAGAGGACTCAACCCAACCAGTTCAAAAATCGACGATTACCTCACGCAAATTGACGGTTATAGTCCCGATGAATTGGACGACTATTTTGCCTACACCGTATTCCCGGCATGGAACACTTATCTCATCAACCTTGATGCCCAAGGGTACTACACCAGTCCCGTCCCACAGGGCGGTGTCGTCCAAAGCTTTGAGCAGGGCTTCAAAGGCCGTTCTGAAGAATGGGCTTTTGGCTACAGCGCCAATTACTTCGACCGCTTCTTCATCGGAGCCAGCTTAAACCTTGCCCGCCTCAAGCGATTCGGCACAAGCGAATACACTGAATCCATGCCCGACCACTCCCCTGTTGAAACCGACTTCAACCAATGGACCTTCTCCGAAGAGCTCAGTTCTTCGGGCGTAGGCATCAATGGCAAAATCGGAATCATTTGGCACGCTAACCCCTGGCTGCGTATTGGTGCCGCCTTCCATTCGCCTTCAATCTATGCATTTGATGAATCTTGGCAAACGGCAACAGAATCCCAAATCCAGTGGATAACGCGAAAAAACATCAGTCCCAAAACATCCTACGAATACAGGTTCGTCAGCCCCCTGAAATGTCTGGGCAGCCTGGCTTTCGTCATAGGGCAAAGCGGCATCATCAGCTTCGACGCGGAATATGCCAATTTTGGAGCCATGCAATTCTTCGCCGAAGATTACGACTATAGTACTGTAAACAAAGATATTAAAGCAACCTACGGTCACACGTGCAACTTCCGTATTGGCACCGAATGGCAAATCAATAATTCCTACCTTAGGTTGGGCACGGGCTACTATGGCAGTCCCTTTGGCTTGGGCAAACCAAACGGCAGCGTCAAGAAAGCCTCGATAGGCATCAGCCTGCCCTTAGGATCCATCACCACCCTTGATCTCGCCTACGAGCTCACCCACGGTAAGCGACAATACACACTCTACGACGCTGGTCCATTAGGCATCGAACCCGTTGCGCAAAGCCAATGGCGCAGTTTAGCGGTTGCCACACTGAGATTGCGCTTCTAACAAAACATTAAAGGGCTGCCGAAAGACAGCCCTTTTATTAATAACAGAAACTTATCTGCTTTTTATTTCATCAGGCATTGTATTGCGCAATGATGCCTTTGTCGACAAGGATACGTCCGCAGTATTCACAGACGATAATCTTCTTGTGCGTGCAGATGTCGAGTTGGTGTTGCGGAGGAATACGGTTGAAGCAGCCCCCGCAGGCTTCATCAAAGATGCCGACCACCGCCAAGCCGTTGCGGGCGTTCTTGCGAATGCGCTTGTAGGCTACCAGCAGGCGGTCTTCCACCAACTTCTCACATTCAGCCGAACGTTGCAGGAGTTGTTCTTCCTCCTTCTCAGTGCCCTCTACAAGCGAACTCAATTCGTCTTTCTTTTCCTTCAAGGATGATTTCAATTCCTCAAGGTGCTGCTGGGCCTCACTCACTTTGACTTCAACATCGGCAGCCTTTGCCGTAGCCTCGCGAATACGTTTCTCTGACAGCACGATATCAAGATTCTGATATTCGATTTCCTTGGTCAACGAGTCATATTCGCGGTTGTTGCGAACATTGTTCTGCTGTTCTTCATATTTCTTGACCAAAGCCTCAGTCTCCTTGATTTTGATTTTATAGTCAGCAACTTCACGTTGGTACTTTTTGACGTCAGCCTTGAAGTTGGCAATACGCGTCTCCAAACCCGCGATTTCATCTTCCAGATCCTGGATTTCGAGCGGCAGGTTGCCACGATAGGCACGGATTTCATCAATCTTTGAGTCCACCTGCTGCAATGTGTAGAGCGCAACAAGCTTTTGCTCGACACTCACTTCCACCGGCACCTCAGCAACGGGCGCAGCGATGTTTTCCGTCTTGTCTTCTTGCACTTGTTCCTTGACATCTTCCACGACAGGTTCTTCTGCGACAGACTCTTCTGCCACTGTTTTCGTGGACTTCTTCGCGGTCTTCTTGACCTCTTTCACCTCGGCATTTTTCTCAACCTCGGCGACTTCTGTATTAACTTTTTTAGCCATATTGTTGATTTCTAATTTTTTACAAAATAATACACCGCATTTGTCCTTGTTTCAGCGATTTCGGCTGCAAAGGTAGGAAAATTTTTCCTAATCAAGTCATATAATAATTCTTTGGTAAACTGTTCGGTCTCAAAATGTCCACCATCAATCAATAAAATGTTGCCTTCCGGAACAAAAAAATCGTGGTATTTAATGTCGGCGGTGAGATAAGCGTCGGCATGATTCCTCAGCGCATCGCCCATAAAAGGACTTCCCGAGCCTCCACACAGCGCGACTTTCTGAATTTTTCTCCCCGTCAATGCGGAATGTCGTAGACAAGGCGAGCCGATAGCATCCGACACATGGCGCAGGAATTCAGTCTCCTCCATCGGATGCTCAAGTTCACCAATCATGCCCGCGCCACAAACCTCAGGCTCCAACCCTGAAGGCTGTAAGAGACACAGATTCTTCAATCCCAGTCTTTCCGAGAGAACGCGGCTCACGCCCAGATAGCTGTTATCCAAGTTGGTATGCATACACATCAAAGCGATGTCGTGCTTCACGGCTTTCATCACGGCGCGTTCGATATAAGTCTCTGGCGTAAGGTGCTTCAGTCCGTGAAAAATCAAAGGATGATGGCTGACGATAAGGTCGCATCCCTTATCTACAGCCTCATCAACAATCTCTTCGGTAATATCCAGGCAAATCAAAGCTTTATGAGCTTCGGCATTGAGGTCGCCCACTTGCAAGCCCGCATTGTCGTAATGCTCTTGCCAATGCAGCGGCGCCACCTCAGTGATGCAGTTCAAAATGTCTTTTACGGTCATAATTTCAAAATTGAGGCTCAAAATTAGGAAAAAATGTCTAATTTTGACCCCTGTTTATGAGAATTTTGCTTTGGCCCATATCGTTCCTCTACTCCATCATGCTGACAGTCAGACACAAACTATATGACTGCCACTTCTTAAAATCTTTGCGTTTTGATTACCCCACTATCGGTGTAGGCAATCTCAACCTCGGAGGAACGGGCAAAACACCCACCGTGGAATACCTCATCAAGCTATTAAAAGACACCTATAAAGTAGCTACCCTCAGCCGAGGATATGGAAGGACAACCAAAGGCTTCCAACGTGCCGACAGCCAAAGCACCAGCAGAAGCATAGGTGACGAGCCTTTACAATACTACCATAAGTTTCCAGACATTCAAGTCGCTGTGGATGAAAACCGCGTTGATGGCGTACGGAAACTACTCTGGGGCAAAGTCGCCCCTGACGTAGTCCTGCTTGACGATGCGTTCCAACACAGAAGCCTCAAAGTGGGATTAAACCTCCTGCTCACCGAATACCATCATCTGTATTGCAACGACTTCCTCTTCCCAACAGGCACCTTGCGCGATGTAAGACGGGCTGCACAACGGGCTGATGTCATTGTGGTCAGCAAATCGCCTATAGTTCTATCAGAAGAAAACAAGGCACAGACCATCAAAAGGCTGAAACCCAAAAAACATCAAAAAGTGTTCTTCTCCTACCTGGAATACGAACCATTGAGACCCATGAGCAAAACAGCAATGCATTTTGAACTTAGCAAAGCTGATTCGGCCTTGCTGTTTTGCGGCATCGCCCATCCCAAGCCTTTGATTGAGAAGCTCTCCCAACAGTTTCATAGGCTTGAGACTTTAACATTTGCCGACCATCACCCTTACGGTGAAAAGGAAATAAAACAAATCATCAAACGTTTTCAATCCATGCAAGGGGAACAAAAAATCATCATAACAACGGAAAAAGATGCCGCGCGATTGACAAATTCTCCTTATCTTTGTCAGTTGAAAGCCATACCGCTGTTGGTTCAGCCTATCAGCGTGCGTTTCCATGAAGAAAAACAGTTTAACGAAGAAATCTTGAACTATGTACGAGAAAATAAACACCATTGTTGAGTTCATTAACCAGAAGACCAACCACTTCAATCCTGAGATTGGTATCGTGCTTGGTTCGGGACTTGACGGATTATCAAGTGCCATCAAGGTTGAACATGTGATTCACTACACCGAGATGCCCGGCTTCCCTATCTCAACGGTGAAAGGTCATACCGGACAATTATTGTTTGGCACCATTGCTGGAAGGCGAGTTATCGCCATGCGAGGCCGATTCCACTATTATGAAGGTTACCCGATGAGCGAAATCACAATGCCTATCCGCATGATGATTCGTTTGGGCATCAAATTCCTCATTGTCTCCAATGCTTCCGGCGGACTCAATCCGACCTTCAAGGTAGGCGACATCATGATCATTACCGACCACATACACATGATGCCCAATCCCTTGATTGGACCGCATGACGACCGTTTCGGCGAGCGGTTCCCCGACATGAGTGAGCCTTACGACAAGCGTCTCATCAAGCTGGCCGACGAGATTGCCTTGGATAAGGGTATCTGGGTGCAACATGGCGTTTATTGCGCCACCTCAGGGCCAACCTATGAAACGCCCGCCGAGTGCCGTTATTTCCGCATCATCGGAGCCGACACCATCGGTATGTCCACTACAGCCGAAGTCATCGTGGCACGACAAATGAAGCTTCCTGTTTTCGGCTTGTCCATCGTCTCTGACATGGGTAACATCTTCGGCGGAGGCAACACAACCTCCATCACCCATGAGGAAGTCATCCAGGCCGTGAATGCTGTGGGACCGAAACTCGTCACCCTTATCACCGAACTCATCCGCCGCGCATCTGAAATTCAACTCTAATGGCCATTTATTTCGTCACGGACTTCCACTTGGGCATCCCTTCGCTTGAAGACAGCCATAATCGCGAACGCAAATTGTTGCGCTTCCTCGATGGCATTCGTCCTGATTGCGAGGAACTCTATTTGATGGGCGATCTGTTCGACTTCTGGTTCGAGTACAAGACCGTGATTCCCAAAGGCTTCGTCAGGCTGCAAGGCAAGTTGGCCGAATTCACTGATGCGGGCATTCCCGTTCACATGTTTATTGGCAACCACGACCTTTGGTCTTTTGGCTACTTGCATGACGAATTAGGAATCGAACTGCACCGCGAGCCTGTCATCAAGACCATCAAAGGAAAGAAGTTCTTCCTCGTCCACGGTGACGGCAGAGGGCCTGGCGACAAGGGCTACAAATTTCTGAAGAAGGTATTCGAGTGCAGGTTCAACCAATGGATGTTCAAGTGGTTACATCCCGACATCAGCATTGGGTTAGCCTTGAAATGGTCGCACAGCCACCGTTTGAAGAAACTCAAAAACGAGGTAGAACGCGGCTACTATAATGACATTCCGAATACCCGTCTCTACCAATACGCTAAAGAGCAAGCCCAACTTGACCCCTCCATAGATTTCTTCGTCTTCGGTCACCAGCACAAACCCATGCAATACAAGACGGGAGAACACGCCATCACGACCATTGTGGGAAATTGGATTTATGATTTTACCTACGCGGTGTTTGATGGAAACAACATTGAACTGAAATACTTTGAAAAACAATAACTGCAAAACTATTAATTATGCAAATCACCAACAATTACATTGAAGCCAACAAAGTACGCTTTCTCGAAGAACTATGTGGCTTAATCAGAATCCCCTCCATCAGTTCAGAATCGGAGCACAAGCCTGATATGATTCGCTGCGCTGAATACTGGCGCGAGGCCCTCCTTGCCGCAGGAGCAGACAAGGCCGAAGTCATGCCCACCGAGGGTAACCCCGTCGTTTATGGCGAAAAAATCATTGACCCTAAACTGCCTACCATCTTAGTTTACGGACACTATGACGTAATGCCCGTCGGCCCCATCGATCTGTGGAACACCAACCCGTTTGAGCCTGTCATCAAAGACGGTAAAATCTGGGCACGCGGTGCCGACGACGACAAAGGCCAGTCGTTCATGCACGCCAAGGCCTTTGAAACGATGATCAAGACCAACACTCTCCCTTGTAACGTGAAATTCATGATCGAAGGAGAAGAAGAAATCGGTTCGGGCAACCTTTCGAAGTGGATTGTGGAATATAAGGACTTGGTCAAAGCCGATGTCATCCTCGTTTCCGACACCTCCATGATTGGCACTGATATTCCAAGCATTACCACAGGCTTACGCGGTCTCACTTATTGGGAAATAGAAGTTACTGGAGCCCAAATCGACCTACACTCAGGCATTTACGGAGGCAGTGTGCCCAACCCACTCAACACGCTTTGCGAGATGATTGCCAAGTGCATGGATGAGAACAACCACATCACCATCCCACACTTTTACGACGACGTAGTGGAATGCACTCCCCGCGAGCGCGAATTGCTTAACTTGGCACCATACAACGAAGAGGCCTACAAAAAGAGCATCGGCGCAAAAGCGTTGCGTGGCGAGAAAGGTTACACCAAGATTGAACGCCTCGGTATACGTCCCAGCTTTGACCTATGCGGCATGTGGGGTGGCTACACGGGAGAAGGCGCCATGACCGTGCTGCCTTCGAAAGCATACGCCAAGCTGTCGTGTCGCCTCGTACCTAACCAAGACCACGAAAAGATTGCCCTTTTGGTTAAAGACTATTTTGAAAAGAACGCTCCCGAATATGTCACGGTAAAAGTCACGCCATTGCATGGCGGACAAGCCTATGCTTGTTCCATCGACCTACCAGCATACAAGGCCGCCGAAGCAGCCTATTTGGACACATACGGAAAGTTACCCATCCCGACGCGATCAGGCGGTTCCATCCCGATTATCGCAAGATTCGAGGAAGTGCTGGGAATCAAGTCCATCCTAATGGGATTCGGTCTCGGTGAAGATGCCATCCACTCTCCCAACGAAAACTACCGTCTCGACCACTTCTTCAAGGGCATCGAGACTATCATTGCCTTCTATCAGCATTTTGCTAAAGGCGAAAAAATGGCGTAATACAACAATTCGTATGAAAAAAACGGAAGAGTCATTTGGCTCTTCCGTTTTTTAATAAAATTAAATTGATAAAAAAGCATCTTCAATATGATTGATTTCTGGATTACCATGATGATATAATATAGAAATAATATCAAATCTAACATCTAATTCGATCTTATGCTGGAAATAATAAGCAGATGCAGCAGCATAAATATGAGCACGCTTTTTACGATTGACAGCCATCTCAGGATCACCATATACATTATTATTACGAGTTTTTACCTCAATAAAAACAATATCCTTACCATCAATAGCAATAATATCAATTTCTTTACGATAAGCACGCCAATTACGCTCCAAAATCATATAGCCTTTGTCAATAAGATATTGGGCTGCCAAATCCTCACCAATTTTCCCAAGAGAGTTTGTATTTGCCATAAAAGGAATTATATTGCTTGCTTCGTAAAAACGAGCAAAGATAGGAAAAATCCATGAAAGTGGGAGAAAAATAATGCAGAGGCAAAAAAACAGCGAAGCCTGCTCAGTAATCCGGAGCAGGCTTCCCGTTGTGGGTGGGCGGCGCGCTACTTTCCCAC
>JAILDR010000092.1 GCA_024689285.1 Bacteroidales bacterium | reverse complement strand
TTGGCCAAATGGATGAATGAATTTTAGCCAAATGGGTGAACAGATTTTGGCCAAATTGACGAACACAAAATGAATTTTCGTATTTTTGCTTTAGAAAAACAGCTTATTCTTATGAAACAGTTTCAAAACATCATCTGGTTTGGGCTATTGTTCTCTTTTTTGGCTTGTGGTAGGATGCCACAACATGCCCCAGAAGCCAATTTGGAGGAAGCCAAAACCTATTACGACAGCGGTTTCGTTTGTCTCCAACAGGACAGTTTGCTGCAAGCCATCCCGCATTTTATCCATGTAGCCGACAATCTTGAATATCCGACCGAAGACATGACAGGCGAGGAGATGCTACTCGCATCGAGGGCTTATTATCAGATGGCTTATGTGTTTCGGCTGAAGATTGAGAGCAATGCTGAAATTGATGCACTCCGTTGGGCATTGGGCTATCAGCAAACGGTTCAGGACACGACGTGGATGATTCGGTCGAGCCTGCAACTGGCCAATGCTTTTTCGACTCTCAAGGAAAACGATTCCGCACGTTATTATCTCGATTTCGTGACACCTTATTTAGATACGGTTTCCGACGACCTAAACAACTATTTCATTGCCCAGCACGTGCTGTCGGACATCTATTATAACCAACACCAGTATGATTCGTGTTTCATGGTGCAACGCAACACGATGGCTTTCAAGACGCGCCGTGGAATGAGTACGGCCAACGATTCCGTGAGTCTTGGTATCTGCATGTATCATTCGCCTTATCGCCTTGAATCGAAACCTTATCTGTTGAAGGTCTTGGCTATCCAAACTGGCGACGTTGAACGTGGCGCCATCATGTCGCTGCTCGAGCAAATCTATGAGGAAGAAGGCAACTCGGACAGCGTCACTTTTTGCCATAGTTTCAACAAGACCTACGTGCAAGCCGAGTCAGATAGGGTGAGCGACGGGATGTTGGCAGTGAAGCAATATGAGAACTATAAAAGCGAACGCGATAGGCGATTGGCCGACTTGCGTGAGCAGAAAACAGCGCAAAAAGCCAAAGTGCTGAGAGCCGTTTGTGTGATTGTGGCCTTGCTGTTGTTGGCGGCTGTGGTTTTTGTGCTATACCACCGTACTTATCGCAAGAGGATGACCCAAGAGCATGAGGAAATCAAACGCGACCTGCAAGCCGCGCATGGGGCTTTGGAAGCACAAGCGCAAGAGGCTTTGCGGGTGAAGGTGCAGGCCATCTACGACGACAAGCGTAACAACACCATGGGGCGCATTCGTGAAGTGTTCAACGAGGCCTATCCCGATACTTTGACGAAACTGAAGGCTGCCCATCCCGACCTGAACGAGACCGAACTCGACATTTGTGTGCTTTCTATGTTCCCCTTCCGCACGAAGGAAATCGCCGACATCCTCGATTTGCGCGAAAACACTGTGTCGAAATATCGCACTGCCATCAAGAAAAAGACTCAAGCCGATTCTTTTGAAGCACTTTGGAAACGGTTTCTTGTTTAAGAAATTCGCTTAATTCGTATAATTCGCCGTTGTTTTGTTGGCGAATGAAACGAATTTTGCGAATTTCTCATGGATTTTCCCCAACTTTTTTATGGATTTTATTTTTGTAATCTTCTGATTTACAATGCGGATTGAAAACAAAAATCTGTATTGGCCGATGGAATTGGCGTTTTTGGCGGATTTTTGCTATAATTTTGGACACAAATTCAAAAACAAGAAACTATGGACAAGATTTTTAAACTTTCAGTTGCTTTCGCTCTCGCATTGATTGTCGGGGCCAAGGCCTTTGGGCAGGAGTGGGAGCAGTCCTACGAATGGCGTTTTTCCGATGAGGAGGAATTCGATTTGGTCAAACCATACGAAACTTCCTCGGGCAACATCGTTGTTTCGACAAATCAATATTATAAATGCGGCTGGGGTGATTTCTATGCACCACATCCTGCTTTGAAAATGTTTGCTGCAGACGGAACGGAATTGGCAGAAAACCTTTACTTCAAACCTGCCTACTATGGTGGACACCCCCATCTCATCGAAAACAAAAAAGGTGAATTGTATATGATGGCCTCCTACACCCCAGACCACGACTACACCTCATCCAATTACTTTCTGAACTATGACAATCCGCCTGATGAAGGCATCTTTGGATTGTACAAACTTGACGACCAACTGAACATTGTGGAGGCTTACGAACATCATATCAAAATTGATACCTCGGAATATCGTGACCAACAATGGGAAGACGTACCACTTGAACAATGTGGCGCATTGGTGCTGATTCCTCCCATTGTTGATGATGACAAAATAGTTGGTGCCTATGTGAAGACATACAGCAGGTATCCGACCAACCCGCATGGCCCCGATTCCTTGTTTGCATTTCGTATGGATTTTGAGGGAAATATCCTTGACCAGCATGGCTTTGAGCTTCCCTACATGGGTAGCGGCGGCAGTTGTCTTCATTTTCTTGGGAGGGAATTGCTGTTCAAATCGGAAGCGGGTTATATGTTGTATTGTCCATTTCGTTTTGTCGATGATGGATACTTTTACCATGTT
>JAILDR010000090.1 GCA_024689285.1 Bacteroidales bacterium | reverse complement strand
GACAGCGACCACTGACTATTCCATCAAGAACACCTATTATAAGAATGGGGAAGGAGACTTGGTGCGCGAACTTTCAGAGGCATGCAAGAAACACGGCTTGAAGTTCGGGATTTACGTTTCGCCTTGGGACCGGCATCAGGCCGAGTATGGCTATCAGGGCTATGTGGACACCTATCATCGGCAGATTGAGGAACTTGTGAGCCACTACGGCCCGTTGTTCGAGTTCTGGTTTGATGGCGCCAACGGGGGCACGGGCTGGTATGGCGGCGCCGACGAGATGCGCTCCATCGTGGCGGAGCATTATTATGATTATGGGAAGGCGAGAGACATCGTGTGGAAATACAGTCCTGAGGCTTCCATCTTTGGCGGCACGGTGCCCACGCTGCGCTGGATTGGCAACGAGAAAGGCGTAGCCGATGCCACGCAATGGTGCATGTACAAGAAAGATTTTGAGTCGCTGAACGACGAGAAGAACCTCAAGCGGGGCTTCCGCGACGGCGACATCTGGCTGCCTGCCGAGGTGGATGTGTCGATTCGTCCCGGCTGGTTCTATCACGCTAGCGAGGACGGGCAGGTGAAGACGGTGGAGCAACTCACCGACCTTTATTATAACAGCGTCGGCCACAACACCAACCTGCTGCTCAACTTCCCGGTGAACCTTGAGGGAAAGATTCCGGCCATCGACTCGGCCAACGCCGTGCAGTGGTACCAAAAGATGCAGAAGGACTTCTCCGACAACCTGCTGAAGGGCTGCAAGGTGAAGGCCAGCCACACACGCGGCCCGCGCTTCGAGGCCAAGCAGGTGCTGAGTGACGACTACAGCCGCTACTGGGCCACCGACGACGGCGTGCGGCAGGCTGAGCTCATCTTCGAGTTCCCCGAAGCCACCGCCTTCAACCGCCTGATGCTTCATGAGTACATCCCCCTGGGGCAGAATGTCGAGTCGTTCTGCCTCGATTATTTCGCCAACGGCAAATGGCTCCCCATCGAGACCGCCGAGCCGCTGACCACCATAGGCTACAAGCGCCTCGTCCGCTTCCCAACCGTGAAGGCCGAGAAGCTGAGAATCCGCTTCCGCGTCTTCAAAGGCACGCTGTGCATCAACTATGTGGGAGCGTTTCTGGCTGAATGAGGGGAAAAGTTCGCCGAAATCTTTTTCTCCTCGGCGGCAAAAGTGAATCCTTTTTCTTATTTTTGCGGCTGAAAACCATATATGAGAATATGCCAAACATTATGCAAACTATAAATCTTCAGCTAGTTACCGTCCTATATTTTTGGGGTATAAACTTGCTGATTGTCAATCGGTTTGCTTGTCTAATCCTTTCTTTATTCTGCCCTCACCCCCTACCCCTCTCCGCGAGGCGAGGGGGGGGATGCCGCTTTGCGTCATTGAAATCACTAAATTCATAAATCACAAAATCCTTAAACTTCAACTCAAATGAACAACAAAAAAAACCTGAAATCCATCGTGTTTGCGATGGTGCTGGCGGCGGGAATGCTGCTGCCAGCGAGTAGCTATGCCCAATTGAAGGGCGGACTGTTTTATCGCGGCGATGTCGACGAGTCGAACGGATGGTTCCGTGGGCTTTTGAGTATTGATGATGAAACTGAAGAAGGCATCGACAACTACGGTATCGGCGAAGAAGTTCCGCTTGGTAGTGGCCTCGTG
Source organism: Bacteroidales bacterium (assembly GCA_024689285.1). The sequence goes on along the minus strand of JAILDR010000090.1, from coordinate 745 downwards.
ATTCTGCTTGGCGCAGGTCTCGGATATGTGGCACTTAAGAAGAAGGAGGACGAGCAATGCGAAGAATGACTTATTTCGTGATGGCCTTGGCATTGGCATTGGGCTTCACGCAGTGCAAGAAGGAACAATTGCCTGACAACAACCAAACGGAAGGCGTGCTTATCACCCTCGATGTGAATGGCGGCAACAGCAACTCGAAAGTTATAGTTGACCCTACGGGCAACCCCAACTACGCCACTGTGACCTTTGAGGATGACGACATCATCTATGTGGGCTACAACGGTGCTTTTGTTGGGACATTGACCTATGGAGGAGAAGTTGGAGCAAAGAAATTCAGCGGTTCAGTGGATATCGACAGTTACGACGGAGAGAAGCCATTGCATTTCTATTTCCTCGGCGGCAAGGGATTCACCCCTACCATTGACGGCAACACAGCCACGGTGAATATTTCAGACCAAACGGAGAAATACCCTGTGATTTCGTTTGCACCTTCAAAACAGCCTTTCACGGGTGCAGGCCATTACTCGGCCAAGTTGCAGAACAAGGTGTCCATCATGAAGTTCAACGTGACCACACCATCCAGCTCGGCTATTTGCATCACTGGTATGAATAATAAGGTGAACGTTGATTTCACGACCCCAAATGGCACCGACAACGGCTTTAGCTACGAAAAGCAAGGCACCGGAGAGATAAAGATGAAAGGACAAGCAGGCAGTGGTGAGAAGACCTATTGGGCCATCGTGCT
>JAILDR010000043.1 GCA_024689285.1 Bacteroidales bacterium | reverse complement strand
GGCAAAAGCATACGTATTCCCTGGTCAGGGTGCCCAATTCGTTGGCATGGGCAAAGACCTCTATGAGAGTAACCCTAAAGCAAAAGAGCTTTTCGACAAAGCCAATGACATCTTTGGCTATCGCATCACCGATATCATGTTCAACGGCACGGACGAGGACTTGAAACAAACCAAGGTAACCCAACCTGCCGTCTTCCTGCATTCAGTTATCTCGGCACTGTGCATGGAAGATTTCCATCCCGACATGGTGGCTGGTCACTCCCTTGGCGAGTTCTCTGCCTTGGTGGCTGCTGGTGCATTGACCTTTGAGGACGGTCTCCGCTTGGTCTATGCCCGTGCCATGGCTATGCAGAAAGCTTGCGAGGCAGCACCATCTACTATGGCCGCCATCATCAACCTGCCAGATGAGACCATTGAGAAGGTCTGCGCAGAACTGAGCAAGGACGGTCAGGTGGTGGTTCCTGCCAACTACAACAGCCCGGGTGAGGTGGTTATCTCTGGCAATGTGGAAGCCATCAAAGAGGCTTGCGCCAAGCTGAAAGAAGCCGGTGCCAAGCGTGCCTTGCCATTGGCCGTGGGTGGCGCCTTCCATTCACCGCTAATGGAGCCAGCCCGCATCGAGTTGGCTGCCGCCATCGAGAAGGCTCCTGTCAGCAAACCCATCTGCCCCGTGTATCAAAACGTGGATGCCCTGCCGCATACCGACCCGGTGGAAATCAAAGACAATTTGCTAAAGCAATTGACTGCCCCTGTCCGCTGGACGCAGAGTGTCATCAAAATGATTAACGATGGCATGACCGATTTTGTGGAATGTGGGCCAGGTCAGGTGTTGACGGGATTGATTGGTAGGATTCAAAAGAGTTTGGAATAATTTGAGTAACAATAAACTGAAAGATAATGTATAAGCATTTCTTCAAAAGAGTTTTAGACATCCTTATTTCAGGCATAGCCTTGTTGCTTATTGGCTGGTTTTTGATTCTTGTAGCTGTCTTTTTGCACTTTGCCAATAAAGGTGCTGGAGCTTTCTTCTTCCAAGAAAGGCCTGGTAAGAATGCCAAGATTTTCAAGGTCATCAAGTTCAAGACAATGACCGATGAAAAGGATGCCGATGGCAAACTGTTGCCTGACTCTCAGCGACTGACAAAAGTTGGCAAGTTTGTCCGTAGCACTTCGGTTGATGAGCTGCCTCAGTTGATCAACGTTTTCAAGGGTGATATGTCATTGATTGGGCCTCGTCCACTATTGGTGCAGTACCTGCCATTGTATTCCCCAGAGCAAGCCCGCCGTCATGAGGTGCGTCCCGGCATCAGCGGTTGGGCACAATGCCATGGGCGTAATGCCATTAGTTGGACCGAGAAGTTCAAATTGGATGTTTGGTACGTTGATCATTGCACTTTGTGGACAGATATTCAAGTCATCTTCATTACCATCAAAAATGTACTGATGCGTAAAGACATCAATTCAGCAACTGCCGCTACAATGGAGGCTTTTAATGGGAATAATTAAGATGAAGGGCTTTCTGAAAAGCGTGTGGGAGTTTTGTGACTATTTATTTTGGCCAAGGTGGAAATGAATTATGGTTCAACGTTCAATGATTAATGGTTGATGAATAACGAGGCATTCCTGACGTTGGTAAGGACGGGACTTTGGGAGGAGTGTGTATCGGTTAGCGGTGAAAGGTTAGCGGTTAGCGGTACGGACGTGCTGCGGTTGGCTGAGGAACAGTCGGTGGTAGGGCTTGTTACTGCGGGAGTTGAAAAGTTTACTGTTTACGGTTTACCGTTTACTGAAAAACTAAAGTTGTTGGGCAAATGCCAATTGATTGAGCAACGAAACGAGGCGATGAACCGGTTCATTGCAGAGTTGTTTGATCAATTGCACAAGAATGGGATTGATGCGCTGTTGGTGAAAGGGCAAGGCGTGGCACAATGCTATGAACGGCCACTATGGCGAAGTGCCGGGGATATTGACCTGCTGTTGGATGATGAGAATTACAACAAAGCCAAAGCATTCTTGTCGGCATTTGCAGAGAAAGCTGTTGCGGAGGATGTCGGCAAGAAGCATCTGTCGGTTCAAATAAAAGGTTTTACGATTGAGTTGCATGGCCGGATGCCCTTTGCGCTCTCAAGGCGGGCTGACAGGGTGATAGATGAGGTGGTGGCAGATACAGTGTTAAAGCTTGGCGATGAGCGGACAGCGGTTAGGGTTTGGAAGAATGGGGATACGGAGGTCTATTTGCCCAATGCCGACAACGATGTGATACTGGTGTTCACCCATTTTCTGCATCACTTCTTTATTGAAGGAGTGGGGCTGAAGCAAGTGTGCGACTGGTGCCGTTTGCTTTGGAAGTTCAGGGATGAACTGGACAAAGAATTGTTGGGGAAACGACTGCGTGAGATTGGATTGATGAGTGAGTGGAAGGTGTTTGCCTCGCTTGCCGTGAACAGGTTGGGTATGCCGCAAGAGGCGATGCCGTTTTTTGACGAAAGCCCCTCCTTCAGAAAAAAAGCAAACAGGGTTCTTCGCCGTATGATGAAAAGCGGCAATCTCGGGCATAACAACGATGTGAGTTATCGTGCAAAACATTCTGTTTTTATTGCAAATGTCATTACTTTCTTTAGGAGATTGGATGATTTTATTAAGTTCACGTTGGTATTTCCAATTGATTCGCCAAGATTTTTTGTAACGTATATTTACAATAGACTCATAAATACCTAAAAAGTAACAATATTAATAGTATTAAGATTTTGAATCATTCTATAATAAGTTTTTATTCCTATGAAAAAAGTGATGCTGGTCTTTGGCACAAGACCCGAAGCAATCAAGATGTGCCCTTTGGTGAAAGAGTTTCAGAAATACCCGACAGAGTATGAAACCATAGTATGCGTCACAGGCCAGCACCGCGAGATGCTTGACCAGGTGCTGCGCATTTTTGATGTCACACCAGATTATGACCTCAACATTATGAAGCAGGGGCAAGACCTGTATGACGTGACAGCCCGTGTGCTGACAGGCATGCGCGATGTGTTCGCCCAGTGCAAGCCCGATGTAGTGCTGGTGCATGGCGATACTACCACTTCCACAGCTGCTGCCTTGGCCGCTTTCTACCAGCAGATCCCTGTGGGACACGTGGAGGCCGGTTTGAGAACGCACAATATCTACAGTCCATGGCCTGAGGAGATGAACCGCCAGATTACAGGCCGTATCGCCACCTATAACTTCTCGCCCACACCTTTGAGCGAGAGCAATCTGAAGGAAGAGAAGGCCCAAGGCCAGATTTATGTGACAGGTAACACAGTGATTGATGCCCTTCACATGGTCGTGGAGAAGCTGAAGACCGACAAGGCTTTGGCTGATGAACAAATTAATGTGCTTAAAGCCGCTGGCTATGATGTGACACGTTTGGATGGCGGCAAGAAGCTGGTCCTTATCACCGGCCACCGTCGTGAGAACTTTGGTGATGGCTTCATAAGCATGGTCACAGCCATGAAGGATTTGAGTGAGAAGTATCCCGATGTGGACTTTGTTTACCCAATGCACTTGAATCCCAATGTCCGCAAACCTATCCATGAAGTGTTTGGTGAGGATTTGACCGTCTATAAGAACTTCTTCTTCATTGAACCGCTCCAGTACTTGGAGTTCGTTTACTTGATGGAGAAATCCACAGTGGTTTTGACAGACTCGGGTGGCATCCAAGAGGAGGCCCCAGGCTTGGGTAAGCCTGTTTTAGTGATGCGTGACACTACAGAAAGACCAGAAGCCCTGAAGAGCGGCACCGTACACCTCGTTGGAACTAACCACGACCTAATTGTGAACGAGGTCAGCACCCTTCTCGATGATGCCGCTGCCTATGAGCGCATGAGTAAAGCCGTGAACCCCTACGGCGACGGCAAAGCCTGCTCACGCATTGTGCGTGTGCTGAAAGGCGAGGAAGTGGATCGGTATGAAGTTTAGAGTTTAGTGTTTAGAGTTGAGAGTCAGTTCGCTCATCAGGCTCGCGGGCTATAGCAGGAAATTTTAGGGTTGAAAGTATAAAGTATTTGAAGGCGGCGTGGGTGTTTTGCTCATTCCTTTTTTAGCCGCAATGTAAGTGATATCATGAAACGTTTCTTACACGAAATTCAACCCATACCATCTTCACACAAAGTAGGCATGAAGCGAGTGCTGTTGGCAGCGGAGGAGAGTGGCTGTGCGATAACGCAGATTGCCGTCACTGACCTGAAGGCTGGCGAGGTGGCCGAGGCGCATGTGCATGAGGATATGATGGAGGGGTTTTATGTGATGAGCGGGGAGTTGGATATGGTGCTGGATGGCGATGTGGAGCATTGCAAGGAGGGGGATTTTGTTTGGGTGGAATGTGGTATGAGTCATGAATTGCACGCGAAAACGGATGTGCGGATGATGACCATTGGTTGCGCTTTGTAAAGTTTAGAGTTTAGAGTCAGTGGTGAGTTTATAGTTTAAGAGGTTTAAGGGTTTAAAAGTTTAAGAAGTTTAAGAGATTCCGCATCAAGTGCGGAATGAGGTTTATAGAGAATAATAACAACTAAATATAGAACAATAATGAAAAGAGCATTGATCACTGGTGTGACCGGTCAGGACGGGTCATACCTTTCGGAGTTTTTATTGGAAAAAGGTTACGACGTGCATGGTATCATCCGTCGTAGTTCGGTCGATTTCCGTGAGCGCATCGCCCACCTCGAAGGCAAGCCTCACTTCCACCTGCATTATGCCGACCTGGGCGACTCGATGTCGATCGTGAAGGT
>JAILDR010000037.1 GCA_024689285.1 Bacteroidales bacterium | reverse complement strand
GAAAAAGCCGTATTTTTGCAGCCGCATTTGGGACGGTAGCTCAGTTGGTTTAGAGCGCATGCTTGACAGGCATGAGGTCACAAGTTCGATCCTTGTTCGCCCCACACGAAACGCCCGACGGCGTTTTTTCTTTCAACGGAGGGACGTTAGCCCAGTTGGTTTAGAGCGCTGCCTTCACACGGCAGAGGTCACTGGTTCGAGTCCAGTACGTCCCACAACATTCGAAAAAGTCAGCGAATTACGCTGGCTTTTTTTTGTATAAATCGGCACAAAACCTGTAACACATTACTCCAGAAAGTGACCGTTTTGATGCAGAGGTGATGGCTGAAGCCCATGAAAACTTTATTGGGGAAGCCATTCATGAAAGTCTTTTCAATTTCTTATGGTTGCATCGTATTAGTCTCGTAGAAGCCTCAGCGTTGCCTCGTAGCAGCCATGTCATTTACTATATTCTTCTTTGTCTGTTATTCGATTGTTGTTCGATTTTAAAACGAATAACAATCGAATAACAATATAAGAACAATTGAGTAATTCACGAGGCAGATACGAGGCAAACACGAGGCAATTACCTGCTTGCTACTTTGTTATTACCTGGCATAGGCTCTTCATATTCGTTGTCATTATCACAGGACTGCAAAGATAAAAACTGTGCTTCTCCATTGTGTATTGACGGCTATAAGTTTTCCTTTATCATTTTTATTTGCACAATTCACACTAAATCCCTATCTTTGCCGTTCCAAACAAACGAGCAAATCAACCAAATCAGATATGATGCAACATAATATCGTACCCCAAGATTTAGCGAAGAAACTCTTTGCAGAAAGCGGTCTGCCCTCCATCGGTAGGGCTGGCATACGTGAAATCAACAAGTTGGCCCGCGACATTGAAGCCGCAAGTGGCAAGAAATTCATCCACATGGAGATCGGTAACCCGGGTTTGCCCGCTGCCAAAGTGGGTGTTGAAGCTCAGATTAAGGCCCTGCAAGATGGCGTGGCCGCCAACTATCCGCCTATCGATGGCGCACCTATTTTAAAGAAAGAAGCCTCGCGCTTCATCAAGAATTTCCTTAACCTCGACGTTGATGCCGCCAACTGCATCCCCACCGTTGGTTCCATGCAAGGCGGTTTCGCCTCGTTCATGATTAGCGGTCATACCAACGTCAAGAAGAACACCATTCTCTTCATCGACCCGGGCTTCCCCGTTCACAAGTTTCAAAACAAGGTACTGGGTATCCCGATGGAGCATTTCGACATCTACGAGTACCGTGGCGAGAAACTGCGTGAAAAGTTGGAAGAAGTGCTCAGCAAGGGTAACATCCACAGCTTGCTCTACTCCAACCCCAACAACCCGACATGGGTATGCCTCACCGACGAAGAGCTGCGCATCATAGGCGAACTGGCCAACAAGTATGATGTCATCGTCATGGAAGACCTGGCCTATTTCGGCATGGACTTCCGCAAGGACTACAGCCATCCAGGCGTGGAGCCTTTCCAACCCACTGTGGGTCATTACACCGACAACTATATCCTGATGATTTCAAGCTCGAAGGCCTTCAGCTACGCAGGCGAACGCTGCGCCATCATCGGCATCAGCAACAAGCTGGCGGCGCGTCACTATCCCGACCTGAAAGCCTTCTGTGGACAAGAAATCTTTTTGAGAGCCATCCTGTTTGGGGCCCTGCACCCGCTGAGCTCAGGCACTTCGCATTCGGCACAATACGCTTTGGCCGCTGTGATGAAAGCCGTGAACGACGGCACATACTGCTACCGCGACGACGTGCTGGAGTATGGCCGCAAGGCTAAGTTGATGAAGAAAGCGTTCACCGACAACGGATTCTACATCACCTATGACGAGGACTGCGGCGAGCCTATTGCCGACGGTTTCTATTTCACCTTCTGCTATCCTGGCTTCACAGGTGCCGACCTTGTGGAAGAAATGCTCTACTACGGTGTCTCCGGCATCTCGTTGGACACCTGTGGCAGCACCAAGCAAGGCATCCGCGCCTGCTCATCGCTCATTCAAAGGGAAGAGATTCCCATCCTGGCCGAGCGACTGAAAGACTTCGCTTTGGACCATCCAGTGAAATAAATTGATTTATTTTTGAAAAAATACACAAAAACGTGCCACTATAAGGTAAAATTCCCTAATTTCGTGGCTCATTAAAAACGAACACAACAAACTCTAAAATCTAATCAATATGGCAAAATTCAGAGGAGCCATCGTTGTTGACATTGAGCGTTGCAAAGGCTGCGGCGTATGCATCACAGCCTGCCCGTGCAAAGTCATCGAACTGGCAAAAGAAGTTAACGGAAAAGGTTACAATTACGCCTTCATGGCGAACCCCGAAGCCTGCATAGGCTGCGCCAGCTGCGGCATCACCTGCCCTGACGGTGTCATCAAGGTTTACAAGAAAGCCCTGTAATCAAAACCTATTGTCTAACAAATCAAAAAATCTTACATAATGGGAGAATTAAAATTGATGAAGGGTAACGAGGCATTGGCCGAAGCCGCCATCCGCTGTGGCGCCGATGCTTATTTCGGATATCCTATCACCCCCCAGTCGGAAGTGATCGAGTATCTGTCGGAACAGAACCCTTACGAACGTACCGGTATGGTCGTTCTTCAAGCTGAAAGTGAATTGGCAGCCATCAACATGGTGTATGCCGCCGGTGCAGCCGGAAAGCGCGTCATGACCTCCTCGTCCAGCCCAGGCGTGTGCCTGAAACAAGAAGGTTTGGCCTACATCGCCGGTGCCGAAGTGCCCTGCGTCTTCGCTGACGTGGTGCGTGGCGGCCCGGGCCTGGGTACCATCCAGCCCTCACAAGCCGACTATTTCCAGAACACCAAGGGTGGCGGCAACGGCGACTATCGTAACATCGTCCTCGCCCCTGCTTCTGTCCAGGAAATGGCTGACTTCGTGCCGCTGGGCTTCGACCTCGCCTTCAAGTACAGAATGGCAGTGTGCATCCTCTCCGACGGTGCCATCGGCCAGATGATGGAAAAGGTCGTCCTGCCCGAACAGAAGGCTCGCCTCACCGAAGAGGAAATCAAAGCCAAGTATCCTTGGGCCCTCACCGGCCGCAAGCGTGGCACACAACACCGCGTCATCACCTCCTTGGACCTCGACTCGGCCCGCATGGAAGAGCACAACCGCGCCCTGCAGCGCAAGTACGACGAGGTGACCAAGAATGAAGTCCGCTATGAGATGATCGACTGCGACGACGCCGAATACGTCTTCGTCGCCTACGGCTCCAGCG
>JAILDR010000006.1 GCA_024689285.1 Bacteroidales bacterium | reverse complement strand
CCACCCGACTTCGTGGCTTTGTAGATACCACCGTCGGTGCCGAAATAGCACTTGGTAGCATCCTTAGGATTGAAAGCCAAGGCGTGGAGGCCAGCGTGCAAATAGCTAGGCAACATATACATTGACTGGTTGGTCACTTCCTCGCAAAGGTAGTAGCCATCAGTACTGGATTTCTCAATCTTCCACAGATAGTAACCAAGGATGAAGAGACGGCCTTCGTTTTCGGGGTCAACCACGATACCATGGTTGTAAAGGCCATATCCGCCATAGACGTTATTGCCGAGGTTTTGGCCGACGGCAGGCAGAGCGACAGCCCAAATCTCACCACCGTCGTATGACACATAGATGCCAGTGTGGGCACCGCTTGCATTGACGCAAGAAGCATACATCACATTCTCATTGCTCGGGGCAAAGGCGATGTCGAGCAAGCCTGCGGCTTTCGGGAGAGCGATGATGTTGTTATTATCGTCATACGTTGCGCTGTTACCATCCGTCGAGTGGCAGACCATCTCCTCGGTAGTGCCGATATAAAGCTTGCCGTCAACAGAGGCCATAATGGTACCGTCGCTGAGAGGCTTCACTTCCATAGCAACACCTTCGATAAGGGTAGTCCAAGTGGCGCCCTTGTCGGTGGTGTACCTCAAGCCCGTATTGGTAGCGGCGAAGAGCTTATTGCCCGAAACGGCAAGGTCGTTGACAAACGACCAATCCGAAACGGCATTGAGCGTAGGCTCAGTGGAGGTCATCAGGGTGAAGTTGCCTTCGGCATCAACGGTATAGATGCCCGTACCGATGAAGCTGTTGTCGTAACCCTGCTGGCTGAGGCCATTGTATTCAGCCGTCATGCTGCCACAGTCGCCGGTACCCACATAAATGAGACCGTCAGCGTCTTGGGCCATGCAGCTGACCATAAGGTCAAGGCCACCTAACTGATGCCAAGTAATACCACCGTTGTAGGTTACATAAACGCCACCGCCCTTTGAGCCGATGTAGACCCAATTGGTTTGGTTGTCATAAAGGACTGCTGTGGTTTGACCGCCCATGTTGTCAGGACCCATGCTAATCCAATACAAATCGCCGGCGTTGGTTTCTTTAGTTTGGTTTTGAGCGGCTTGCAGCATCCAAGCGGGATCGATGAGACCCGTGTGTTGGTTGGCACGCAGACTGCCCATGAAACTTTCAGCCGTAGTGTTTCCTTGTGTGCGCGGCACGTAGTGACCGCCATTGTCAGCAATGGCGAATTGGCCAAAGACCAAGACCGCCATAATGAAAGGTAAAAATCTCTTTTTCATATCACGAAATTTAATTAACTATCTGTTTAATAATTGTTTTCGTTGTGATTGTTATCCTATTTCACCAAAGTTATGGTCTGCAAATATATGACTTTATCTTAAAGGTGTAACAAAAAGAGGAAAAAAAATTCGTTTTTTTTCCTAAAAAAAGGACATTTTAGCCTCTTTAAGCGTCAAAAAGGGCGAATGAAATCGGCTTGGAGCCATCCGACGCTACCATTGGCAATTTTGATTTTATGCCAGCCATCGGCCTCGTCGAGGAGGGCCACCTTGGTGCCTTCGTGCAGTACGAAAAGGTCGACACTCGTATCGCTGGGTGAGCTTTTCACCGTCACCGTAGGGGTCATCACTATGGCTTGGTCTTCCTTCGTGGAGGCTTGCTTGAGCTGTGCCGCAAAGAGCACCGACAAGGCAAAAACAAGGGCGACAACGACACCGCCAAAGAAGCCCAGTTTGCGTAAACCCATTTTCCTGGCCCTCAAGAAGAGGTAAGCCGCAACGAGCAGCAAAACAAACGTGCCCACCGAGACATAGGCCCATTCGTCACTCGAGAGTTTGTGCTTCAACCCGTTCCATCCTTTTACGATAAACGATTGTGGCACAGGCTCTATCTTGTCGACAATAGCCATGTTGGCAATCTCAAGATTGGTGCGCGCATCGTCGTTGGACGGGTCGAGTTTCAAGGCTTTTTCGTAACAATAAATAGCCATCGGATACTCACGCATCTTGTAATAGGCATTGCCCATGTTATAATAGAGCGGTACCGATTCCATATCGGTGGCGAGGATTTGCTCGTAAAGCATCATCGCCGAGTCGTAATTGCCCACATTGTAGGCGGCGCTGGCTTGTTCAAACCATTGCTCATTCTGCGTTTGCGCCCTCATTGACATAACGGCGGACATCATCAGTATTAATAAGGTGTAGCGTTTCATCTCTTCCTCCTTTCTTTCTTTATAAGACTTTTTCGGCTTTGGTGATGACCTCGATGCCACGGCGGTAGAGGTCGTCCATCTTCTCTTCCGCATTGCCAGGGGCAAAGCGGGCAAACTCACAGTTGTTGAGCGTGTCAACAAATTGCTGAGTGAGGTCGTCAGGGACGTTCTTTCCCTTCATGGTCTCGCTCACCGTATCCATCGAGAGTTTGGAACGCTCGATGGCGAGCTTGTCAGCGATATAGCCCCACAAGGCCTGCGACATCTCCACATAGAAGTTCTCCTGGTCTTTGACTTTCAGGTATTGGCTGGCTTTCTTCAGACGGCCACGCGCCACCTTGTCGGCCTTGCGGTTACGGTTGGCGGCGTTGTCCTGTTTGAGTTGTTCACGCTTTTTCGACAGCAACAAGGCGATGACAAAAACAAGCAGCAAAGCCAACAGCACGATGAAATAAGGCACCGTGCCAAAGAAAGCCGAATGGACGGGCTTCAGGCGCGGGTCGCCCGTCATGATATGGCGGATGTCGCTGCCGAGGTATTTGATGCCCTCCTGATTGGAGGCGAAAATGCTGACCTCTTCGCTCTCAGAGCCCTGACCCTTCTCCACCTGAATAGTATAGGCCTCGGAAGTCGTGCTGGAATACGTGCCTCTGCTGGGATTGAAACATGAGAACTCCACAGGTGTCAGATTGAAACTGCCGGCGCGACGAGGAATAACAAGATACTCAGCCTTTTTTGTACCCGACATGCCATTGGCCGTATTGTTGGTTGAGATGGTGATTTTGGGGTCATACACCTCGAAATCGGGCGGGAAAGTAGGTTCAGGCAGCTGCAACAGCTCAATGTTGCCTGTGCCCGTCACCGACAGCGAAAGCGTAAAGGCTTCGTTGGTCTTGAGTTGTGTCTTGTCGATGTCGGTCTTGAAGTTGTAGTCACCCACAGCACCAGCAAAGGAGCCGGGCTTGCCATTATCGGGCAGATTCTTGACTTCAACGGTCAGGCTATTGGTCGATAGCTCCTTGCGGACATTGGCAATATTACGGTTGAAGAAGGGGTCGTTAAAGAAAATGTCGAATGGGTCGTTGCTCTGGCGTTTGTTGTTTTGCGTACGCACTTGTGCCACACACTCAATGACCATCGGCTCGAGGGTAAACGAGCCGCCGCGCTGCGGGACGAGAATGATTTTCTGGATTTCAGCGGTAGTGTACTCCACCCCATTGATGTATTCACTGCTTTGGCGCAGATTGCCGCCAGTGTTGTCAGTAATGTCCTTGGTCCAGAAGCCGGCATAGGACGGCGACCTTGACACCGACAGCGACGAGACGGGAATCCTAGTATAGAGCTTGTAAGTCAAAACGACCTGTTCACCGACATATACCGATTTCTTCGAGGGAACGACCTTGATGAACAAATCCTTGCCACTCACTTGCGGGTCAGAGGTGTTCTGCGAAGCACCACCTTGTTGCGAGCCATTATTGCCTCCCCCTGCAGGAGCGGAATAGCTACCGTCATCAGGAACGACCTTAATTTCAAAAGGCTCGCTGCTCACTTTGTTGCCTTTGACGGTCAACGAGGCGGAGCCAATACGGAAGGTGCCTTCCTGGGCGGCTTGCAAGGCGAACGTAAAGGTGTTTTTGGTGGTACGCGAAATGGAACCGTTGACAATCTGCACACTCGAACTCGACGAGGTGAAAGGTCCACCCAACACATTGAAGCCTTCAAACGAAGGTGCTTGGAAATTCCTGCCTTCGGCATTGGCTTCAAACACCACTTGGAAACGCTCGCCCACCATTACTTGCCGCTTGGCGGAAACGGTGAGGGTTGGGTCGTCTTGTGCCCATAATGTCATGGGGACGACACATATTAATGCTAATATCCAAAATATCCTTTTCATCGATTCTTTGTTTTCATGCTACAAAATTACAATTTTTAGACGGACGCAAGCATTGCGTCCCCACAAGTTACCAATCTTTGTCACTCTTCTTTTTGGGTTGTTGTCTTACCTTTTGTTCGTTGACCTTTTCCATGGTTTTCTTTTCCTGGTTCTCAAGGGCATCCAACATACGTTGGGCATCTTCTTTCGACATCTCCTGACTTTGCTGTTGCTGCTGTTGTTGCTGCTGTTGCTGGTCTTGATTTTGTCGATCTTGCTGTTGCTGCTGCTGATCTTGCTGGTCCTGTTGCTCCTGCTGCTGGTTTTGTTGCTGCTGCTGGTCTTCACCTTCATTCTTCTCGAAGACGGCAGAGACCTCCACATCGAAGTCGGGCATAGTGAAGAAATTGCCCAAAGGCTGTACTTTCACCGAAGTGTCGCCCACCTGATGGATGACGTATTCCTTGAACTGATAGCCAGGCTCCGGCGCATTGCGCAGGGCCACCGTCTCGCGGCGCGTGGCATCGCTGACATCCAGCAGCACATGGCCGCCTTCAAGGGTGGTGTCGGCCTCCACCTTATTATAATAGGTGGCCTCCTCAAAGCTGGCTTTCACAGTCACGTCGTTGTCGAGCATCTGGAAGACGTTGTCGTCACTAACGGGAGCCGACTCCGTGCCATCGTTGCTCACCACACGCAGGTCACTCAACTGGAAGCCTCTGTCGGGCTTCACAATCACCGCGACATTCTGCCCGGGCTTGACCAAGCTATCGGTCACCGAAATCGTTCCATTGGAAACCGTGTCGATGCTGATTCTCAAGGCTGTGCGGAACGAGGCTGTTACCGTTACATCAAAGTCAGGCATCTGGAACACAGTATCATTGACTTGAACCGTATCGTTGCGGCTTCCCGTCTTGTAAACGGTGAATCTGTCCACCATATAACCCTCTTCTCCCTCACCCTTCAGGACGACCTGCTGCCCCTCAATAGCACGCTGCTTGTCGGCCCAGACACGTCCATGGACAATATTGTTCTCCACCTCTATCTTATGCGCCTGCTTGAACTCAGCGGTCACGATGACATCAAACTTCGGCATGATGAAACTGTTTCCGCTTACCTGCACCTGTACTTCCTGATTGTCGGCCCTTACGACAACATACTGCGACAAGGCATAGTTGTCGTCAGCTTGAGATTTCAGCGTAACACGCTGACCGTTAAAGGCTTCTTTCTCGCTTGCTTCCACGCTGCCAAATTCAATATTCGGGTTCACCCAAATACGGCTCTTAACGAGATGTGCCCGGCAATACTCGAGGTTGTAAAGCGCGTCAGCATTCTCAGGGTTAAACTTCAGCGACACCTTATATATATTAAAAGCATCAAAGAACTTGCCTTGAGCGAGGAGGCAGTTGCCCATATTGAAGACCGCATTCGACTTCAATTTGGCATCAGGCGACATTTCGACCACCTTCTGGAAAGCCTCGTAAGCTGCATCATAGTTCTCTTGGGCAAACAATGCGTCGCCAACGTTAAACTGCGCATGAGCGTTGTTGGGGCGCGCATCAAGCGCCTTCTTGTATTGAATCTCTGCTTCGGTATAATTGCCCCGTTTATAGAAGCGGTTGCCTTTACGAATCAGCTTCTCGTCGGTCTGGGCCGAGGCCGAAACATAAGATAATACCAAAACAATGGTTATCAGATATTTGCTTATCATTTTCATACCTTCTTCTCAAAAATGTTAAACTGTCTCTCCCAGCCTTTCTTACCCGATGAAACAAAGATTTCGATGAGCAACAGGATGATGGCTGCACCCACAAACCACTGGAACTGGTCTTCATAGTCGGTGAACACCTTGGCTTCAATCTCAGCCTTGTCAAGTTTCTCAATGTCATTATAGATTTTTTCCAGTCCGACATTCGAGTTGCTGGCACGCACGTAGATACCATTGCCTGCGGCGGCAATCTGCTGCAACATCTGTTCGTTGAGCTTGGTGATGATGGTGTTGCCTTGCATATCCTTGCGGTAGCCCGTCTGGTGTCCATATTGGTTGTACTGCGGGATAGGAGCGCCTTCGGGCAGACCCATACCGATGGTATAAATGTGAATGCCAAGTTTAGCGGCCTCCTGGGCGGCTTTCACCGCGGCATCATTCTCATGATCCTCACCATCAGAAATGATGATAATGGCCTTGCTGTGTTCCTCTTCAGAGAACGACTTAACTGCCAGATTGATGGCTTCGGCGATGGCCGTTCCCTGCGAGGCCACAAGGCTTGTGTTTACCGTCGAGAGGAACATACGCGCCGCAGAATAGTCGGTGGTAATAGGCAATTGCACGAAAGCCTTGTCGGCAAAGACAATAATGCCAATACGGTCGCCTTTCATCTCATTGATGAGCTTGTTGATAGCCTGCTTGGAACGTTCCAAACGGCTCGGAACGATGTCTTCAGCGTTCATCGAATTGGACACATCAACGGCGATGTAAAGGTCGATGCCCTCACGCTTCACTTCCTCCATCTTACTGCCACTCTGCAAATTGGCTAAGGCCAAGATAATGCAAGTCATCATCAGCAGGAAGACAACGAACTTGAAGTTGGCGCGACGGGCGGAATAACTCGGCACGAGGCTGTCGCGCATCGCAATATCAGCAAAACGCTCGAAAAGTTTCCGCTGTCTGATGCGGAACAGGATATAAATGATGACCAATACCGGCAAAACCAGTAACCAGTAAAGGTATTCGGGATGTTCAAATCGCAATACGTTTTCCATAGCTTCAATCCGTTAAAGTCCTGAAAATGGTTTTGCGCAAAAGGAATTCGAGCAGCAGCAAGGCCATTGCCATAGCTACCAAAGGATAAAACTCTTCATGGAGACGGCGGAATTCCGTCACCTCAATCTTGGAGCGTTCCAACTTGTCGATTTCCTGATAAATTTCGTCCAACTTTTGGTTGTTGTTGGCACGATAATACTTACCACCCGTTGAATTGGCGATAGAGGACAGCAATTTCTCGTCGATTTCAACCTTCACTTGTTGAATGACCGTTCCGCCAAAGGGAGTCTGCATGGGATAAGGAGCAGTGCCATAGGTACCCACGCCAATGGTATAGACGCGGATGCCGTACAATTTCGCGATTTCGGCTGCCGTATAAGGGTCGACGGAACCGGCATTGTTCATACCATCGGTCAACAGAATCACCACTTTGGAGATGGCTTCGCTGTCTTTGAGTCGGCTGATGGCCGTCGCCAAGCCGTCGCCAATGGCGGTGCCGTCATCAATGAGGCCGTTTTTCATCTCGTCAAGCATATTGAGCATCACGCCGTGGTCGGTGGTCAAAGGCACCTGGGTGAAGGTCTCGCCCGAGAAGATGACCAAACCCATGCGGTCGCCCGGACGTTCTTTAACAAAATCGGAAGCCACGCGCTTTGCGGCAGTAAGACGGTCAGGCTTAAGGTCGCGTGCCAGCATGGAGCCAGAGACGTCCATCGCCATAACGATATCAATACCTTCTACATTCGAGGTCGAGTTAGTCGACGAGCTCTGCGGACGTGCCAAAGCCACGATAAGCAACGCCAATGCCGCCACCTTCAAAACAAAGAGCGAATGACGAAGGTAGGCTTTCCACGTCTTGGGCAGATTGGCGAAACCGTTGGTGTCGGAAAACTGCATCGAAGCCTCCTGTTTCTTGTGGCGCAGCACATACCAAAAGATGGTCAACGGCACCAGCAACAAGAGCCACAGCAGCTTAGGATTCGCAAATTCAATGTTCTCAAACATCTTTCACTTCCTCCTCTGTTTTCATTGTCTTTTGATAATGCGCATAACTCTCGTTGACAAACTCAGTCATGTTGCTCAAAGCCGTGTCGCTCTCCAAGGTCGTAGCGGAATATTTGGCAAACTTCACCAGATCAGCCACTTCCATCGTGTCCTTCAGCTTACTGTAGGTCTCCTTAGAGAAATGCAACGGCTTGATTTCCTCGAGGATATCATCAGTGGTCATCTCGATGGCATTCACGCCAAACTGACCTTCGATGTACTCACGGGCGATGTCGGTCAACGAGGAGAAATACTCCTTCACCTTGCCCGACTGCCACATCTTCTCCTCACGCAATTTCTTCAATTCGTCAACAGCCTTGTCGTAAGGCGGAATAACGGGCCCATGAACGATGTTGCCCTCCTCATCAACATGAACTTTGCGTCGTTTCACGAAGAGCCAAATACCTATACCAAGCAAAACGGCCAACAAAGCGACCAAAATCCACGGGAACACCTCTTTCATCTGTATCGGTGCGGCCATAGGCTCAACGATGGGTTTGTAAGGCTGCAAGGTGTCAACGGCTATCGTAGTTGCATACAAGTCGATAGGCTCCGTGAAAGCCATCATCCTCATCGGGTCGTCAAACGATTGGGCATATTTCAAGCCGACAGCGGGCAATTGAATTTGTCCTGTGTCGAAAGTCATCAATGTCAGTTGTTGCTGCACGATGACATTACTGTCGGCATCGGCGGTGCGCACCACATCGCCACGTTTCAGAATGTCGATTTGCTCCGAGAGCGTGTCGATGGCGAAATCGTTCCATTCCACAAACCAACCGTAGGGCACTTTGAGGCTCAAGTCGAGCGTAAAAGGCTTGCCGACCTGCACTTTCGTGCTTTCTACCTTGCCCTCCACCTCTACCTGCTGAGCCTTGACAGCCGTCGTTGCCAACAGAGCCATTATCAAAAACAAAACATATTTCTTCATCTTCTTGCCTCCCTTTTCTTGAAGAGTTGCATCAAAGGTTTCACATAGTCCTCGCCCGTATAAATCAGCGCGTTGTCAATACCGTGCTTGGTAAACTCGCGGTTGAGTTCTGCCGACTTATACTGAATCATCTTGGAATAAGCATCATGCCAGGCGCGACTTGAGGTATCCACCCACAGCTCCTTGCCCGTCTCCGAGTCACAGAACTTCACCAGCCCCACCTTGGGAATCTCCATCTCGCGGTGGTCGGTGATGCGCAAAGCGACCAAATCGTGCTTGTTGGCACAAATCTGCATCTCTTTCTCAAAGCTCTTATCCGTCATGAAGTCGGAAATCAGGAAAGCAGTGGTGCGGCGTTTGATGGCCGAGGTCAGGAAACGCAGGCCCTCGCCGATGTCGGTACCGCGCTCAGCGGGCTTGAAGTCGACAATTTCCCTGACGATGCGCAAGATGTGCGAACTGCCTTTCTTCGGAGGGATAAATTTCTCCACCTTATTACTGAAGAAAATGACACCCACCTTATCGTTGTTCTGGATGGCAGAAAACGCCAAGACCGCTGCCAGTTCGGCAGTCAAGTCACGTTTCGACTGACGCTGCGAGCCAAAATCGTTGGAACCCGACACGTCGATGAGCAGCATGACCGTCAGTTCGCGCTCCTCCTCGAAAATCTTGACGAAAGGCCTGTTGAAACGGGCTGTGACATTCCAGTCAATATTGCGGATGTCGTCGCCAAACTCATACTCACGCACCTCGCTGAAGGTCATACCACGCCCTTTGAAGGCACTGTGATACTGCCCCGAAAAGATGTGGTTCGAGAGGCCTCGCGTCTTGATCTCGATTTTACGTACTTTCTTGAATATTTCTGTTGATTCCATTGGTTATTTCGAATGTGCGGCTGCCACGTTGCGACAGCCCTACAACTCTAAACTCTAAACCCTAAACTAATTACGGCACTTCGACGGTATTCAGGATTTCGTTGATGATTTCTTCGGTGGTAATGTTTTCGGCCTCAGCCTCGTAGGTCAAACCGATACGGTGGCGCATGACATCGGGAGCCACAGAACGGATGTCCTCAGGGATGACATAGCCACGATGCTTGATGAAGGCGTAAGCCTTGGCAGCCAAAGCCAGATTGATAGTGGCACGCGGCGAGCCGCCATAACTAATCATATTGGCAAACTTCTTCAGCTTGTAGTCGGAAGGATAGCGCGAGGCAAAGACGATATCGGTGATGTAGTTCTCAATCTTTTCGTCGAGATAAATCTCGCGGCACACCTCACGGGCACGGATGATGTCTTCAGGTTTCACCACGGTATTGATTTTTGCGCCAGCATTGCTAATATTTTGGCGCAGAATAATTTTCTCTTCATCTTTCTTGGGATAGTTGATAATCACCTTCAACATGAAACGATCCACCTGAGCCTCAGGCAACGGATAGGTACCCTCCTGCTCGATGGGATTCTGGGTAGCCATCACGAGGAAAGGATCGGGCAACTTGAAGGTCTCGTCACCGATGGTCACCTGATGCTCCTGCATGGCTTCAAGCAAGGCACTCTGCACCTTGGCGGGAGAACGGTTGATTTCATCGGCAAGGACGAAGTTGGCGAAAATGGGGCCGCGACGCACCACGAATTCCTCTTTCTTCTGGCTGTAAATCAACGTGCCGATGAGGTCGGCAGGCAGCAAGTCAGGGGTGAATTGGATGCGGGCGAACTCGGCATCAATGGCACTGGCCATCGACTTGATGGCCAAGGTTTTGGCCAGTCCCGGAACACCTTCCAAGAGGATATGTCCGTTGGCCAGCAAGCCGATCAATAGGCGTTCGGTCATCTGCTTCTGTCCCACGATGACCTTGTTCATTTCAAGGTTGATGAGGTCGAGGAATTGACTCTCCCTTTGGATTTTTTCGTTCAGTTCACGAATGTCAGTCTCTATCATTGTATGTTGAATTGTTTAATTGTTGAATCGTTGATTGTTGAATTGTTGCCAACAGCCCGTCAAAAAGCGTGCAAAATTAGTGCTTATTTAGGTTAAATAACTCAGAAAGGGGAAAAATATTGTGAGTAAAGGAGACGAATAATCACAGCAAATATACATTTTTCTTGACGCATAGGGAATCGTTAGGCTGTTTTGATTAGGTCATTCAGTATTTGGCGTTGTCTTGTGTCATCTCACGACCACATTTTTGCGCAGAAAAAATTATCATCACCCCCGAAAAATGTTGCCGAAAAATTCGTAGAGCGCAATTTCGCGGTTGTACCTTTGCACCGTCAATACGACTGAGTGACCCTCACGCCTGACATCGTTCTTTGACTTCTTGAACCCAAAACCGAAATTTCCAACTCCGATGTAACTCCGACTTTTGGCCTACCCAATCTTGACCTGAAAACATAGCATGTCGACAGTTGGCAGTTTGCAGTTTACAGTTGACAGTTGATAGTTGACACCCGCCGAACTCCGGCTTTATGAAAAAGTTGGCGTTTTTTTTTGATTAAAGTTTGGAAACACAAGAATAATTCAGTAGTTTTGCAGGTTCAAAATCATCCGACACATGTCGGAGAAAACGGAAAACAACAACAATTAAACAATTCAACAATAAACGATTCAACATGAATTTAATGCATGAAATCATCGCCAATGCACAAGCCAACAAGCAGCGCATTGTGCTCCCCGAGGGCGACGAGCCCCGTACCCTGAAAGCCGCCGACCAGCTTTTGGCTGACAACGTGGCCGACATCATCCTCATCGGTCCCGCCGAAAAGATTATGGAAATGGCCGCTGAGTTTGGTCTGAAAAACATCGGCAAAGCCCGCATCATCGACCCGATAGCCAACCCCGAGCGTCAGAAATACGCCGACCTTCTTTATGAAATCCGCAAGGCCAAAGGCATGACTCCCGAGCAGGCTTACGATTTGGCAGGCAACTTCATGTACCTCGGCATCCTGCTGGTGAAAGCCGGTGAGGCCGACGGTCTCGTCAGCGGTGCCCGGAGCACCACGGGCGACATGCTCCGTCCTGCCCTGCAGATCATCAAGACCGTGCCTGGCGTGAGCTGCGTCAGCGGCGCTTTCACGATGTTCCTGCCCGAAGGTTGCCCCTACGGCACCGATGGTCGCATGGTCTTTGCCGACTGCGCCGTCACGCCTATGCCGACAGCCGAGCAACTGGCCGAAATCGCCATCTGCACCGCCGATACCGCCAAGGCTATCGCCAAGATCGACCCCGTCACCGCCATCCTGAGCTTCTCCACCAAGGGCAGTGCCAAGCATGAAGTTGTCGACAAGGTCATCGAAGCCACCCGCATCGCCAAGGAGCGTCGTCCCGACCTCGTCCTCGATGGCGAACTGCAAGCTGATGCCGCCATCGTGCCTTCAGTTGGTTCAAGCAAGGCTCCAGGCAGCCCCGTTGCCGGTAAAGCCAACACCCTCGTGTTCCCCTGCCTCGAAGTGGGCAACATCGCCTATAAACTCGTACAGCGTTTGGCCGGTGCCGAGGCCGTCGGCCCCGTGCTGCAAGGACTCGCCAAGCCCTGCAACGACCTCAGCCGCGGATGCTCCATCGACGACGTGTACAAACTGGTCGCCATCACCTGCAACCAAGCTATTGCACAGAAACAGAAATAATTCGCTTGTAGGGACGCACTGTGCGTCCGCCAATCCACAAATCCAATATTTGGGCGGACGCATTCGATGCGTCCCTACAAACCAACAATTAAACAATTCAACAATCAACAATTCAACATGAAGATATTAGTCTTAAACTGCGGCAGCTCTTCCATCAAATACCAACTGTTGGAGATGGAAAACGCCAATTCATCGCGCCTGCTGGCCAAGGGTCTCTTGGAACGCATCGGCCTCGAAATGGGCGAATTCACCCACAAATACAATGGTGAGAAGCACTACGAGCAACTCCCCATCCCGAACCATACCGAAGGCATCAAACTGGTGCTCAAAGCTTTGGTTGACCCGAAGATGGGTGTCATCAAAGACCTGAAGGAAATCAATGCCGTCGGTCACCGCGTAGCCCACGGTGGTGAGAAGTTCAGTCACAGCGTCCTCATCGACAATACGGTCATCGACCTAATCAAGGAGCTCTGCGACCTCGCCCCGC
The DNA here is from genome assembly GCA_024689285.1 of Bacteroidales bacterium. Next base: position 26,017 of record JAILDR010000006.1, on the reverse strand, counting down.
TGCACAACCCGGGTGCCTTGCAGGGTATTGCAGCCATGCAGGAAGTGCTTCCCGGCATCCCGATGGCAGCCGTGTTCGACACATCGTTCCACAGCACCATGCCTGCCGAGGCTTATCTCTACGCCTTGCCTTACGAATATTATGAGAAATACCGTGTGCGCCGCTATGGCTTCCACGGCACCAGCCACAAGTATGTGGCCGAGAAGGCCGCCGCTTTCGTTGGTAAGGACTGGAAACAGTCGAAAATCGTCACCTGCCACTTGGGCAGCGGCGCCAGCATCGCAGCCGTCGAATACGGCAAGTCGGTGGAAACCTCGATGGGCTTCACGCCCGTTGAAGGTCTTGTGATGGGCAGCCGCACGGGCGACCTCGACGTGGGTGCCTTCATGTACATCATGGACAAGGAAGGCCTCAGCACCAAGGAAATGAACACGTTGGTGAACAAAAAGTCCGGTCTCGTGGGCATCACAGGTGGCAAACAGGATATGCGCGATGTGCGCGCCGCCAAGGAAGAAGGCGACGTGCGCAGCACCTACGCCTTCAACATGTTCGCCCACCGAGTGAAGAAGTACATCGGTGGCTACATGGCCGTGATGAACGGTGCCAACATCATCGTAATGACGGGCGGCATCGGCGAGAACGCCTGGTTCATGCGCGAAGCCATCCTGGAGAACATGGAAGGTCTCGGCATCAAGCTCGACCGCAAGGTCAACAAGGAAATCATCGGCGATGCCGGCGTTATCAGCACGCCCGACTCAAACATCACCGTGGTGGTGTATCCTACCGACGAAGAGTTCGTCATCGCACAAGACACTTATAATCTGGTGACGAAGTAAGTGCGTCATGATGTAACGGAAAAAGGGCGCTGTTGGCGCCCTTTTTTGTTATCCTCTATCGTAATGCGGCATATCCTCAGGCAGAATGATGGAGAACTCCACTAATCCGCCAACGGATTTCTTTTCATCGTCTTCATACCACGGTGTCTGGTAAATCAGTTTCTTTTTGCCTTTCTTGGAAATCGTGTAGACATTAGTCGCGGCATCGTCCAAAAGATGACGGATAATCTGCTGAGAGCGTTCGTTGTGGCATTTCATCAGGTCGCGGCCACGGGCGTCGCCGTTCACTTCGATAGAGCTGTCGTTCTGGTATAAAATTTCTCCGTCCTTTGCGCTGACGGTAATGGCCAAGTTGAGGCCTTTGTAATAATCCTTGTGTTCCATAATCGTTTGAATATTTCCGGCAAAGATAGAATTTTTCTACCTTTGCAGCGTTATTTTAGAAATGAAAAAACTTTACCGCTATATTGTCAGCTCATTTGTGGGGACTTTCCTGTTCACATTTTTCATCGTGCTGTTCATTCTTGACATGCAGTTTCTTTGGCTTTATGTCGACGACCTCGTTGGAAAAGGTCTGGAAATGAATATCTTGGCAGAACTGTTTTTTCACATGTCCATCACCTTCATTCCGATGGCTTTGCCTTTGGCCTTGCTGTTGGCCTCCCTGATGTGTTTCGGCAACTTCGGCGAGCATTACGAGTTGGTGGCCATGAAAGCCTCCGGCATCTCGATGTGGAAAGTGATGCGGCCTTTGGTCATTTTCTCGGTGCTACTCAGCGGATTCGCCTTTTTCGTTTCAAACAGCCTCATCCCTGTGGCCAACCTCAGGGGACAAACGCTACTCTTCGATGTGCGCCGACAAAAGCTGGCCTTCAACATCAAGGAGGGTGTTTTCTACCGCGACCTGGACAACTATGTCATCTATGTGGAACGCAAGGGTGCCGACGGCAGCAGCATCTATGGCGTGAAGATCTACGACCACACCGACCGCATGGGCAACACCAAAATCATTAGTGCCGACTCAGGCAGAATGTCGATGAGTCCCAATCAACGGTGCATCATCTTCACCCTATACGACGGATACAACTACACCGATGTCACCAACGTTGAGAACTACAAACAGACACGGCCTTTCGAGCGCATGTCGTTCAAGCAGGAACAACTCAAGTTCAGCCTCAAGGACTTCGATATGACACGCTCAAGCGAAGATATGTATAAATCGTCACAACAGATGATGAACATCAGGCAGCTCACCACCGCCTTAGACTCGCTTGAACGGCGCTTTGAAACCAAACAAGAAGGCTTTACTGAAAGTTTCTCCCGACGATGGTCCAACTACGCCAACATGAACGACGAGCAGCTCACCACCGCCGAACGCTCACAAATACGCGACACCATAGCCGACACCATCACAACGCTGCAATGGCCACTCATCGAGCAATATCCCGACAGCATCCGCACCGTCATCGCTGACATGGCCATAAGTACGGCACGCAACGCCAAAGAAAACGCCTCGTTCAACAAAATAGACCAGCGAAGCCAAAACGAGAACATCATGAAACACAAGAAGGAACGGCACAAAAAGTTCACATTGAGTATCGCCTGCCTCATCTTCTTCTTCATAGGAGCACCTCTTGGCTGCATCATCCGCAAGGGAGGATTGGGTATGCCCGTTGTTGTTTCGGTGCTGTTTTTCGTCTTTTACCATATCATCTCCACTATCGGAGAACGCATGGCCGTCTTCGGTGGCCTCAATATGTTCCTTGGCGTTTGGATTTCATCGCTTGTCTTACTTCCCATTGGCCTCTTCCTAACCTTCAAGGCCACCACAGACGCAGCCCTCTTCGATGCCGACAGCTGGAAGAAATTCTTCCAAAGACTGTTCAGCAAGATAGCCAAACCGACGGCAAGCAACAATTCAACAAATCAACAATTCAACGATCAACCCTCAGCATGAAGATACTACTACTTTGCAACAAGCCCCCCTACCCCGCCTCAGAAGGCGGTCCCATGGCCATGAACAGCATCATTACCGGACTGCTTGAGGCAGGTCACCAAGTGAAGATATTAGCCGTCAACAGTCCGAAATATAACGTCAACGAAAGCGACATCCCCGAGGAATACAGAAAGAAAACCGGCATCGAGCTCATCAACGTTGACCTCGACGTGAAGCCTTTGAAAGCCCTGATTAACCTGTTCACCAGGAAATCATACCATGTGGAACGCTTTATCTCGAAAGACTTCAAGGCCCGACTTGCAGAGCTGTTGCAAAAAGAGCATTTCGACGTCGTTCAGTTAGAAATGCTATATATGGCACCTTATGTTGAGACCATACGCGAGCATTCAAAAGCCATGATTGTGCTACGTGCCCACAATGTAGAGCACAAGATTTGGGAACGCATTGCCAAGGAGACGACATTCTTCATCAAACGGTGGTATATCAACCACTTGACCAACACATTAAAAGAGTATGAACTCTCGGCTTTAGAGACCGTCGACGGCATAGCCGCCATCACGAGAAAAGACGCCGCTTTCTTCAGAAAATACTGCTCCAAGCCCATCATCGACATTCCGTATGGCGTTTACCCGGAGGAGTTTACGCCAAAATACGAAATTGAAGGCCACCCCAAGTTCTACCACATCGGCTCCATGAACTGGATGCCCAACGAGGAAGGCATACGCTGGTTTATCGACGAAGTGCTGCCCAAAACTGTGGAGAAGGTTCCATCATTCGTCTACCACCTGGCAGGCCGCAATATGCCCGAATGGCTGACCACACTCAACAACCCTAATGTTGACGTAATCGGAGAAGTGCCCGACGCGAAGGCGTTTGTAGCCGAAAATGACGTAGCCATCGTGCCCCTATTGGCTGGCAGCGGCATCCGTATCAAGATTATCGAATCCATGGCCATGGGCAAAACCGTCATCACAACTCGCGTCGGTGCCGAAGGCATTCTCTATAAGGAAGATGCGAACCTCATCATCGCAGAGAACAAAGCCAAGATGGTGGAGGCCATCCGCAGCATCAACGCCAACCCTGAAATCGCTGTGAGAATTGGCCACGCAGCACGAAAACTCGTCGAAGAAACCTACGACAACCGCAAGATTATCGCCCGTCTGCTCATGTTTTATGAACAGATTAAGCCCGGTAGTAAGATTAGTTTCCTATAACTATGGCCTATAGCCAACAATTAAACAATTAAACACTCAACACTCAACAAAAATCACTATCTTTGTCCCCTAAATCCGATGAGATGAAGATTTTTGTACTCTTACCCCGTATCCCTTATCCGCTTGAAAAAGGCGACAAGTTGCGGGCTTTCAACCAGATAAAACAATTGTCCAAACGCAACGAAATCGTTCTTTGCGCATTAAACGACAGTCCGAAAGTCAACGAGCAGGACGCTTTTCGGGCTTTACAGCCCTATTGCCAGTCCATCAATTTCATCAGGATTTCGAAATTGCAGATACTATTGGGTCTCGTCCGCGCATTCCTCAAGAGTCTGCCCATGCAATGTGGCTATTTCTACAACCACAGAGCCGCCAAGAGAATCAACAGCCTGATCGTCAAGCACAAACCCGACATACTCTACGGCCAGTTGCTGCGCACGGCAGAATACATCCGCCACAAAGACATCCCAAAAGCCATTGACTATCAAGACATCTTCTCCTACGGCATGAAGCGCCGCGCCAATATCGCCTCTTTCATCACACGTCCTGTATTCAACATGGAATACCGTCGTCTGAAGCATTTCGAGGCCATCACTTTCGACCAATTCGACGTGCGCAGCATCATCAGCGAGCCCGACAGAGCCTTGTTCCCCCACGAGAAACGCAACGAAATCCTCATCATCCCCAACGGCGTGGACCACGACTTTTTCAAGCCACAGGAACGTGAGAAGAAATACGACCTCGTCTTTACGGGCAACATGAGCTACCCGCCTAACGTGAACGCCGTGGATTATTTGGCCAATGAAATCCTTCCCATCGTGTGGAAGTCGCGGCCCGAAACCACCCTTTACATCGCTGGCGCCACCCCTGAACCAAGGGTGAAGAAAGCCGCCTCCGAAAAAATCATCGTCAGCGGCTGGTTAGACGACATCCGCGACGCATACGCGCAGAGCCGTGTCTTCATCGCCCCGATGCGCATCGGTACGGGACTGCAAAACAAGCTGTTGGAGGCCATGTCGATGCGCCTGCCCGCCATCACCTCACCCTTAGCCAACGCCTCTTTGGGCGCAAAACCTGATGAGGAAATTTTGATTGGCAGCAACGCGGAAGAAATGGCTAAAAATATCATCACCTTATTGACAGATGCGCAAAAAGTAGAGCAGATTGCCCAAGCGGGGTTTGAATTTACGAATCGGGTTTATGATTGGGGGCGAGCGACGGAACGATTGGAGGAGGCGATGGTGGCCGTTGTAGGACTGTCACACCGTGGCAGCCGCAAATAATCGACCGAATACGGCTGCCGTGATACGACAGCCCTACAAATCAACAAACAACTATTAAACTATGGAACAATTAGCCATACAACTCTTTGAGAACAAACAAATTCGCGTCGTTTGGGACGCAGAAAAGGAGAAATATTATTTCTCTGTAGTGGATATTATTCAGGTGCTTACCGAAAGCCCACGTCCAAGAAAGTATTGGAGTGCTTTGAAAACAAAACTAAAAGAAGAAGGAAATGAAACGTCCCAAAATTTGGGACAGTTGAAATTACCCTCACAAGACGGCAAAATGCGTCTCACCGATGTCGCTGATTTAGAGGAGGTTTTCCGCATTATCCAATCCATTCCATCACCGAAGGCCGAGCCTTTGAAACGTTGGCTCGCCGAAGTGGGTGCCCAACGCATCGACCAGATGATTGACCCCGAACTGACTTTCCAAATGGCCGTGGAGGACTATCGTCGACAAGGCTACAGCGACCGCTGGATCAACGAGCGCATGAAGTCCATCAAGATGCGCAAGGAGCTGACCGACGAATGGGAACGCTCTGGCATACATGAGCAAAAGGACTTCGCCGTGCTGACCAACGTCCTCACCAAGGCTTGGAGCGGCATGACGACGGGCGAATACAAGCAATACAAAGGCCTCACCAAAGAGAACCTGCGCGACAACATGACCAATATCGAATTGGCGCTCAACACCTTGGCGGAAGTGGCGACTACCGAAATCTCCCGCCAACGCAATCCGAAAGGCTTCGACGAAAGCAGACAAACCGCCCAAGCCGGCGGCAGAATTGCCAAAAACGCACGGCACGACTTGGAAAAAGAACTGGGCCACAGCGTGGTTTCGCCTGCCAAGGCTTCGGATTATCTTGCTCCCGTTGAGGATGTCGAGATAAAGGAATTGAAAGAGGAAAATAACGAATGAAAAAAGTCTTTCTCATAGCGTTGTTTTTGAGTTCAATAAGCATGAACGCACAAACTATTTATAAGCCTAATAAAGAGTTTGTTTTTCTTGCCAAATACTTGACTGATACTGCCAAAGACTCTTGCTATATCAGTATGTGGACTACAGAAAACACTTGGGAATTTGACTCCAAACAGCATGAACTTGTCTATGCTTACCGCAACGTGTCGGATAGTCTTGTTGAAAAATGGCCATATCAGATTTCTGAAACCACAGGCATCATAGAAAACCAAAAGATGATTTGGATGCATCCTCCTCGTTCTGATAAGTTTAGCATCCTCGAATACTTCCCGTTCCCCGAAATCGAATTTCCTATAAAATGCGGAAAGAAATACAAACGTTCTTTTCTCGGGAGCATTGATTTTCTTGAAAAATTCGGATATATCCGTTACAAAATGCATGTCGAATGCGATGGTGACATCATCATTATTTCGGGTCACGCAAACAATAGATTAGGCAATTGGATTTTACAATACACTTTTAATAGCCAAAACGGTTTTACCAATATGAAATTCATTTATAACAACATTCAAATCAATTTTGGATTAGTAGAAGTAATTGAACATCAATAATATGGAATAAAATTAAAATCATAATATTATGGCACAACCCGACGACAAAAAAATCATCTTCTCGATGGTGGGCGTGAGCAAAGTTATCCCGCCGTCACGACAAATACTGAAAGACATCTACCTCTCCTTCTTCTATGGTGCCAAAATCGGCATCATCGGCCTGAACGGTGCAGGTAAATCAACCTTGCTGCGCATCATTGCCGGCAAGGAGAAATCGTATAACGGCGAAGTGGTGTTCTCACCCGGTTATTCCGTGGGCATGCTCGACCAGGAGCCACAATTGGACGACAACAAGACTGTCCGCCAAGTGGTGGAGGAAGGTGTGCAGGAAATCGTGGACATCCTCAAGGAATACGAGGAAATCAACAACAAATTCGCTGAACCTGATGCCGACTTCGACAAACTGATTGCCCGCCAAGGAGAGTTGACCGAACTCATTGAGCAGCACGACGCTTGGGAACTCGACAACAAACTGGAACGCGCTATGGACGCCCTCAATTGTCCCGATGGCGACACGCCTGTGAAGAGCCTCTCGGGAGGCGAGCGCCGCCGCGTGGCCTTGTGCCGGCTGCTGTTGCAAGAGCCCGACATCCTGCTCTTAGACGAGCCCACCAACCACCTTGATGCCGAGAGCATCCAATGGTTGGAGAGCCACCTACAGCAATATAAGGGCACCGTCATCGCCGTCACCCACGACCGCTACTTCCTCGACCACGTGGCTGGCTGGATTCTTGAATTAGACAGAGGCGAAGGCATCCCGTGGAAAGGCAACTACTCCTCGTGGCTCGACCAGAAGACCGCTCGCCTCGCGTTGGAGGAAAAGACCGAAAGCAAGCGCCGCAAGACCCTCGAAAGAGAATTGGAATGGGTACGCATGGCCCCCAAAGCGCGTCACGCCAAGGGTAAAGCCCGTCTGGAATCGTATGAGAAGATGCTCAACGAGGACGTGAAGGAAAAGGAAGAGAAGCTCGAAATCTATATCCCCAATGGCGACCGCCTTGGTGCGAAAGTCATCGAGGCTCACAATGTGACTAAGGCATACGGCGACAAACTGCTGTTTGAGAACCTGAGCTTCAGCCTGCCGCAAGGCGGCATCGTGGGCGTTATCGGCCCCAATGGCGCAGGAAAAACAACGCTGTTCCGCCTCATCATGGGATTGGAGAAGCCCGACTCAGGCACTTTCGAGGTGGGTGAGACGGTGAAGATTGGCTACGTGGATCAGCAACACGCTGAGATTGACCCCGAGAAGACCGTCTGGGAAATTATCAGCGGCGGCAACGACCTTATCCAATTAGGCAAACGCAGCATGAACTCGCGCGCCTACGTCTCGCGCTTCAACTTTGGAGGCAACGACCAGCAGAAGAAAGCCGGGGTGCTGTCGGGCGGTGAGCGCAATCGTATGCATCTGGCCTTGACTTTGAAACAGGAAGCCAACGTGCTCCTCTTGGACGAGCCCACCAACGATATCGACGTGAATACGTTGCGTGCTTTGGAAGAAGGCTTGGAGAACTTCGCTGGTTGTGCCGTCATCATCAGCCACGACCGCTGGTTCCTCGACCGTGTGGCCACGCATATCCTTGCCTTTGAGGGCAACTCGCAGGTCTATTTCTTCGAGGGCAGTTACTCCGAATACGAGGAAAACAAGCTGAAACGACTCGGCAACGTGGAACCCAAACGGTTCAGATATAAGAAACTGAAAGTCGATTAAAACAGAAAAGGGAGGCCGCCTCCCTTTTCTTCAAACATCATAATCAAAAAAAATGAAAAAACTATTCCTCTCTCTCTGCCTAATCACACTTGGCTTTGGCAGCATACTGGCTGGTCCAGTTGACCAACAAAAAGCACAAATAGTAGCTGCAAAATTTCTGAGCACCACCGCTTTATATCAAAGAAACACTGATATTCAGGTGCAATTGGTCAGCACCGCGGTCCACCGTGGGGCTATCGACTACTATGTCTTCAACGTTACAGGCGATGAAGGTTTCGTCATTGTGGCAGGCGACGACAGAGTAAAGCCCATTCTCGCCTACTCCACCAAAGGACAATATGATCCGCAACACGTGTCGGAAGGCTTTGCCTTTACGCAGGACGCATTCCGCAAGGAAATCCAATACGTACGCGAGCACAACCTCACGGCAACGTCCGATATCGTCGCTGAATGGAAATCGGTGAACGAGACGGGCGGCCTCAACAGAAGCCATCAGACCCGCGTCGTGGTGGACGAACTGTGCCAGACGCTCTGGCACCAGAACTATCCCTGGAACAGCCAATGCCCTGAAGACCCTGAGGGCGATGGCGGTCACGTCTATGCCGGATGCGTTGCCACAGCCATGGGTCAGGTGATGAAATTCTGGGGATGGCCCGCCCAAGGCACAGGCTCACATTCATACCATCCTGAGGGTTATGCGCAACAGAGCGCCAACTTCGGTGAAACAGAATACAACTTTGAGTTGATGCCCAACGTCTTGGACTCAACCAGCACCGAAGAAGAATATTTTGAGACAGCCCAGCTGCTACACCATCTCGGCATCTCCGTCAACATGATGTACAGCGGCCACGGCAGCGGTGCCTATTCCGACGATGTACCCGATGCCTTGCGTAACTATTTCCGCTACGACTGCGACAATCACGAGACCAATTGGGGTGGTGGCTGGTGGGGCGGCTATTCCAACCAGGAATGGGCACAGATGCTGAAGGATGGAGGTTTAGACGAGCATATACCTCTTTATTATAGTGGTCAGGACGACACCGGTGCAGGCGGTCACGCCTTCGTGTGCGACGGCTACGACGAGAACGACTACTTCCACTTCAACTGGGGCTGGAGCGGTCGCGACAACGCCTGGTGCCCCATCGGTGCACTCAACACTACCAAATACGCTTTCAACTCTTACAACGGATTCACGGGACACATCATTCCGCAAAACGACGAGTATTACTCCCGTCCCGACAGCGTAAGCAATATGCAGGCGACAGAGATGGTCAGCTTCGACGGTGTCCGCCTCAGCTGGACCAATCCCACTACCGACCTCAATGGCAATCCCCTTACGGATATTACTTCCCTCACGTTGCGCCGCAATTTTGAAGCCATTGCCGAACTGACCGATGCCCAAGTGGGTGCCAATATGGAATACGAAGACAACAACCTTGAGCCGGGTCTCTATGAATACGCCATCTACGTCACCAACGAAGCGGGCATCAGCCGCACCACCTACCGCAAGGTCCTCGTTGGAGAGAAGTGTAACGTCGTATTCCAGCTTCATGATGACGGCGAGGACGGTTGGAAAGGTGCAGCTATCAGCGTCACCTCAGAAAGCGGCCAACGCATTGCCATCATCACGATGGAACAAGGCTCTGACTTGGTGGTTGACCTGCCCCTGCTGAGAGGTGAACTTAATTTCGTCTGGAACCACGGCTGGTATCACACCTCCGAGGAATACGACACCGACTACGAATGTTCGTTCAGCATCTTCGACTCCTTTGGCAACGAACTCTTCGAAAGCGACGAGCTTGAGGATGGTGTCTTCATGACCTACGAGAACAACTGCGAGGAAGCCCCGTTGGTGTGCTATCCCGTGCAGAACATTTATGGCGAGTATCAATGGCACAATAACGAGGAGTTTGGCGCCTACATCTCTTGGGATCAACCCGAAATCACCTCATACCTGCATCACTTCAAGGTGCTTCGTTCAACAGGAGTCTACAAAGATGAAGAACTCATTGCCGAGATCCCTTATGACGGCAATAACAGTTATGAGTATTTCGACAATACCTACGACCAGATTCAAAGCGAATGGGTCGTATATTCCGTCAACTGCGTATATATCCGTGGAGAAGAGCAATGCGAATCGGAATGGTGGGATGTGCAGTTCTGGATCACCGATACCGAAGAGAATACCGATGAAAGTATCAATGTCTACCCCAACCCAACCAACGGCCTGCTCAACGTGAGCGGGAATGGCGTAATGCAAATCACCGTGAACAATCTGCTGGGACAGACACTTAGCGAGACTCTTGCGGAAGGCAACGCCACCCTTGACCTCAGCGGCTATAGACCGGGCTGCTATCTTGTCCGCATCGCAACCGACAAGGGCATAACGGTAAAGAAAATTGCGGTAAAGAAGTAAGCGCAGCGCAACAACGTCTTATTTGGTGTCAGGACGATACCCCCGACGAACCACAAACCGATCGAATGCGGCAAGTAGCCCAGGCAGAACAAAGATAATCAGCACCACAGCGGCCAACGCACCTGCTGCAATACATTGCAGAATCTTTGCTATGGTTGCATCATCTATCATAATGGACATCGCAAACGGCGCCAACGTCATAATCGTTCCCGAAGTGAGAATGGTGTGGGTTGATGCCAAATAAGCCTTGCGTATGGAGTCAATCTTGCTCTTCGTCGCCCGGGCCTCACGATAGTTGTTGGTGAAAAGTATACCATAATCAATGGTCGCACCCATCAATATGCTTTGCATGATAAGATAGGCCAGGTAGAGCAGTCTGCCTCCGTTCAGTCCGCTCACAGTCACATTGATATACACAGCTGACATCACCGTCATTACCAATATGGCAGGCACGGCAAGCGAGCGGAAGCTGAAAGCCACGATAAGGAAGATGGACAATATGGTGATGAGCGAAACGAGCAGCATTTCATGCCCGAACTGATTGCGCATCTCGTTCATCATCACCGATTCGCCTATAAGATAATGACTGCTTTCAAACCGATTGTCGCATTGCGCCGCAAGTGCCTCCACAAAGTCGTGAGTCGCTTCAGATTCCTTGGGCAAATCGGTGAAAACGATAGCCTGCGAATACCTCCTTCCGCGCAGCTGGCCGAAGTTTTCATTTATCAAGACATTGACCGTATCCATTCCCGACCTTATGTCGTCATTGATCAATGAAGCAAAGCGCGGATGGTTCATCACGGAATCGTTCAGCATTCGGAGCATATCTTCCACCGACATTCTCACATCGTCGTCATCGAAATGGCGGATGCCGTTGTATAAGAAAGCGATTTCAATGTCACTCAATTCCATTTCAGCGCCAAAAGAGGTGAGTAGTGAATGCATCTCGGAAGCATCAAAAAGGCTCCCTTTGGTGGCTATACCCATGACCCTTTCGGCCATGTTGAGTTTCTCTATGTTCTCCTTGTCAACTGCCGGCGTTGCAGCGGCAATCTCTTCTTCCGGTTCGTCGGCAGGCTCAACGATTTCCATCGGGGTTTCCCCCAGCTCGGCCACCATTTCTTCCACAACTCTTTCCTCTGCGTCCTCGGTTTTGCCAGCCTGAAGTGTCGCCAGCATCAATTGTTCCTTGTGTCTTAACAGCCGTCGGCTTTCTTGGTCAATCTGCGAAGCGAACAATTTCCTGTTGGCTATGTCGTTGATGACGAAAGAAATAAAATCATACAACGACATGGTTTTTGTCTTTTGCTTCACGGTTCGTCCGTATAGGTTGAATATGATGGCAGCACTTTTCTCGTTCATTCCTACCATCCGGGCAATCTCTGAAGAGGAATACTGACTCAGGAAAATGGTTGAATCCTTGTAAATTGCATCTTCATCATCCGCTTCTGCAACGGCTAAATTTTCGTCATGAACGATGCTCTCATTGGTTTCAACGGAATCATTCTCAACGGGGAGTTCAACCTCATGTTCAGCAAGTTGAGGTTCAGGTGTTTTTTTACTTGTAGGCGCAGGCCTCATGCTTGCCTCAAGCAGTTCCCTTGACGATTTGACCATCTCGCGAATGGAGGTCTTTTGGCCTTCCGGACAAATAAGCGCGATGAGTTCCTCATCGATGCCAACAATGTCAGCAATCTCTTTCGAGGTCAGTTTACTGTCGATAAGGCATGTGTCGGTAAGCGAAACGAGGATATTGAGGTATTGCAAGTTATCTGCGCTGATTTGTGAAGAGGCTGCATAATAAGACGAAAGGGTAGTGTCGGCACTCAGTTCGGCAGCAAGCGAGGCAAAGTCATGAAGGCTCATTTTTTCTTCGCTTGGGTTCCTGGAGCCTATGTAATAAATAGCTTTCACAATCATGTTGATGTCAAAATCAGCGAGGTTGAAATCACTCTCTCCAGCCATTGCCGTCAAACCGTCAACCATGCTCTTGGTTTCAGTTGGTGTCAGCTGTTTCTGCATCAGCGAAGGATACGAAATGAAAGACTTCACATTCGGATGGGCAGCCACGCTGTCGGCCAGTTCAATCACTCTTGCCGCATCTGAATTGTCGTACAGGAGCACGGTGATGTTTTTCGGAGGAAAATACTTTTCAATTTCAGATTTCTGTTCGAAAGAGAATGAAATTTCGGTCTTGTTATGAAGATAATATGAACCCGCAAATATGATTACAAAAACTATGACCAGTGGGATACGGAATTTCATGCTGAAACCGGCAAGGCGATCGGTCCTGTTTTTCAATACTTTTTTTGCCGACTTCTCGATGGCGCCGTCCATGAACAATATGATTGACGGCAAGACGGTATAAATCGACACCAAACTGCAAAGAACGCCTTTCGCCAATACGATTCCCATATCGGCACCGATTTTCAGCTTCATGAAAACAAGAGCCAGAAGTCCGACTATGGTGGTAAAGGCGCTGCTCACAATCGAGGGAGAAGCCTTTTTCAGCGCATGGGTCATCGCCGTGATGTTGTCGCCTTTTCCCAAGGCTTTTTCCTGCCTGTAGCGGTTCATGAGGATGATGGAATAATCGATGGAAAGCACGAGCTGAAGGATAGCGGCAATCGAGTTGGTGGTCACCGACACGCTCTTCAGCAAGGCGTTGGTACCCATGTTGATGGCCACGGCCACGCCAATGGCGGCAAGGAATATGGGCGGTTCGAGCCACGACTCACACATAACAAACAATATAATAAGGAGCAAGACCAAGGCTATCAGTATCACACCTACAGGAGCCGTAGTGCCATTTTCACTTTTCTCAACAATAACCCGGTCGCCATACTTGTCAGCAATCTCATTGGCGATTTCTTCCTGGCTCCGCTGGCTGCCGCACAGCAGCTCATACAGCACCTTTTCGCCTTGGTTGTATTCTTCGCTGCCATCCTGATACAACAGGTTGGAAACGCCGTCAATGCTTGAAAGCTCAGCCTTGGCAGCAGGCTTTAGGCTGTCGGGAAGCGACCAAAACATCACCCTGACCATACCCGTACCAACCGCTTCTTCACCAAATTCCTCCGTCATCCGGTCGATGCCTTGCTTCATCTGCGAATCGTTGGGCAGATAGCGGGTCATGTCGGTATTGATGTTCGTATGGGGAATCAAAAGCGCGCAAGCGATTGCCAACGCAACCGCCACAATAAGGAACACAAGACGATTCCTTACAACAAAATCTGACAGATTAATCTTTGCCACCTATGTCTATTTCGGGCTGCAAAAATAGGAATTTTTCTTGAGGTTCATAACGGAAAAGCTCTTCTCTCGTCTTCCATCCTTCCTTCCGGTCGCATACCGATACTCTTTTTTCCTAAAGTGTCAACTTATTCAGTACAAGTCACCTCGGACTTGCCTTGTCTTTTACTCTATTCTTCTTCATCTGTTATTCGATTGTTCTTCGATTATAAATCGAAGAACAATCGAATAACAATATAAGAACAATTGAGTAATTTACATGTGAAACACGAGGCAAACACGAGACAATTACCTGCTTACTACTTTGTTATCACTTGGCAAAGACAATGATTTTTATTCTTTTTCAATCCATTATTTTATATCGGACTCACGTTAATAATAAGTAGCTGTTTTTGTTGGAGAAGACCAGCCTCGCGATATAGTTAAGGCCATTGCTGCCGCAATTGGTGAAACATCAGTCTTAAATGAAGCTATAGCGAAAAAGAATTGTCGAACGTAAAGAATAAAACGGGCGGAAACTTGAAAAAAAAGCAAGTTTCCGCCCGTTTAAGCACCGATTTACAAAAACCGTCCATATTTCCACTTTTTGAAAGAGACAAAAAGAAAAACAGGCCATCAGTTAACCTGACAGCCTATTCGTTGTTTTTGATAAACAATCGTTTACCTAATCAATATTCATCCTCGTTGAAGAAGAAATCGTCCTTGGAAGGATAGTCGGGCCAAAGGTCTTCGATGCGTTCGTATATCTCGCCTTCGTCCTCCATCTCCTGAAGGTTTTCTATGATTTCTTCCTGCGCTCCTGTACGCAAGGCCCAATCTAAGAGCTCATCGCGGGTTGCAGGCCAAGGAGCGTCTTCCAGTTTTGATGCCAATTCTAATGTCCAATACATAATCTGTACCTATTTATTTTTGAGGGCGCAAAAATACAAGTTTTTTTGTATTGTCAAGCACTTTTTTAAGAAAAATTATAAATTTTTACTCCGTTGATTTCCAACTATTTTCATCTACTTTGTCTAAATAACCAAAATATCTTGCCAGAACAAAAAAGTAATCAGACAACCGATTGAGGTACTTCAAATCCAGCGAATCAACGGGGTGCTGCGATGCCAAACGCCAACCTTGACGCTCGGCACGACGACACACCGTGCGACACACATGGGCATAACTCGCCTTCAAGTTGCCACCCGGGATGACAAACGACCGCAATTCGGGAAGCTGTTCGTTCATCACATCGATTTCATGCTCCACAAAAGCCACGTCTTCAGCTGTCAATACCGGAATCATCTTTTTCACCTCTGAGTTTTCGTCCAAGGCAAAATGCGACTCGATGGTGAACAACTTGTTCTGGATAGCATCCAACACGGTGTGCATCTCTGCGCTGACGCCTTCCTGGTCATAAAGCACGCCTATGAAAGCACTCAGCTCGTCAACGGTGCCATAAGCCTCCACCCGGTCGTCATATTTCGCAACGCGCAGGCCTCCTATCAATGAGGTCTTGCCTTCATCGCCAGTTTTTGTATAAGTGATGTTTTTCATTTCAAATTTCGGATTTCAGATTCAATACTTTAACACGAAGTCCTGTTTTTCGATGCCTTCTTTGAAAAAGACCAGTCCAAGGGAATACACATCGATGCTCAACGTGACGTCCTCGTCTGCCTTAACGGCCTCCCAGGCGGCTTCGGTGCGATGCGAGTGGTGGATGCCCTCAAAGATCAGTACGGTCTCCTCATTGGCTTGGGCATAAGCCTCTTCCAGTTTGTTCCAAGTGTCTTCGCCAAAATCATTCAAGCCGAAGAAGACGAAATCAAGAATCAGCCGCTCCAGCTGTTCCTGCTCTGACTTGTCGCGACGCAACAAGTTCACGTTGACCACACCCATGGAATTCATCGTATCAAGGAAACTGGAGGAATGGTCAAGATAGACTTTAGTTTGTAGGTTGCCGAGAGCTAAGGCCGTCGTGTTGAGTGCCGATAGCGTTCCAAACGACACCACCGTTTCGGGTTCAAGAAAATTCACCAGGCGATAGAGCAAACGCCCTTCTTTGCGGCGTGAGCGCGTAGCGTATTTCTTCCCGTCCAACAAACGGCTTATTCTTGTCATCGTGTCATAATCGCGATTGGGTCCTTTGTCGTAGAGCACTTTGGTCATGAATTCATAAACAAAAGGCGAATGAATGCTGAATTTGCTCTTACGCTGCAACAAGTATTTAATGTAGCTTCCTATCATAAATCATTCGTATTGAACCTTTTGCAAATAATAGACCCAACGACGGGGCTTAGGCTGCGTACCGTTCTGTATCACCTGCGAGCCATAGATAAGGAAACTGTTGCCGAACCATTTCCCAATTTGGGCGAAATATTCTTCGTCCACATAATCAGCACCATAAATCGGGGCAATTTTCTCTTCCTGTGGGTTCATCAGAGGCTGCCCAACGGCATCGAAAGCGGTGTAACGCAATTTGTTTCGATAAGGCGAAACCACCACAAGCTCATCAAAGCATGCACCTTCGGAAGCGTGAGAATAAAGGTCGTATGTCAGCTCGTTGTCAAACTTCACCGACTGTTGCCATAGCAGAAGCCCGTTACGGTCGAAAGCCAGCAAGATTTCGCTAAAGAAATCATAGCCGTCGAAAACCGTATAAGAATAAGGATATCCGCCATAGCGACCGTAGTAGCCATAACCCATACGTGTCTCAACATGATAATAAGGCATAAAAGCCTCCACAGCAAATATGGTCAAGTCTCCAAAATCAGTCAGTCGAGGCTTCAGAAACTGGAAGGCTATTTCGCCTCTCGCGGGATTCTCCTTCTTTTGGTTTCTCAGTCGCTCCTCCCGCACTCTTACCCGGTCGGAAGAAGTCAAGGCATGTTCAATCTCCGGCATATCCTTGAAAAGATACACCTTGCTCTCCGGACTGCCCGAAGCAAAGCGCATCCACACCACACCGAGGCTCTCCTTGTCGAAGTCTCCCGTAACACCTTCCAGAGTGACCTTTCGGCCTGTTTCGCGTTCCAAAGTGCCAATAACCACAAGGTTATTGTTTTCGTCAAAACGGAAAACCATACGGCCCAAAGCGGCATTAGGGATGTTCTCGTAACGGTAGGAAGCCTGCAGATTGCCCGATGTGGAATAGACCATGAAAGAAGTCGACACAAAATGCTTGTCCTCATACTCCTTGGCAGCAACCACAAAACAATGACGCTGGGGGAAAGCCTCCGTCTGAAACAGGATAAAACTACTTGAACAAGATGGCGTTACCGACCGACACGCATTAGAGGTCAAATCATAGAAAGCCAAGACACCGTTGCCGCTTTTGTTATTCATAGCCAGCAACATCGTGCCATCGGCAACGGCAACTGACAACGCCACCGTCTTTTCGGGCCATTTGTCCCAAAAAGTACGGTAGGCGTTCTCTTTTCGATTATAGGCAACCACAATGAAATCAAGCGAATCGGAGGCCTTCTTATTTCCATTGTTGACAAAGAGGAAGGTGGCAAAACGCTCATCGTGGCCAGAGCAATGGAAAGCCATCTTTTCAGGCAAAGGGATGAGGTCGTTACGCAATTCGTAGAGGTTGCTGTCTAAGCAAGCGAAACTCCACAAGCGATGCTTCTCCTTGTCGGCTTTCTCGGTCTCATAAGCTATCATGCCTCCTTGCGCGCCAAACGACTCGAAGTGGCAGCCTTGTTCCTTGTTCCAACGGTTCACCTCATAGCGTACCGGTTCCACTTGTTGGGCAGTAGCCCAACCTGTGAGGAACATAAGCAATATGAGGACACGTAGTTTCAAGTTTGTATTCTTGTTGTTGCCTTGCGTCTGTATCAGAACTTCACGAACTTAGTGATGACAGTGCCACCATTGGCATAGCGGACATTGACGAAGTAAACGCCGTTGACCAGTCCGCTGACATTGATTTGGTTTTGGCCAGACTCACATTGCATAGTGCCAACCATGCGGCCTTTCATATCGAAGAAGCTGACCTCGGCATCATCCTCAAGCATGAACGAAACCTGGTCACGGGCAGGGTTGGGATAGAGGCTGACAGCTGATGTCACAACTTCATTAACGGCATTCACATTCGTACCCGTCACTTTCACATAGTCAATCTCCCATGAAGCGGCTGCTTCGGTAGTGCTGGTGTAAATGAAAGCAACGTAGAAAGAAGTGGGATAATTCGGAACCAATGCAGCAACATCGACTTTGCCAGACTCAACCCATTCGTAGTTACCCGTCGAATAATCAAAAGCATCGGTGATGTCTTCCCATTCGAAATCGCTGGGGTCGCTGTTGCCATCATAGTCGCTGGAGACGGCTACACGCAGGGCATTACCTTCAAACTTCATGGCCGTACTGAATTCAAGCCAAACCTCGTTAAACACCATATTGGGTGAAATCTGTACATAGCCAATCAGCCAGTCTTCATTTTGGTGAGGGGCTCCGTCAGCATAGCCGTTCATATTGGCATAGGTTGTGCCTTGGTGGGTAGCCTGATGCCAGGTCTGGTCGCCGTATGCATCATAAGTCGTGAATACGCCAAGACCTTCATCGAACTCTTCGTAAAGCAGACTGTAAACGCTTTGGGTGGCTACAGTGGCCGTTGGATAATTGCCATCCGTCTTGTAGTCAATGTTTGAGCCGCCGTTGGTGTAGGGGAAGATGGCAAAATGATAATTAGTATCACCTTGCAATCCGCTGAAGGTTACAGTTTGCGTGCCGTAAGCCACATTCTTGGCTAATGGGCCATCGGAAACAGGCTCACCGTCGACGGGCACCGTAATGTTGCCTGTAGAGGCCACAACCAAATACTTGGCGGGCAGTTGTGCGCCAAGGGCATCAGTCCAAGTGAGGGTCACGTCAACGCCGTCGGCTTGCCCTGCGAAGTTGGTGGGATAATTGCTCGGCTCAGGGTCGGGCTGCGAACCGCCTCCGGCCTTGTAGAAGCTGACGCGTGTATCAATGTTTGAAGTCTCAGCATAGCAGCTGAACAGCGGAGCATTGTTGGAGGCATTGGGGTTGAAGCGCATGTTGTTGCGCGTGTTTTCGCCTTGGGCAACAACCTCAGCCGTACCGTCACCATTGAAAGTGATGCTCCATTCGCCATTGGCATCAAGCGTGGTTTGCGTCTTCAGATTGTTGCTGGTGCTACTTGCAGCATAAAGATAGCCGCCTTTCACTTCATCAAACAAAGTCCAGGCACCGGTGCTTCCACCCAAAGTGAACTGGAACACGTCGGTTTCGCTCATGGGATCGTTACCCAGCGTCACCGTGATGGCGTCACCATTTTCGTTCACCACCACAGCCTGACGGTTGTTTGACTTTTGGTAACCCATAGCGAGCACACCCAAATCCTCGTGATGGGCAACGATTAGATAGTTGGCACCCGCCTCAAGACCCGAGGCCGAGGTAACCTTTGTAAAGGTGGTCTGTGCAATACCACTCAACGAAAGGAGCAGCATAGCCACTAATGAGAATAGAACTTTTTTCATGTTGATTGAGTTTTATATTTGACAATTGATTACAAATCCAAGGTTTCAACTTGCTCAACAGCCTTGATTTCGGGGATGACCTTTTTCATGACGGCCTCAATACCGTTTTTCAAGGTCGACCGGCTATGAGGGCAATTGCCGCAGGCACCGGTCAGCTCCACCATCACGGTGTTATCATCCGTGAGTTCCACGAAATTGACATCACCTCCATCCTGCTGGAGGTAGGGGCGCACTTGTTCAAGCACGTTCTTCACTTTGCGTAATAATGTTTCTTTATCCATAATTCTACGTATTCTGCTTGAAAACAACTATTTCGATTTCATTATTTCCTGTGCAATCTGGTCAAAGGCCTTCGTCACGGGCGAGTCTGCATCGAGGGCGAGAGGCGTTCCTGCATCACCACACTCAGCAATGCGTTCCACAATCGGAATTTGTCCGAGAAGCGGCACTCCCAGCTGGTCGGCAAATTCCTTGCCCGTTTCCTTGCCGAAGATGTAGTATTTCTTTCCGGGCATATCGGAAGGCGTGAAGTAAGCCATGTTCTCCACCAAGCCGTAAATCGGGATTTGCAAGGCTTCTTCCCTGAACATCATAGCGGCGCGAAGCACATCGGCAAAGGCCACTTTCTGGGGGGTGGTAACGATAACGGCACCCGACACATTGTACTGCTGCGCCAAGGTCAGTTGGATGTCGCCAGTCCCAGGAGGCATATCCACCACCATCCAGTCAAGTTCGCCCCACAGGGTATCGTTCATCAGTTGGTTCAAGGCACTGGTGGCCATAGGTCCACGCCAAATTAAAGGACGGTCGGCATCCACAAAACAACCGATGCTCATCAACTTGATGCTATAACGCTCAAGGGGCAGCATCACCGTCTTGCCGTCTTTCTCAAAAGCAGCAGGCTGCTCGCTGCCGAGGCCAAACATCATCGGGACGGAAGGGCCGTAAATGTCGGCATCAATCAGACCTACACGCTGATTGGCACGAGCCAAAGCGATGGCAAGGTTGGCGGCCACAGTCGATTTACCCACACCGCCCTTGCCCGAGGCCACAGCGATGATATGCTTCACCTTCGAAAGGGCTGTCTTCTCTTCCACCACCTTGATTTCGATTTCAACCTCACCGAAGACTTCGGTCAACGTGCGCTTGGCACCATTCACCAAGATGTCGTTTTTCGGGTCGTTGGCGTGTTCCATAACCAGGTCAAAACGGATGGCATTATCCTTAACCATCAGGTTTTCAACCATATTCAAATCTACAATATTATCCCCTTTGGGGAAATAAATAACGTCCTTCAGGACCTCTCTGACATTTTCTTTGTTTAGCATGATTATAAATAAATGGATTATTCGCTGCAAAGATAGAGATTATTTCCCGATTGCAGAAAAGGAATCCATATTATTTGCAGATTTTCTCAAACGCCAATCTCTCGTCACCGTTAAGCAGATGGATGATGCCGCAATATTGGTAGCCGTGGCGTTTCAAACCCTTTCGCATGATAACATTAGCCTCGTGTGTATCGATGCGGATATCAGTCACTTGATTCTCGCAATACTCCAATAGCGCATCCAAAACACCATGCGATTCCGGAGTACTGGCAATACGGTGAATGACGTGATAAGGCTTATCATCAAGCCATTGGCCTTCGTAAATGACGTTGTAGGTCACTTCGGGGCTGGGCAAAAGGGCGAAAGTCCCCACTACCCTACCCTTCTCATCAAGCATCACATGGCTGCCTCCCAATTCGATGTCTTTCTGAAACATATCGTCGCGGGGATAGCCCTTTGGCCATTGGAAGGTGTTGCCATAGCTCCGCATGATTTCCCGTGCCTGGTCGCGTAGATCAAGTATGGTCGGCAGGTCGGCCAAAGTGGATTTGCGAATCGTATAGCTCATTGTTGTCCGAATTCAAAAATGGTCAAATCAGCCACTTGCATATCCACCACCTGAATCAAATCCTGTGGGTTGAGTTTGAATTGCAAGCCGCGCACACCTGCGCTGACATAGATGTAGTCAAACAATTCGCAGGTCTCATGTATAAAGGTGGGGAACTGCTTTTTCATTCCCACGGGCGAGCAGCCTCCACGGATGTAGCCCGTCAGGGGCAGCAGTTCCTTCATCGGGATAAGGTCGCAGCTCTTGTTACCCGTGACCTTTGCGGTCTTCTTCAGGTCGAGTTCGTCGTTGCCCGGAATGACGCAGACGAAATAGCCAAGTTTGTCGCCTTTCAGCACCAAGGTCTTAAAGACCTGGTCGATGTCTTCGCCTAACTGGTCGGCAATATGCTGCGCCCCGAGGTCGTTCTCGTCAACCTCGTAGGGTATCAGCTCGTACGCAATTCCTTTCGAGTCAAGGATGCGGCAGGCGTTGGTTTTATTGATTTTTTCTTTGGGCATTAACTCAATTATAATTCTTGAACAGGTTATTATAATACAGATTGAGCGGGTCGAACATTAAATCCCAATTCTCGCCCCAAACGAGATTACCATACTCCAATTTATAATCAAGAAAACGAACGGGATCATGATATTGGTCGTATTGGGGGTGGGGTCGCTTGATGAAATAAGGCTCAAAATCAACAACATTGCATTTGCCATCCTCAAAAGTGACACGCAATTTATAATCTCCGCAGGGTTCTATTTCAACAACGGTGTAACGATTCATTTCTTTATATCTTTTTTGTGATTTTCTCGGGAGTAATCGTCTCTTTCAAGATGTAGAAGCGGTACCATTTTTCGGCAATCTGAACGGCAAATTCTTCCACAAAGGCCTTTGCCTGTTCCATCTTTGCTTTTGGAAGATGCTCTTTCCCTCTCTTTTTTCTGGTCTTTATCTCTTTAAGCTGTCCGTTTTCAAAATGAAGCTCAAAAATGGTCTCATTTCCCCCACTGATAGCATGAGCATGTATAGGTTCATGATCATTGGGATAGAGGAAAAAGATAATTCCAAAATACTCGTATATCTTCGGCATGGGTTGTTTATTTTACCCCGCAAAATTACAATTTTTCCCGAATATCCAAGTAATACATGAAGAAACCAGCCGACTGCAAACAAAACTTATTCCGCCAACTTAATCAGCGGTTCACCAAGTGCTACTGAAAGCTGAGACAAAGAACGCAACGTGAAATTTGGAAATCCTGTAACCCAGCGAGAAACCACAGCCTCACTTTTGCCCATCTTGTGAGCCAAATCGCGCTGTGTCATGTGTTTCTCTTTGAGAATAGCATCTATACGTGCGATGATGTCAGCGGACATTTGCACTTCTGACATAATTTCGGGCGACACTGCCGCCACTTTGCTCTCGAACCATTCTTGTTTGCTTTTCATATCTCAAATCATCATGCAGAAAGCGCATTCTCATACAGATCTTCAATATGGAATTCCAAATCGTTACCCCAACAAACATTACCATATTCAAGCCTGCATTTGCGGAAATTAGAAGGTTTCAGATACTTATTGTATTGAGGATGTGGATGCCGATGAATGAATGCCCCAATATCCACAAGTTGATGTGTACCGTCGCTAAACTCCAAATCAACGGTAATGTCATCATGACACACGAAACCTACTATTGTTACATAATCCACCATCATAATTTCTTGGTTATCTTTGTGATACTCCACCATTGTGCTGTACATGCACATGAATGGGCTCGTGTTCGTCCGAGAAGAACTTGAAAACGATTCCAAAATACTCGTATATTGTCGGCATAAACGATTCCTATTATAATATCGCTGCAAAAATAACAAAAAATTTGATATTTATGCTAAACTCTTGAAAAAAGTCTTTCCCGAACAATCAAGCAAAGCAGGAAAAAGCCAACCAAGCGCAGCGTTTCCAAATGCGTCTCCATAAACGAAAACTGGCGGAATTTTTTGCCCCGCCAATTTTATTTTGCAACACTTTGACAAATTCAATCCCATTTAGTTGGCCCAAGAACCTTGCCTGTTCCGTTACATGTTCGGCATTTTCCCGTTTTACTGCAATTTGAACATTCAACTCTTCCCGTGCCGTATGGATTGTTATACCAGCCTTTACCTCCACAAGTGCTACACACACCACTTCCGTGACATATATGGCAATCTTTATAATCGGCATGTGGCTTTTTGACTTGATGGGAACTGCTGCTGTTATTTGATGATGAACTACTTGTTGAAGTAGTCTGGGGAACCATTATCGGAGCAGTAGTTGGAGCAGGCATATTGGAAATAGCATTCATATTATTCTGCATCACCTGGTTCATCTGTTGATTGAAATTGGCTGTGCCTTGAACTTGAGTTTGTATGGATTGCTGTTTGTAAGATGGGACTGTCGTCCCCCCATAACTTGGTGTATACACACCAGGTCCATAGCCGTAACCATAACTACCGTAACCAGCCATTCCCGCAGCCATACCTTCAACCATTCCCATCATGAATTCACAAGATGTTAGTGACAACGAAAGCAGCACAAGAGCTGACATTGCCAGGGTTTTGATAGTTTTTTGTGGATTTTTCATTTTGATATTGTTTGATTTGTCATTACACATGTTTTTAATAATCTTTGACAAGACGGACGGACAAACCGTGCCATCGATTATGTGGATGCTGTATTTCAACATAGTGATTAGAAGTAAAAATTATACTATATGCTGCATCAAGAGAGGTCGTTGATCTCCTAAAAGACGAAGACCAATATAATCCTTCTTCATTATACACATAACTTGCGCCATGACGAACTCCTGCGGCAGGCAAAAAAACAGCACCATGAGATTCCAAACGTTCCCTCCATTCTCTAACAGGAATCACGTTACTATCAAAGAGAACGACATTGTTATTAGCATTATTCAATACGCAATAAGAGCTAATCCAATCATCAGGCAAAATAATTAGACCATTAATGCCATTCACTTGAGCAGTTACATACCGTAAACCCGAATTAGTAATTCTATCATTGAGTATATAGTTCCATTCTAAATATGTTAACGTGCGCCATCCCATATTCTCTTGATTACCTCCATTGCTAATTGCATTGTAACCCCAATCAGCCTTTCCTGTTTTGTCATATAGATTACATGTCTCAATACCATAAGCTCTACAATCATGGCCTTCAGGTTTAGACCAAGGGTGATAACAAACTGCCCCATGATTATAATTACTAGAACCCCAAAAGAAAAGATCCCTATCAATATACCGAGAATCATCGGATTGTCCTTCACCCAAATAATCCCATTGGTTGTCCGCAAATTTCCAATAAGGCGTTGCGGCACTTCCAATGTATTGCAAATTCCCCTGCGAGAAGCGCACCTTCTTCGTTGCACTCACAGAAAAAACGCCAGGCAACACCCCATCAGGCCACGACACGGTACTTATTGTGGTAAATATCACTTCATTGCCATAACTTGTTCCAACACTATTGGTGGCGTATGCTTTCACATGATAAGTCGTGTTTGCAGCCAAGCCAGTAATGGACAGCCAAAACTCTCCTGTTCCCCCGCCGTTGCTCAAATGGCTGTCGCTAATGGTTGGATTGGAAGAAACGCTCCAACAGAGGCCCCGCTCGGTTACCGTGGCACCGCCATCATTTGTCACATTTCCGCCTCCCAGCACTGAGGTTTGGGTAACATTGTCTACGTATAGTGTAAAAACACTTGGTAGCGTCGGTGTTGTACCACCGCCCCCTCCTCCGCCTCCGCCATCTGAAAGCGTGGTAAAAGACTTGTCTTCCCCATAATAATACTCCAAACCACGCAAGGCAAAAGCCCGAACATGATATGTAGTATTTGGTGAAAGCCCTGATATGGTTTTCACGATAGGCTCATTCCAAGCGTCTGATGACGATTGGCTGTCGTTGGCAGTTGGATTGGGTGAAGTGCTCCAGCAGATGCCCACTTTCGTGAGTGACAAACCTTGTACCACTTGCACAAAACCGCCGCAAACAGCAGACGATGTCGTAATGTCAGATGGTGTGTAGGTGGTTACCGTAACATCAGGGCCAGAATTACCACCGCTGGAATTCCCGTTATTATTGTTGTTATTTCCGTTGTCATCGATGCTTGGCTTGGTGCAACCCATAATACACATCATTGCCATCACACAAAGACCAACTATAGATTTCAAAAGAGTTTTCATCTCCTCATAATTTATTGTTCATCAAATCAGTTTGTCACAACAGCATGGATATTAGGCGAGGTCTCGAAATGGAACTTTTTGTAATTGTATTGTATGCCATCCACTTCTACAAAAAATCTTCCTTTCAAAGCTTTTGCAGCTTTCATTTCACCATCATTAAGCATTTCGCACACTTGGTTATACAAACTCCAATCATCAGCGGTCATCGTTCCTCCAGATTGG
>JAILDR010000223.1 GCA_024689285.1 Bacteroidales bacterium | reverse complement strand
CCCCCGACGGCAAGTTCTCTCTGAACACCCTCCGTTGCGTCGGTGCCTGCGGTCTGGCCCCCGTCGCCATGATCGGCGAGAAGGTCTACGGCCGTCTCACCCCCGACCTCGTCCCCGGCATCCTCGCCGAGTACAAATAAGTCAACGGTGACTTAACAGCAAAGAGGGCACCCCAGCGGGTACCCTCTTTCTTTATGCCTTCTTTTTGGGTTATATGATCCTTCTTTGTGCCTTCTTTGTTGGTTCTGCTTGTTTGCTATAAAAATTACTATTTCAAGAACTCATATTCAAACAACATAGGCACAATTTCTTTGAGGTAATAATCTTTCACGTGGCGAGCAAGCGTTTCAATGTTGCCGTTCAGTTCTGGATAATCTAGTACTACGTCGCCTGTGTCTGGGTCTATATGAGTAGTGTTAAGTTCTGTTTTTATCTGGTATAAGCCATGGTTAAATTCTGGCTTGTAGTTTACCGTTTGTTTCGCTTGTAATATAATCTTCTCCCATAGCAACAACAATACTTTCTCTTCGTCATTCTTCTCCATAGATTGTAGAGTCTTACTTGCCAGCGTTTCCCCATTTGTATTATCAAAACATAACTGGTTTTTGTAATGTCGTTTATCCGATCCAATAAACTCACGCATGTGGTTTTGTGGCTCAAGAACAGTAAATAGCAGGCATTTTAAAAGATAACCATTGAGTTTACCTTTTTTTACGTCCTTGTGATATTTTTCTGCACCATCGCCCGATTTCATGATACGGCTGCGCTCTGTCCATGCCCTATTGTAGGTGATATATCGGCTGGCTGCAAACATTGGGAGTTTCTCAAGGAAATTATCGCTACGGAGGAAGAATCCATTGCCGTCATATTTGCCAGCCGCCATAATGTACGAATGAAGATCAGGATTATCAAATCCAGAGGTATACACGACCATATATCCAATCATATTGTCATTATATATGGGGGTACAACGTATTGTTTTCTTTGATAATCGTTCTAAACCATTAGCATCACAGAGTATTCCATCTGTTCTATCATCCGTGAAGGTTCTTTTGTCGTAATATTGTTTGCTAAATGATGTATGGATTTTCTTTATTGGCAGCTCTCCTACATGCACCAACTCACCAGCAGCATTGATATCATAAGCCTCGATATTGAAGGTGTCGAGTTCCTTGTCATCCTCGTTGCTCCAAAGAGCAACCATTATTGTGGCTGCAATATTGGTATGGAAGTGTTTGCGGTTAAAAGCAAATCCGCCAAGACATTTCTTATTGATTAGATGTTGTGCTTTCCAGTACTTCACAGGAGAATAGACAATATAGCTATCTGTTGGTTGGCGCAGGTAGTACTTGAAAGCCGACCAGATGAATACATTGCCGAGATCGTTCTTGGCTGTACCTTTCACCTCTTTATCCATCACTTTGAATACGTCATACTTCTTCCATTTGGTACTCTTTTTGCCTACATTCTTCTTCTGATGCTCTATGGAAGTGGTATCGGCAAATGGCGGGTTCTCGAAAAGGATTATGGTATACTTGGGGTCGTCAATGTATTGTTTGATAATTTCATTTTCAACATATTCCATACTCAATGCATTGGCACCGCGCACCATGCCTCCATTGAAAGTGTCGGTCTTTTCTGTTGGGGGGATGATTTCTTTCACTTTATTACCCAACGTCTCTGCTAACACCTTATACTCATAATACTCGTAGGTGGAGACGATGGTATGTGACAACTCTTCATCGGTCATGCATGCTTCAAGATTTCCCGTTCCCGCACAACGGTCAATGATGATGTAGTCATTCCCCTTAGGTACCCTTGCTATGGCTTTCCGTACTAGTTCCAGCGACTTCTCGGCATAGACGGGATGTGTGTAGAATGCTCCAAGGTTCTTTTTGTGTAAATCGTCGTTCAGGCGGTCCATCAAATAACGGAACCTCTCGTTGCTCTTCCCTTTATAAGGGTAGATATAATCACGAAATCGAGTGGGTTTCCTGATTTCTCCAATTATCTGTGTCTTTCCTGTCTCGTCTCCGATGAAGGAAGCTTTTGTCTCATTGGGATACTGCTTGTAGTAAAAGTTAGCCCATCCAACGATACAATCCTCGTTGATATGAATTTTCGTGTAGTTATTTGTTCGCAAGATACCAATAAGATCAGATTCTTCTTTGGAATTGCTGTAGTCGAGTTTGCAGACGCAATCGCCCGCCACAAATTTCTCGTTATTCCGCGAGGCGGCACCAGAATACACTCTCTCTATCTCGTTAAGGTACTCTTCAGAATGATAAACATAGGCAGTCGTATTGTTCAACGAGACCAGTACAATATTTGCCGGCACTGGCCTTCCTTTTATCCTCATTGAAGACAGGTATTTGATTGCCTGCGACAACACCATGTTGAGGTTTTCAATCATCGTCTTGAACTCTATAAGATTGCCTCTAACAACTCCGTCATTATAATCCCGCTGAACATCAGAGATATCAAGCGATGAATCCACTCGCGGCAGATACGTCTGAAGGAAATCCACCTGACCTTGCAGCTCGTTCTCGTACTTTTTTGAAAATGTATTCTCAGCCATATTCAATTGATAGTTTTTGTCGTTACCGGCATTTGACTATCAATCGCTTGACCACAAAAAGAAAGCGCGATGCCTCTTGTTGCGTTAAGCTGAGGGGCAATGCGTCGGAATGCTTTGGAACCCCTGTCGATTAACCAGAATGCATCACGCTATTTAAGCGTGAGCATTGCTATTCTAATCGACAAAGGCATCATTCCCGATACCCCAATCCTCTATTATTTCAGTGGCGTTGTTATTCCAATCAAATGTTTCCGACGCATTTTTGGCTTAACGCGAAATAATAGCAAATGCTTCAATTATTAACTTCAGGATTTCTCCCCTAAAGTTGGCTGCAAAAATACATAATATTTATGATATGGCAAAATATTGTTTTCGGAGGCTCTAAAAAAACAACCTCCGTCATTATTCTTACGGAGGGAAAAGAAAATCATTAAAAACATATTCCTAAATTAGCTGTCCGCACAATTCTCCCAAAACTGCCGGACGACTTCCAGGCCTTTGTGCAGCTGGCGTTGCAGGAGTTCTTTGGAGGGCAGTTCGGTCATATATTGCGCTACTTTGATGCCGGATTTGTCGAGCTGCAGTAGTTCTATCTGCTCGTCGCCACCATCGGTGCAGAGCAATAGGCCTATGGGCTGCTCCTCGCCAGCCTCCTCACTTTATTACATTTTGACAGCGGTGTTCGGCTCCCCTTACGGGGTACCATCTCGTGGGCTTCGAGCCAACGTAGATACAACTCCATCTGGCCTTTATACTGTGCCTTGAATTTGCCGAGTTTCAAGTCGATGGCAATCAGGCGGTGCAGCCTGCGATGGTAGAAAAGCAGGTCGAGGTAGAAATCCTCACCGTCGATAATCATACGCTTTTGCCGCTCGACGAAAGTGAATCCATTACCCAACTCCAATATGAACTGCTCCAGATGTGCCACAAGGCTGTCCTCGAGGCTTTTCTAGCTGTACATTCCCTTCAATCCTGTGAACTCCAAGAAATAGGGGCTCTTGAAAACGAGGTCGGGAGTGAGGACGTTGTTATCCCGAAGTTCCGTCAGCTCCTGCTTGATCAATTCGTCGGGCTTCGTCGCAATGGCGGTGCGCTCGTACAGCATGCCGTCAATCTCCTTGCGCAGCTGACGAATAGACCATCTTTCGGAAGCAGCCAACGTTAGGTAGAATTCCCGTCGAAGGTCGTCTTTTATAGGAATAACCTCTACAAAATGAGACCATTGTAATTGTCGCGACAGTGTCGCAACAATTTGATAATTGGGAAATAGACGTGCGAACTTCATCATTCTTGTGATGGAGCTTTTCTCAAATCCTTTGTCACCATATTCCGTTTGCAATTGTTGCGACACTGTCGCAACAATTTGTTTCCCATATTCAGCGCGCTCGTTTCCAAGCACTTCGCGATTGATTCGTTCGCCAATATGCCAATACATCAAGGTGAGTTCAGCATTGACATTGACGGCGACGCGGTTGCGCGTCTGGTTGATTATCTGCCGCAGGTCGTCAACCAACGGCATAATATTGCTGTTCTGTATGGTTATGCTGTCTGCCATCAGGTAATTGTTATCTGATTTTTATTTGCAAAGATACGAATCTTTTCTTATTCGGCAAAATAATCTTTAGTGAATACCGAAGCCAATCCGTACGGTATGGCTCTCTTTTTCTTTGGGGTACATCTCTTCGGTTACAACGGGCAGGGCAATGGAGAAGCGCTGTCCTCCGCCGATGGTGAAACTCTCCTCGTCGTAGTTCGGGCCGAAGAACATGTTGTCGCGGATGGAATACATCGTGTAATTGTCGCTGCCCGGGATTCTTATCTCGACCATATCGTCGCTCCCGACAACTTGGTTATGAATATACCCAAGGTTTTCTCCGATATACGTCAAGTCTGCACGATGCAAGGTTATGCTTTTGCCCGTGGGTACAGAGTCTTCGAGGATGATAAAGGTGTTCTTTACCAGCTTGCCATCTTCGCCTATCAGGTTCTCTGATTCTACTTGGACGACCTTCGCAGTGCCGTAATTGCACGTTGCTGATACCTGTATCGTGTTGTCGTGGTCAGCAGAAAAACAAACCTTGTAGTCGATGGCGTATTCAATCTTGTCGTTGTTATTCCAGTCGAACGAGAGAAGTTTGCCTTCTCCTCGATTCTGTATGCATCCAGACAATGCCATTAATGCAGCAAATGCAATAAAAATGATACTGTTTTTCATTAGTGTTTCCTAAATTTTGTTAATATCATTTTCATGCTACTAAATTACAGCTAATTGAAGCTTGAAATAGCTGTCCGCGATTTGAATTGAGTATATTTGCATTTATACTCAAAATCTCGGACAGATGAATGAAGGG
>JAILDR010000210.1 GCA_024689285.1 Bacteroidales bacterium | reverse complement strand
GGCGGAGGAACTGGAAACGCAGGTGAAGGTAATGGAGGGACTCAGCTATAGGGACCAGTTCCATCATCAGCATGTCGGTGTCATCGAGACCTTCGGCAACTGCATCGGAGTCCGCCCTGAACTGATTGACAGATACGACATTCTCCAAATGCTCATGGATTACAGAGGAGATGAGAAGGATTTCTTCTACCATAGTGACCACCTCGGTTCAGCAGCCTATCTGACCACAGATGGCCAGGTGACGCAGACCCTAAACTACCTGCCCTACGGCGAAGACTGGGTGGATATTCAGAACAACCTCGACCCCCGCCTTGGCCAGTACACTTTCAACGGGAAAGAAAAGGACTACGAAAGTGGCTTCCATTATTACGGTGCACGCTATTACTGGAGCGAGGTGTTGACGGGGTGGCTATCCGTCGACCCGATGGCAGATAAGTATCTTAATATCTCACCCTACAATTATTGTATGTGGAACCCGGTAAAATTAATTGACCCAGATGGGAGAGACACTATAAAAATCAATCTTAATGAAGGATCTTTTGAACAGACAAGAGCCGATGGTAATCACAGTGTTCAATTTTATAAAGATGGGGAACTCGCATATTCAGTTGAAATAGAAAAGGATAATTGTTCTTTCCTTGTTTCGAAACCAGAGAAATTATCTTACATTGAGAATGGTGAAGAAAAAGATGCTACTACGAACCATTTATATTGTACAAATAGTGGGACTGGAGAATTAATATTTAAAAAGATAGCAGAAGTTGGTTCCCCCGTAGAATGGGATTATCATTCGATTAAGATGGGCTATGATGATGTATCTTGGGGAGATTTATCTTCATCCGGATTAAAAGATAAAATGATACATGGATTAGGACAATACACAAAAAGTAACGTTAATTATTGGGATCATTATCATCCGAACAATAATTCCGAAAGCTTTTTCCCATCTTACTCGGACCAGCGTCGTGCCAGAGAGTTGGGGGGAGTTAGATGTACGATGTTTAATAACGGTCGTTCAATGGATTTTAATAAATATGTTCCTTCTAAAAAGGGTGGATATATTAACGTACATGAATTTCGAATGCTATGGAATCGTTTTGCAAGATAATAAGAACTTCTATTTTGGGCATTTTTCTCATCATTGACATGGGGTGCCTGGGACAAAACATTTATGCCTCAAGCGACATCTACTATAATATGGATACTGCACGATGTGTGGATAATGAAGTCCGGTTCTGGGAATGGAGAGAATCCCATCCCCATTCGGGAAATTCTGATAGCGCCTATATGTATTGCACATTAAAAAAATACATTGACATTCCTATTGTTACAGTAAATGATGATAGTATTATTCATTTAATAGATTCTTGCCTAATCGATGCAAAAAGGAGAAAGTATCTGCAGTTTCCAGACTCACTTGGGTGTTTTGTAGAATTGGTTTTTTATCCCGACTCTCTGAAGAGTATTCTGACAATAACCACCATTTCCAACTATTATATGGCAGAAATACTGTCAAGCAATCGAAATGAGGTGTTTCAAGAGTGGTATGGGTGCAATGAGAAGAATATACAGGGCGCTTTCTATCTGAATAACATATTGTGTGTAATAGCTTCTTATGGCCTTTATGATTATGGGAGAGCTTCCTGCCTTTTTTCTCAGACTCAATCTAATATAAGGATAGCGCTATTCTCTCCAATAAAAATGATAGTATTGGACGATACTTTGTCAAGTTTCGATTATTATTTCCCCAACTGTGATTCCGAACCCAAGTCGACTGATACAAAAGGTACCGGAGACTTGAGGAAGATTGGCAAAGGACCAGCATTTGCGCCATTGAAAATGAACGAGTGAATAAATTGACAAACTCTGCACATAAAACCGAAGGGGTAAACCGCATTCAAACCATGCGGTTTTACCCCTTTGTTTTCCTGCCTGAGCGGATGCGAACGGCCTGCGACCGAAGTGGAGCAAACGGCAATGGTGCAAGTTCCAGTGGAACGCGCAGAGCTGACAACGCGCGTGGCCAGCTTGAGACCGGGCGCTTCCTCTTCTGGACCGAAGATAGCCGTATGCATGCTGCTATCAACGAAAAATTCTACAGCTATTATACTTATGACCACAGCGGCGGGAGTTGCGGAAGTCGAGAGCAGAGCCAAGCTTGCTTGAGCTATGCCGAGATGAAGCAAAGCGTGCGAAGCAACCGCGTGTGCAGCAAGATCGGCGGCGGGTTCCGCGGACGCGTCCCGGCGGAGGAACTGGAAACGCAGGTGAAGGTAATGGAGGGACTCAGCTATAGGGACCAGTTCCATCATCAGCATGTCGGTGTCATCGAGACCTTCGGC
>JAILDR010000198.1 GCA_024689285.1 Bacteroidales bacterium | reverse complement strand
GGCAGGTTAAAGTTGAAACCTATCCATTTGTCGTTGTCTTCGGGCCTGTATAATGTTTCTGGGACGAGCACATTGGTGCGGTCTTCGATAAGGCAGATGACAGATTGGAATGCTCTGTTGTTTAGCCCTCTTGCATCAAGTGCTTTTTCCAAGGTGCGGAAAAGATCGTTGCTGTCAGCCAATAACTCTGATTGATAGTATTCCATGCCGATAAGACGATGGTCGGTAATGTCGAAAAGTACAAACGAAAGACCACCCAAAGCAAGTTGGATGGTCAATTTGTATTGCGTTGACTTTTCGACATCGAAATCTTCGTCAAATGAGGCGATATAAGGATTCAACGATGCCGGCATTGGCGCTTTCGCTTAGAGTTTCTCCCAGTTGCCGTCGGTGGAGGCTTCATCCATCGAACCGACTTTCAGGCCAGCATAACGGTTGATGCTTTCTTTTTCGGCCTTGGTGTTGTCGCGGCGTTGGTTCCATTCCTTTTCGCTGAAGCCGGCACCCGGGACACCCAGATAGACCTCATAAGGTGTGCGGGCCTCGAAGACAGGAATCTCGATACCATTGCGGCTAATGGTTCCAGCTTCAAGCTCGAATTTCTGTTGAGGATTGCTGAAAGGAACAAAGGGCAAGTTGTTGATGTTGAAATTTTCTCTCTTTCCGGTGAGGGAGTCGACGACTTTCACATAGCCCAAAGTGTCGTTGATGGTACGTGTGAAAGTGGTGTCGGTCGGGTCGGGAATGATGTTTACGATAGCGATTTCAGCGTTTTTGCAGAAGTCAATCAGCGTGTCGAAGTTATCAGTGTACTTGTTGTTGGCGTTCTTGTAGAGCACTTCGGCGTTACGGATGTCGATAAGATGCTCCACGACCTGAGCTTCACGCATTTTCTGTTCTTTGTTGAACTTGATGGGAGCTTGGATGCTTTTGACCACCATCCATGCAAGCAAGCAGATGATTGCCAGCAGGATAACGTTGATGACGATACTTAATCCTTTTTTCATTTTCTTATGATTTTTCTGATTATTATTGCATAACTTGGATTGGCCGCAAAGTTATGACTTTTTTTCATACATCGGCAAACTTTTTTTCAAAGAATTAAAAATGAATTTTGTGGAAATTCAAATATTTGTCATCCAAATAATTACGGATTTTATCTGCGAGGACGATGAAAATCTGGAGGTCGTTTCTCTCAAGCCAATCGGTGGCATCGTCATCCCGATTGACTGCTTTTGCGAAGGCCAGATTGACCTCGAAATGGTTTTTGACGAGCCATTCTTCGGCTTTCGGTTCCTTGTCGATGACGCTGTCGATGGCAGCGAGTTGAGGAAAGCCGTGTTCCATGAGCCAGTCTTTAGCCTTTGTGTCGCCTTGGATGGTTTGGCTCAGGGCACCCAGTTCGGGGTAGCCGTTGCGCATCAGCCACTCGAAAAACTCGTCGCCCTCAGGCTCAAAGGTGCAGCCGAAGGCCATTAGTATTTTTACGGGGTAATGAATCATAGCCTGCAAAATTACGTATATTTGAAACAATTTTTCTATTTTTGCACAAATATTCTTTGAAAATGAAAACCAAACAAGAAATAGTAGAGAACTGGCTGCCGCGCTATACGGGTTTGCCGTTGGAGAAGTTCGGGAAATACATCCTGCTGACCAACTTCCAGAATTATGTGGATCGCTTTGCCGAATGGCAGGGCATAGAAGTCGTTGGGCGCAATCATTCGATGCCCTGCGCCTCTGATGGCGAAATCACCATTATTAATTTTAGTATGGGCAGTGCCAATGCAGCCACCATTATGGATTTGTTGAGTGCCGTAAAGCCCAAGGCCGTCTTGTTTCTCGGCAAATGCGGCGGCGTGAAGCGAAAGAACAAAGTTGGTGACCTTATCTTGCCCATTGCGGCCATCCGTGGCGAGGGCACCTCGAACGACTATTTCCCGCCTGAAGTGCCTGCACTGCCGGCCTTTAGCCTCGAAAAAGCCATCTCCACAACCATCCGCGACTATGGTCGCGACTATTGGACGGGGACGGTTTATACCACCAACCGCCGCGTGTGGGAACATGACGAGGAGTTTAAGGATTACCTTCGCAGAACGCGCTGTATGGCCGTTGATATGGAAACGGCGACCATCTTCTCTGTCGGTTTTTACAACGAAATCCCGACGGGTGCGTTGCTGTTGGTGTCCGATAATCCCATGGTGCCTGAGGGGGTCAAAACGGAAGAGAGCGATAGGAAAGTGAATCAGAATTATGTAGGTGAGCATCTGCGCATTGGCATTGATTCGCTGCGGCAACTTATCAATAACGGAGTCACTGTCAAGCACTTGAAGTTCTGATGACCTACGAACAGATTCTTTCGGAAATCCACAAGAAAAACTTCGCGCCCATCTATTTCCTGACGGGCGATGAGCCGTATTTCATCGACATGATTTCGGACGCCATCGAGAATGAGGCTTTGGATGAGGCTGACCGCGCTTTCAACCAGATTGTGCTCTATGGCCGCGACGTGGATGTAGAGACCATTGCCAATCATGCCCGCAGTTTCCCCATGATGGGCGACCGTATGGTGGTGATTGTCAAGGAAGCACAAGACGTGAAAGACTTGGAGAATTTTGAGGCTTATCTTGACTCCATCCCAGTCACCACGCTTCTCGTGTTCGCTTACAAATACAAGAAATTCGACAAGCGTAAGACGCTGGCCAGGAAGATCGACAAGAAAGGTGTTTGGTTTGAATCAAAGAAGCTGTACGACAGCAATATGCCAAGCTGGATTCAGAATTACCTGAAGGCTGAAGGCTATTCCATCACGCCTAAGGCCACGCAAATGCTGGCTGATTTCCTCGGCACCGACCTCCACAAAATCGCCAATGAACTGAAAAAACTCACCATTGCCCTGCCAAAAAACAAAAGCATCGACGATGAGGACGTGGAGCGTAACATTGGTATCTCTAAGGATTACAATGGCTTCGAGTTGCAGAATGCCATCGGTAACCGTGATGTGCTAAAGGCCAACCGCATTGTCAATCATTTCGGAGAGAGTAAGGACAATCCGCTGTTGGTTACGGCAATAAACTTGTACAGCTATTTTACGAAGATTCTCAAAGTGCATCTAACCACCGACAAGTCTCAAGGCAATTTGGCGAGTGTGTTGGGTGTGGCTCCATATTTTGTAAAGGATTACCTAACTGCAGCCCGCAATTATTCACCTCAGATTTGCATCCGGAATATTTCCGTTCTCCGTGAGTTCGACATGAAGTCGAAGGGCTACGAAAGCGGCGAGGTGAGCGAGAAGGATCTGTACCGTGAAATGATATTCAAATTAATGCATTGATAGATTATGCGTATTGTAGCACAACGGGTAACGCATGCTTCCGTCACGATTGGCGGCAAGGTGAAGTCAAAAATTGGCCTCGGAATGATGGTATTGCTTGGCATCGAGGAGGCCGACACGCAAGAGGATGTGGATTGGCTGTGCCAGAAGCTCACCAAGCTCCGCATTTTCGATGATGGTAATGACTCGATGAATTTCGACATCAACCAAGTTGGCGGCGCGTTCCTCGTGGTGAGCCAATTCACCCTTCACGCCTTGACCAAGAAGGGCAACCGCCCGAGCTTTATCCGTGCCGCCCGTCCCGAGCAGGCCATTCCGCTTTATGAATTGTTTCTCAAACATCTTGCTGAGGTCTCAGGCCGCGAGGTGCAAAGCGGCGAATTTGGCGCGATGATGCAGGTGGAACTGCTGAATGACGGGCCTGTGACGATTATCATGGACTCGAAACGGCGGGAATAGGACAGAAAAAGTCTGTGCTCCCTCATAAAAATGCGTTTTTGTTTAATTATTAGACTTAGATGATTTTCATCATTTTTGGGAAAAAGCCGATGATGATTTCCATCATGGACCCCACACAAGGAACGCAGTGTGGGGACAACAAAAACCCTACGACTCAGCGTCCCAAAGGGACGCGACAATGAGAAAGGTTGGCAAAAACCAGTCGTACTTTGTACTATAGCGATTCATGTTTCGCACATCCCTAATGGGATGTTGGAGGTTGATAGTGCGTATTTTACCGAACGAAAATCCCTACGGGATTCCTCAATCTATACAAAAAGGATGCCGTTATACCCCGGAAGAAAACTGAAATTCCCGTAGGGA
>JAILDR010000190.1 GCA_024689285.1 Bacteroidales bacterium | reverse complement strand
CGAGGGTAAGCTCAAGTTGTTCTCCGCCTTACAGATGATGCAGGACTGCTCGGAAATGTGGATCGACAGCGAGCCACAGGTAAAGGAATATTTTGCACGCGAGAATATGGCGCAACTGCTGGCCTCAAGGCAGGTGGAGATTATGCATGTACCCGATTTCAGGGAAGAACTGACTGTGACCACCTCTGTCTATGGCATGAAGCCCATGTTCGGCTTCCGCAACACCTTCATCTATGATGCCGAAGGCAAGCCCTGCTACCGCACATGGAGCATGGGTGCCTTTGTCGATAAAGCCAACGGAAAGCTGAAGCGCGTGGACAATGCCGTGGCCAACTCCCTACTCATCGAGCCACAATTAGAGATGAACTACAAAGACCGCCGCATCATCCCGCCAAAGAAAGAAGGCAAAGTCTTCGCGCCCATCCATGTGATGCGTGCCGACATCGACTACAACCGCCATGTCAACAACGCCAACTACATCCGCATGGCGATGGAACTGCTTCCTGAGGACTTCGTGGTGAAAGGCCTGCGCGTGGAATATCGCGTTGCTGCCAAACTGGGTGACAGCCTCACTCCTACCCTTTTCGAAATTGAAAACGGCTTCGTCATTGAGTTAGCCATTGGTAGCGAGGCGAGTGCTATTGTAGAGTTTATATCATGACAAAAAAGCCACAGTGTTTCTTTCCACGGCTCGCCCGAAAACGCCGCCGCATAGATGGTGCCATAATGGTTCAAATGCTTGATGGTGAGGGGGCTGATGATGAGGTTTTGCATAAGGGATAATTTTGGCAAAGATAGTGGTTTATTGTGACAATCATACTTTTCTCTTCACCTCTGTTTCCTTCGAAACTCCATCATGGATTGTCCCGTGGCGTTGCGGAAGAAACGGCAGAGGTAGGAAACATTTTCGTAGTTCATACGGGCAGCGATTTCCTCTACGGTGAGGTCGGTCTCGGCAAGGTAGCGCTTGAGTTCATAGATGACCGTGTCGTTGATAAGGGCTTTGGTGGAAGTCTTCATCAGGCGGTGGCATACTTTGTTCAGATAGTCGGGACTGAGGCACAGTTCGGAAGCATAGAATTTCACGCTGCGTTCATGGTGGATATGCTGGTCCAAAAGCGCGTTGAGGCGGTCAGGGATGCTCCAAACGGCCGATTTCTCATCGTGGACCTCGGGCGGAAAAATCTGGGCAATCCGTTGCTCTATGGCGATGAAGAGGTTGTGCAGTTCGCCGTAAACCATCTGTTGGCAGATTTCATCATCGAAAGTTCGAACGATCCATTCCATCCGTCCAAACCACTCTTCTGCAAGCCGTTGTGCCGGCTTCTCGATGGTGAAAACAGGATACCGATAAAGGAAATCCCAGAACACAGGTGAGTTGAAGTTGACGGTGAAATCGGCAATGGCAGGGTCGCTCATCTCAACGAAACGACAAGAAAAACACGACGAAGTGCGTTCGATGGTAAATCGAGAAAAAGTGAAAAGCGGCACCAAAGTCCCGCGACGGATGGCCACGGGTCGAAAATGCGAGCTACCGAGAGCGCAACCTTCCGTGCACAATAAAAGCGTACAACCGTTGGCGGGAACCACCGTGTGGAGCAGTCCGCTGAAATCGGTCATGCCGCAAACTGTAGGCGATGTGTTATTTGGACTGAAAAATGACATATCGAATGCAAAAATAGGTATTTTTCACCATAAACAACCCATTTTGGACTGAAAAGTGACATTTAAAGGCTGATTTGTTTGCCAATCGCCTGCTGTAACCTCCGTAATTTTGCAGCTCGAAACATATACCTTTATGAGCAACCAACCACAAGTGACCTTGGCTCCATTGGAGCCTGACGACAAGGAACAGTTCATCCTCGACAACCAATGGGCGTTTAAGTATGGCGCTACAGAGGAGTTTGGGGTGCGCGACGACCATTTTGAGGAAGACGGCGAAATCATCTCACGCGACACCATCGAGCAGTCCATCAACAACGGCAAAGCTTATCGCATCCTTTTGGACGGGGAGAAGGTCGGCGGCGTGGTCGTTTCCATCGACAAAGCCTTTCTTCGTGGCGAGCTGGAATTGCTGTTTGTGAAACCCGATGTCCACAGCAAAGGCATTGGTTATGCGGCCTGGTGCCTTATCGAAAAGATGTATCCTGAAATTATTGTTTGGGAGACTTGCACACCCTATTTCGAGAAGCGTAACATCCACTTCTATGTCAACAAATGCGGTTTCCACATCGTGGAGTTTATGTGGAAAGACGATGAAATGTTTAGGTTCCAGAAAGTGATGCCATGAGAAAAGTAAAGAAAGTATTTGCAGCGTTATTGCTGCTGTTTGTGACCAACACCCTTATGGCACAATCGGAGACTTACACGCTGAAAGGCAGCTTGAAAGATGCAAACGATGGTGCCATGATGCCTTACACCAACTGTGTGCTACTTCATTCGACCGACAGCGTGTTTGCCTATGGCGTGACGAGCGACGACAAGGGCGCATTTTATTTCAAGGGCATTGAAGGTGGTTTTTACTTGCTCCGTATCAGTTGCGTGGGTTACGAGACGCATTGGCAACTTGTTGACATTCATGGCGAAAAGAGTATTGGTACCATCAAACTGACACCGATTTCAACTTCATTGAACGAGATTCAGATAACAGCCTCGCGTCCCATCTATTCCGCCGACGGCGAAAAGACGCTTTACAATGTGGATGACGACCCAAGTGTTCAGACGGGTTCGGCTTCGGATGCCTTGCAGAATGCACCTGGCGTGGAGGTGAATGCAGAGGGCAAAATCTCTTTCAGAGGCGGCAGCAATGTAGGGGTATGGATCAACGACAAGCCTTCGCACATGGATGCAGAAAGCCTGAAGCAATACCTAAAAATGATGCCCGCCGGCAACATCAAGCGCATTGAGGTCATCAGCAACCCTTCGGCGCGTTACAAAACCAAAGGCAGCATCATCAACATTGTCACCAACCAGCAAGTGACCCATAACCGGATGTTGAGTGCAGGCATCAACGCTTCCACCTCGCCCATGCTTTCTCCTTGGATCAGTTATGTTTGGTCGGATGACAGGCAAAGCCTCAACTTTTATGCAGACATCGAACTGGAACGAGAGATTTCCGAAACCAATTTGACCTCGCAAATCCTGACCCCTGACAGCGTGGTTTCCAACCATTATGATTATGTCGGACAGCAGTTTGAAAACGGACGTCAAGCCTTCGTTGGCGCAGAATACACGCTTGAAATCGACACTTTGACCGACCTTTCGGCTTGGCTTGAAATCTATCCTCGACTTGCCACGGGACACTCCTCGATTGATGCCCATCGGACGGAATACATCTACACCCCAGGCGTTTATGACTACCATTCTGACATAGACTCGCGGAGCTTCTTCATCGGGAGTACGGGAGGCGTTTGGTGGTCGCATCGGTTTGACACCCTCGGGCACAAACTTGATTTGAGTATCGACGCAGAAATGAGCAGCACCAACGGCACAAGGCATCACAAAAGAACCTTTGCGACAACTCCTCAATTGAACTTTATGCGCCAAGAAACCAACCTTCATCCTGAAATATGGGGCAGCATGAATGTCAACTATTCCCATCCCTACAGCAAGAAAGGCCTAATCGAAACTGGCGTTTTCCTCGGCACGGGTACCGATGTCACCGAC
>JAILDR010000169.1 GCA_024689285.1 Bacteroidales bacterium | reverse complement strand
TATTGAAAGGCAGGTTGTACAACTCCCCCTTCCAGTTGGCCACCGGAGAATTGGTGTAGCGGTTGAACGACACCAGACCATTGACAAAGTCCCACACCTCCTTGTCCGAGGTGTGGAAAATATGCGCGCCATAGCGGTGGATGTTGATGCCCTCCACCTTTTCGCAATAGACATTCCCGCCCGCAAAAGGACGCTTGTCTATCACCAGGCAGCGCTTGCCATTCTGCCGCGCCAGGTGCGCGAACGTCGCTCCGTACAGCCCGCTGCCTACTATCAGATAGTCGTAGTTCATTATGCCTAACTTTGGCTTCAGATTACTCCTCTTCGCGTTCTCGTTCGCAAATGAATTTTCCAGTTCTTTTAAATCCATCGGGCACTGCTTCTCCCATCCGTGGTTCTGTCAAAGCGTAGTCATACTCTGACAAGTCAATCTTACTCATATCAGAAAGACCGATTGTTGAAAACAGCAGCTCAGTATGCCTATAGCCCTTGA
This sequence comes from Bacteroidales bacterium, assembly GCA_024689285.1. The sequence goes on along the minus strand of JAILDR010000169.1, from coordinate 4,364 downwards.
CAAAATAAAAATTCGTCGGATAGCCAGAATCTTTCATTGACCCGTACTCAAAAAGATAGCGGCAAACAGAGTTCATTCCTGCACACACGATGACCTTTTCATTATAGATACTCTTTATTTCTGCTGTTCCTATAGCATCGTTACTTTTTCTTATCGCTGAAGTCCAGAGAAATATATTAAGACCAACCGTAACAAAAAGAGCCAATCCCCAATGCCAATTTTGCCAGTTCTTTAGACAAGACAATAAAACAAACACCAAAGAGAATTCAGTCATTAACAGCACTGGATTGATTGGGGTCTGACCTTGAGGTCCCCAAGGATATCTATCGGCACAAGACAATAAGAAAAATGGGATGGCAATATAAAGGGTCAATGCCAAGAATTCAGGAACTTGCTTATTCCGTATTTTCTCAGTCACGACACAAACCGCAACCAGCAGAATAGATACAGTTCCCCAACTTAGAAGCATTTCCGGATTCTTGTAAATAGACTCGTAATAGGGAAGATGTCCTATTCCCTCATTTTGATATTTTGTTTCTCCAAGGTAAATGACAGCGACCATTATCAACAAGGGAAGGCCGAAACTGAGAGCACGCACAATCTTCTCGTGCATAGACTCCCTGGCAGTAATAATAAGAACAAGAACTCTGATTGATATTCCGAAAGCCGCAATGATAAAGCCATAACGAGAGGAGCAGAAGAAACACATCATCAGACTAAGTTTGAGAAGATGCGACCTTGACATTGAGTCTTTTATATGAAGAAAGTAACAAACGGACCAAGCAACGCCACATAGTTCCATTGTATAAGCGCGTAAGCGTCCGACACTTGCCGTAAAAGGGAACTCTAGATAATGAAATATTTCAGCTGGCTGTGGCATCGTTGCCAATATAGTGAACAACACCGCGAGCGGAATACTCCGGAGCAGTTTTTTTCCGATTAGGAACATTCCCAGGACAAATCCCCAATAAAACAAAATAGGCAATAACCTCAAGAATAATGTCTCATTTGAAAATGAGGACCAAAAGTGAAGAATAACTCCGAACCCTCCCGGATCCATGTTATAGTAACGGTTGTTACCTAGCACATCCGCTATATCCCCAGTAGGTGAATAGGGTTCTGAATAATGGTTGAGACCTTTTGCCATCCAGAACTGTCCGGCTTCATCATAGTCAAAGATTTCTGCGTTAATCCATCTTACGCAAGGACGAATGGCAAGTAGAATCAGCATAACGAGCAGTATCACCTCGACTACACGTCCAAAGGATGTCCTTTGTTGAGACAGGCCTATGCTTTCTGATGATTTCATAGAATCTTACATCTATGCGCCGCAAGACCCGTCTCGGCATACATAATAATAAAGAAAGTGTGGGCCTCATTAGCGACTTATCCTTTTAGTTGGCTCTGGACTGCCATGCACGACGAATAAGTACTAATGCGACTCACACTTCCGCTATGGTGTCAGCAAGATAGCTGCATCCAACAACGAAGGTGAGCGACGCCCTATTCCTTGTCGTGCAATGAATTGTCCAGATTCACTAAAACAAGAACAGCGCTAAACGCTTTCAAATATGTCTGTTGCTCAGGAGCAACGCGCAAAGATAGCAATTATTTTTGATTGTAGCATGTCGTGTGCAGAATCACCCGTGAAGTGCATTCCATGGCACACCTCTGCACCGGGTGGTCGTTTCAAACAGGAACTCGGTGCGACACCCTGCCCTGGAGGTCCTTCTGCGAGGGGTCTCCGCACCGGATGGAGAAAACTTGCTAGTTGCTGCCGGGAAGGGTGATGAGAAAAAGGGCAAGGTCGTTGCGAAAGCGAGGGGGGGGCAGACAATGAAGTGAGAGTTGAGAGATTATGAAAACAGTAGGGCGCAGCGAACGGAGAGGAGTGAGAGAAAAGCAAAAAGTCTGCGTCCCCGGCAGACGGGGAGGGGCCCACGAAGTGGGAGGGCCTTTTTGCGATCTCACCCTCTCCGAAAGCAGCCCCATTCCGAAAATACTCTCGCGTGAAAGAGGAAGTCCCGCGCCCACCCGCGGCTGCCATCCGCCCATCCCCCTCCGCGCGAAAGACTCATGGGGATGACAGTCGGGTCGCTGATGAGTGTAAAACAGTATGATTTACTCATCCGTGCATCGTGGTATAGGGGCGCATCTACGCTGAAGAACTCATCTAAATCTTCATCTCCACAATGAAAGGGTTGGCACGAAGCAATCAAGTCACGTGTCAAAAGACGGTGACGGCAATAATCCAGCAGGAATCTCATATCAATGAAATTCTGCGGTGGATAAAAATCGTTGGAAATCTTCGTCGCTAATGTCGCTGACTTGCGTATGTGGATGCTTCTGGGCGACATTGGCCAAACGGACAAAGCGTTCTGCCGCTTTCCCCGTTAAAATCGGAATAGATCTGATTGGTTGAGCCATAATTTAAAAGATTAAAAATTTCGCCCTGTTTTGTTACTCCGCAAAGATAGAGAATATTTTTGAAAAACAGGCTATTAATGTGAGGTAAAGAGATTAATCACAACGCATCTATTTTCTCAATGATTTTGTCTGGAAGGACATCTAACCCATAGTACAAATGGGACTCTGGATAGCCTAAGAATTGAATGTATTTAATAACCAAAGCATAGTTGTCTTTTGCCGGCTGGGTGTTCTTGGCACCCGTACCGTCGAAGCAGATGGCTTCATGATGGGCGATACGATTACGGAAATCTTTGATAGACTGAAGTTCGTTATAGATGGCCCGTTGCCCCAGACCTTTTGTTTTTGCCGGAAATATATGTAATATAGATTGTCCACCCAAGGCGAATGGCTGCCTGGAAAAGAGGTGCGTCCAAAAACCAAAGGTAACAGAGGACACGATTCTGTCATTTGTGTACCTATTCGCTTTATCCAATTCTACTATGCATTTCTCAACAAAAATCCGTTGCGGATGATTCTCCAGCATCCCACCTGGAACAATCTGATGCCTGATCCAGTTTGAATCGGAAAAATAAATCTTGTAGTGCTCGTTAATCGCATTTCTTAAAACAACCCATAAGTGTCTACTAAAAATTTATATTTAGGTCTTTGAAAATATTGATAATTAGATAGTTAAAGGGTGTTTGAGGAGTAAACGGTTTTGATTTGTAAATTTGCCTGCAAATCAGGCACATATGCACAATCAATCATTCGTTTTTGCTCAATTAGCATCACATCTTGACCGAAACAAGTTCAACTATCTTGTCCGTAAATATCAGGGTGACAATTACATAAAGGTCTTCTCATGCTGGAATCAGCTTAAAGTCCTTATGTTCGGTCAACTCTCCAGACGCGAAAGTTTGCGAGATCTGATAGTCGCTGTTAAGGCGCATAGCGGCAAGGCTAAGTTCCTCGGTTTTAGGGACTCGGTAACCCTTAGCAACCTGGCTAAAGCGAACCAGAATAGAGACTATCGAATCTTTGAAGAGTATGCCTATCACATGGTAGAACTTGCTCGTAATCTGAAAGATACGACGATATTCAACCTCGGCGGAACCGTCTATGCCTTTGATTCTACTACCATCGAACTCTGCCTTGCAGTCTTCTGCTGGGCGAAGTTCCGGAAGAAGAAAGGCGGGATAAAAATCCATACTCTCTACGATATCGAGGCTCAAGTACCGGCGTTTTTCCATATTACCACAGCGTCCGTCCACGACTCCCAAGTGATGAAGGAGATACCGATTGAGTCCGGATCTTACTACATCTTTGACCGAGCATACAACTTCTTTGCGCAACTCTATCGCTTCAATTGTGCCGGAGCCTACTTCGTCGTAAGGGCCAAGAAGAACCTCCAATACAAGGCGGTCAAATGGAAGAGAAGGATGCCACAAAATGTGTTGTCTGACTCGGTCATCGAGCTCACTACATACAAGAGCCGCAACGATTATCCAGAGCAACTCAGGCGTGTTGAGTACTACGATGAGGAGCAGAATAGACACTTCGTTTTCTTGACTAATGCAATGGATATCACAGCCTTAGAAGTAGCACTCCTTTATAAGAACCGTTGGTCTGTGGAGTTGTTCTTCAAATGGGTGAAGCAGCATCTGAAAATCAAGAAGTTTTGGGGAGACTCTGAAAATGCAGTCAGGATCCAAATCTACACAGCGATTATCAGTTACTGTCTGGTTGCCATTGTCCATCACAAGATGAAACTCGAAACGTCCGTCTACAATGCTCTCCAAGTAATAGGAATCTCATTGACTGACACTACACCTCTTGCTGACCTCTTCAACAAATCTAACTTCAATATTGACAAAGAACTTAACGGGTTCTATGAACCCACGTTGTTTGATTTTTAACTTTTAGCTACGTCCACAACTTTTAGTGGACAGCAATGT
>JAILDR010000119.1 GCA_024689285.1 Bacteroidales bacterium | reverse complement strand
ACATTGGTGGCTAATTTCAACGAAAACGCAAGCAGTGGAATTATTGTCTTTGCCGATGCCAATGTGAAAGCCCTCTGCGTCGCCAACTGGGATACCAATGGTGATGGGGAATTGAGTTATGATGAAGCTGCTGCTGTGACGGATTTGGGGCAAGTGTTCAAAAGCAAAAGTACAATAACCACATTCAACGAATTGCAGTATTTTACAGGATTGACGGTTATTGGAGAAAGGGCATTCTATAGTTGCAGTAACTTGGCTTCGGTTGTTATACCAAATTCTGTGACTGCCATTAATCAGTATGCTTTTGAATATTGCTATTATCTGACATCAGTAGAATTGCCAAACTCTATAACTACAATAGGGCAATATGCGTTTTCTGAATGCAGACGACTTGCTTCTATAAACCTTCCAAGCATGGTTGCAACTATTGGTTACTGTGCGTTTTCTTACTGCTATGGTATAGTTTCGTTGGAGATTCCAGCATCCGTGACATCAATTGGCAATATGGCTTTCTATAAATGCACTGGACTGGAGCAAATTACTGTTGCTACTGACAATGCTGTTTTTGATTCAAGAAACAATTGCAATGCTATTATTGAAACGGGTACAAACACCTTGCGCTTTGGTTGTAAAAACTCGACTATACCCAATACGGTGACTGCTCTCGGGACTGAAGCATTTAGGTATATGGATATTCCATCGGTTATTATCCCAGAATCTGTAGTGACAATAGGGTCAAATGTTTTTGGCGGTTGTCAGTTGCTCGAACAGATAAGCGTAGCAGAGGGAAACTCGGTATTTGACTCAAGAGACAATTGCAATGCTGTTGTCGAGACTGGTACGAACAAACTCGTATTTGGTTGTAAAAATACTGTTATCCCGAATACTGTTACAGCAATAGGACAGTATGCTTTTTACAATTACAACAGCCTCACGTCGATTGTTATCCCGAACTCCGTAACTGCCATTAATCAGTATGCATTTGCATATTGCTATTATCTGACATCAGTAGAATTGCCAAACTCTTTAACTACAATAGGGCAATATGCGTTTTATGAATGCAAACGACTTGCTTCTATAAACCTGCCAAGCATGATTGCGACTATTGGATACTGTGCGTTTTCTTACTGCTATGGTTTAGTCTCGTTGGAGATTCCGGCTTCCGTGACATCAATAGGTAGTTATGCGTTTCAATCTTGCACTGGATTGACTTCAATAACTTCTTTGGCACAGTATCCTCCTACATTGGGTATTTATGATGTTTTCACTAATGTGAATAAATCTATCCCTGTGTATGTGCCTTGCAATTCTATGTATGCTTATCAAAATGCTTTTGGGTGGGATGAATTCCTCAATTTCACTTCGTCTACAGTATGCAATTCGGGCGAAATCACCGTCACGGCCAATCTTGCCGAAGGCGGCACGGTAACGGGAGGAGGTTACTATGAAGGTGGTGCCGTTTGCACCCTCACTGCTATTGTCAATGAAGGCTATTTATTTATCAATTGGACGAAAGATGGCGAGGAGGTATCCAATTCAGAGACTTACAGTTTCAATGTGGATGGAGATGCAACTTATGTGGCCAACTACGAGCAAGGTGTTGTTATCGGTTCGGGAACGGCAACCAATCAGCATCTCCCAAGTTACTCTTATTACAAATATTCTCTCTCGCAACAGATTTACACCGCTGAGGAGATTGGTGGTGGTGGAAGCATCGGTAGTGTTGCCTTCTACAATGCGGGTGCTACAAAGACACGTAACTATAATGTCTATATGGTGCATACCGACAAGCAAAGCTTTGAAAACAACAGGGACTGGGTTGCTGTGACGGAAAGCGACCTTGTCTTCAGCGGAGAGGTCACAATGAGTGCCAATGTATGGACGAGACTTCAACTTGATACGCCTTTCCAATACGACGGCGTATCCCACATTGCCTTGATTGTAGATGATAATTCAGGGAATCTTACCATTTCACCCAATATGGCTTGCAGTGTGTTCGATGCCCAAGGCAATCAGGCTATCCGTATATACAGTGATGGTACAAATTATGACCCATTCAATCCTTCAGGTTATTATGGCACACTTCATTCGGTGAAGAATCAGATAAGACTAGGAATAGAAACGAACTCTACTTTCTCCATAACCACTTTTTCCAATCCCGTTGAAGGCGGCACGATTACAGGCAGTGGCACATACACACAAGGAGCGACCTGCACCTTGACAGCCACACCTGCTGAAGGCTACACGTTTGTTAATTGGACTGAAAATAGTGAAACAGTTTCCACCGATGCAACCTATTCATTTGAAGTGACAGGGGCAAGAAACCTCGTGGCGAACTTTGTGGCGCAAGGTCCCGTCACCAACCACTGGACACCAATAGGAGGCACCCAGTACAACATGACAATGAGCGGCATCATCCTTATCGATGGTGTGGAACAGACCGTCACCACTCTTGAAGTAGGTGCTTTCTGTGGCGACGAATGTCGCGGTAGCATGATGCCCGAGTTCTTCCCGCCTACACAACAATATGTAGTATCGCTTACTGTGGTGAGCAACCAACAGAGCGGTGAGAACATCACCTTCCGCCTGTACGACCACCTCGCCCAACAGGAGCTTGACCTGCAATGCGCCAACAATATCATCTTCGAGAGCAACGCCATCATCGGCACCGTGGGCGACTGGTACCAGTTTGCCTTCAACAGCGAGGTGAGCGTCACAGCTACAGTGAACCCGGAAGGAGCAGGCACGGTGACGGGAGTGGGGAACTTCATGCCTGGCACGACGGCAACGCTGACAGCTACCGCCAACAGTGGCTATGTCTTCCGCGCATGGACACTCAACGGCGAAACGGTGTCGACTGACAATCCGTACACGTTCACCGTCACGGGAGCCACGAACCTTGTAGCTCAATTCGACCTTCAGCATGTAAGTACCCTTCCGACAGGTTGGAGCTGGTGGAGCACCTACATCGAGATGAATGGCAACAACGGCTTGCAGCAGTTGGAGCAAAGCCTTGGTCACAACGGTCTCATGATTAAGACACAGTCCCCGTATGTACAGAACTACTACCCAAGTCTGGGCTACGACTACTGGTTCGGCCCGCTGACAAACGTGGGTCTCACCAACGAAGCGGGCTACCAGATTAGCTTGTCCAACGCCTGTCAGGCAGTAGTGTCAGGAGCCGTAGCCGATGCGGCAACGCATCCCGTCACGATTGCGCCAGGCTGGAACTGGATAGGTTATCCCGTGATGACGCAACAAAGCCTGTCAACGGCACTGGCCAACTTTACCCCAGCAGCCAATGACCTCATCAAGGGGCAGAATTCCTCTGCTACCTACTATGCAAACTACGGCTGGTTCCCGACCTCGTTCACCTTGACACCTGGAAAGGGCTACATGTATCTCTCCAACGCTACGGAGAACAAGACACTGACTTACGCTGTCAGCAGGGGCAACAGTGAATGTGTGGAAGCAGCGGAAAGAATCTGGACGAATGATGAGCACGCCTTTGCAGGCAACCTCACGGTGATGGCCGTTGTCGCCATCGACGGCGAGGAGCAGCGCAGCGAAGCGCTTGAGCTGGGTGCCTTTTTGGGCGGCGAGTGCCGCGGCAGCGCGGTGCTTACCTACTTTGAGCCCACCGACCGCTGGTATGCCATGCTGACCATAGCGGGTGAGGAAGGCGAGGAAATCAACTTTGCCGTCATCGACAGGCGCAAAGGCAACACCAATGCGCGAAGCACCAACCGTGTGGTGTTTGTCGAGAATGCCGTTGTGGGCAACCTTGACCAGCCCTACGAAGTGAGCTTCGCGGCGGCTGACGCATTGAAAGCCTACCCGAACCCCGTCGGACGCAACGAAGCGTTCACGCTCGACATCCCCTCGAACGAGACGGTGGCCGAGGTGTATGTTTACAACGTCTTGGGCGAGGTCGTCTCTCATGAATCGGGCGCGCAAGCCGGTCAGCGCATGCACGGCATAGCTGTCGTGGGTGTATACACCGTGAAGGTCGTCTGCAAGTCAGGTAACGCTTATGTCGGAAGACTGATTGTAAAATAAAGAAAACGAAAAAACTAACCTATAATAACAACACATTTTATAAGAAAACAGAAAAATGAAAAGATTGTTTTTAACCTTGGCCTGCATGGTTTTGGCAGGCGTGTCATTCGCGAATCACTGGACCCCGATAGGCGGCACCCAGTACAACATGACGATGAGCGGCATCATCCTCATCGACGGCGTGGAGCAGACGGGCACAACCCTCGAGGTGGGAGCCTTCTGCGGCGACGAGTGCAGAGGCAGTATGCTGCCCGAGTTTTTCCCGCCCTCGCAGCAGTACGTCGTTTCGCTCACCGTGGTGAGCAACCAGCTGAGCGGCGAGGAGATTACCTTCCGCCTCTATGACCACAGTACGCAGCAGGAGCTGAATGTTGTAAGCGTCAACAACACCACCTTTGAGAGCAACGCCATCATCGGCACTTTGGGTGACTGGTATGAGTTTTCCTTTGTCAGCCCTGAGCCTGGCGGCAACCACTGGACACCCATAGGCGGTACCCAGTACAACATGACGATGAGCGGCATCATCCTCATCGACGGTGTGGAACAGATGGGCACAAATCTTGAGGTGGGTGCCTTCTGCGGCGACGAGTGCAGAGGCAGTATGTTGCCTGAGTTCTTCCCGCCCTCACAGCAATTTGTCGTTTCGCTCACCGTGGTGAGCAACCAGCTAAGTGGCGAGGAGATTACCTTCCGCCTGTATGACCACAATGCGCAGCAAGAACTGGACCTTGTTAGTGCGAACAACACCACCTTTGTGAGCAATGCCATCATCGGCACTTTGGGTGATTGGTATGAGTTTTCCTTTGTCACACCGGTACAACCTCAAACCTTCACCCTTCCCATCACCGGCTACGGCAACTCGGCTGGTGGCTACTACCTCATCGCCCCTCCGTTCGACGACATCAACCCTGCCGATATTGAAGGAATGACCGAAGGCGACTACGACCTTTACCGCTTTGACCAGAGCCAGGCAGGGGAGGAGTGGCGCAACTACGAGGCAGAGCCTTTCAACCTCACTTCAGGTAAGGGCTATCTCTATGCCCATAAGACCGATGTCACCCTGAACTTCACGGGTGAGCCTTACAGCGGCGACGGAGTGGTCACCTTGTCCAAGACCGTGGGCAAGCCCTTCACAGGCTGGAACCTCGTGGGCAATCCCTTCGCGCAGGCAGCCACCATTGACCGTGACTTCTACGTGATGAACACAGCAGGGACAGAGATTATCGCCAGCAGCACCAATAGCATCAACCCCATGCAGGGTGTTTTCGTTATAGCCGCCGAAGATGGCGAGACGATGACTTTCGTTCCCGAGAGCAGTACTGACCAAGATGCCAAAATAGTCCTCAGTGTGTCAAAGGACCGCGCCGGTGTCTTTGACCGTGTCGTCGTCCGATTGGGAGGCAACAGTACACTG
>JAILDR010000074.1 GCA_024689285.1 Bacteroidales bacterium | reverse complement strand
CAAATCCCTATTTTTGCACCTTAATTTTTGAACGAAAGAAAAGAAGTTAAATCACTAATAATCAATTAAAACAATGACAAAGTACGTTTACACCTTTGGCGGAAAGACCGCTGAAGGCAATGCTTCGATGAAGAATGAGCTGGGCGGCAAGGGCGCTAACCTCGCCGAAATGTGCTTGCTCAAGCTGCCTGTACCCGCTGGCTTGACCATCACCACGGAATGCTGCACAGACTATTACAAAAACAACTGCAAACTTCCGAAAGGCCTGATGGACGAAGTCCATGCTGGCATCAAGAAGATGGAAAAGATCATGGGCATGAAGTATGGCGATCCCGAGAACCCGCTGCTCGTCAGCTGCCGTTCGGGTGCGCGCAAGTCGATGCCTGGCATGATGGACACCGTTTTGAATATCGGTCTTTGCTCCAAGACCATCCCTGGCCTGATCAAGAAGACGGGTGGCAATGAGCGTTTCGTGTACGACTCCTACCGTCGTCTTATCATGATGTACGCCGACGTCGTCATGGAGAAGGCAGAGGGTATCGAGCCCGCCGACGGCCAAGGCATTCGCAAGCAGTTGGATGATATGCTCGACGACTACAAAGAGAAGAAAGGCTACAAGAGCGACACCGAGCTGACCGCCGACGACTTGAAGAAGCTGGCCGAGTCGTTCAAGGCTCGCATCAAGAAAGTGCTTCGCACCGAGTTCCCCGATGACGCCGAGGCTCAACTCGAAGGCGGCATCAAGGCCGTGTTCAAGAGCTGGAACGGTAAGAAGGCTGTCTCCTACCGCCGCATCGAAGGCATCCCGGATGACTGGGGCACCGCTGTCAACGTACAGACCATGGTGTTCGGCAACATGGGCGACACCTCCGCTACTGGTGTGGCCTTCACCCGTAACCCCGCCACTGGCGACAACCAATTCTATGGCGAATGGCTGATCAACGCCCAAGGCGAAGACGTGGTGGCCGGTATCCGTACCCCCAACCCGCTGAACGAAGAGACCAAGAACGAGCAGAACAAGAAACTGCCCTCCATGCAGATGCTGATGCCTGAGACCTACAAGGAACTCTGCGAGGTGCGCCGCATTCTTGAAGACAACTATCACGATATGCTCGACATCGAGTTCACCATCCAAGACGGCAAGCTCTACATGCTGCAATGCCGTGTTGGAAAACGCACCGGTGTCGCTGCCTTGACGATGGCTCTCGATATGCTGAAAGAAGGCCGTATTGACGAGAAGGAAGTCGTCATGCGTCTCTCTCCCGAACAACTCGACGAACTGCTTCACCCCATCCTCGACGCTGACGACGAGAAGAAGCACACCGTCATCGCCAAGGGTCTGCCCGCAGGTCCTGGTGGTGCCGTCGGTCGCATCGCCCTCACCAGCGAGAAGGCCAAGGAATACCGTGCCGCTAAGGTGGCCACCATCCTGGTCCGTGAGGAAACCAACCCTGAAGACGTCGAAGGCATGCGTGCCGCCGATGGTATCCTGACCGCCCGTGGCGGTATGACCTCACACGCCGCCCTCGTGGCCCGTGGCTGGGGTAAGTGCTGCATTGTGGGCTGCGACGCCGTGAAGATCGACTTCGAGAAGGGCATCGTGAAGATCGGTGACAAGGAGTTCAAGGAAGGTGATGTCATCAGCTTGAATGGTTCCAAGGGCTGGGTCTATGCCGAACCCGTCGAAATGATTAACGCCACCGAGAACCCGCTGTTCCAGCAGTTCATGGCCTTGGTCGATAAATACCGTAAGATGGGTGTCCGCACCAATGCCGACAACCCGGAAGATGCCCAGAACGCCGTTAACTTCGGTGCCGAGGGTATCGGCCTGTTCCGTATCGAGCACATGTTCTACGGCAAGAACAGCGAAGAGCCTTTGGCCAAACTGCGCAACATGATTTTGTCCAACACCACCGAAGAGCGCGTGGCTGCCTTGGCCGAGCTTGAACCTTACATCAAGAACGCTGCCAAAGGTACGCTGAAGGTCTTGAACGGCAAGCCGTTGACCTTCCGCTTGATGGACCCGCCCTTGCATGAATTCGTGCCTCATACCGAAGATAAGCAGCGAGCCCTCGCCAAGGAGCGTGGCCTCAGCTTCGAGGAAATCAAGAAGCGCATCGATGCCCTCAACGAAGTGAATCCGATGATGGGTCTGCGTGGCGTGCGCCTCGGCATCGTCTACCCCGAAATCACCGAGACCCAGTTCCGTGCCCTGTTCCAGGCCACCGCTGAACTGATGACTGAAGGCTATGACCCACATCTGGAAATCATGGTCCCGCTCACCATCAACGTGAAGGAGCTTGAGCACCAGAAGGCCATCGCCACCCGCGTGAAGGCTGAAGTGGAAGCCAAGTTCGGTGTCAAGATTAACTACATGTATGGCACCATGATTGAGATTCCTCGCGCTACTTTAGTGGCTGACCAGATTGCCAGCGTAGCCGAATTCTTCAGCTTCGGTACCAACGACCTCACCCAGATGACCTTCGGCTTCAGCCGCGACGATGTCAATGCCATCGTGAAGGACTACATCGAGCAGAAGATTATCCCCTCCGACCCGTTCAACACTCTTGACCAGGAAGGCGTTGGCCAATTGGTGAAGAAAGGTGTCGAAAAAGGCCGTAGCCAGCGCGCCAACCTGAAGTGCGGTGTCTGCGGTGAACACGGTGGTGACCCCGCTTCGGTTCGTTTCTTCTACAAGACTGGCTTAAACTACGTCAGTTGCTCGCCGTTCCGCGTGCCCGTCGCACGTCTGGCTGCAGCACAGGCTGCCATCGAAGAGGAAAGAGCCAACAAGTAAGACAATTGACAGTTGACAATTGAGAATTGAAAGCCTTCGGTAACGGAGGCTTTCTTTTTTGTAAAATTTTGGAATAAAACGGAATATTTATTGATGAAACAAAATAATTTACTATTTTTGCGAAAAATATAATAGCATTTCCACTGATGAAAAAGATTCTCGTCATAGCATTAATAATGTGCATTGCCCATCTCCAAGCGCAAGTACGAATTGGCGAAAGGGAAGCTTTTTCGACCGCCGAAAGGTTTCTTCAAGAAAACACAAGGCTGCAAAATCCCACAATGGCTTTAAGCGAAACAATTAACAGCAAACAATCGGATCAGACCAACCTTTATGTGTTTTCTATTGAGCCTAAAGGGTTTGTCATCGTTTCCGCGTTAGGCGATATCCTCGCTTACTCGCTTGTGTCCATTATGCCATCCAGCAGCGCCATCCCCAATCATGTTTCTTATTGGCTCGACCTCTACAACGAAGCTACGGACAATCTGTTTGAGCATCCCGAACAAAGAAAGAGACCCACGAGATGCCAAACGACAGTTGAGCCCCTGCTGACCTCATGCTGGGGACAGGGTTGCTATCATAACGAAGCCTGCCCTGTTGACAATTCAGGTCCTTGCCAGCATGTCGAAGCGGGATGCGTGGCTATCGCTATGGCGCAAATCATGTATTACCATAAGGCCCCACTCACGGGAAGGGGCGAGATGACTTACATGTGTGCGCCATACGGAACCCTGACCGCTAATTTCGGGCAAACCACCTACCAATGGGAAGAAATGGCCGACACACTCCATGAGAGCAACCCTGCCGTTGCTACATTGGTCTCCCATTGCGGCATATCCGTGAAAATGAAATATAGTTCCAATGGAAGTGGTGCCTATTCACAGTCTGTGCCCGAGGCCTTACTGCTTTATTTCTATTATCCTGCTGCATCCTATGTAAAAAGAATCAATTATGACGATGAACAATGGCGCAGGATTATTAGGAACGACCTTGACAAGCAGCATCCTGTTTACTATGCTGGCGCATCAAGCCTTGGAGCACACGCTTTCGTCTGCGACGGTTACGACGGCAACGGGATGTTTCATTTCAACTTTGGTTGGGACGGCGTCGCCGACGGTTATTATACCATCAACTCTCCATACGGTTTTTCCGAAAATCAGTCTATTATCTACAGTATCTTTCCCATTGATAACATTCCAATTCATAGCGACAGTCATGGCATTATTTATGTCGCGCCTGACGGCACAGGCGATGGCTCGTCATGGATACAAGCCACTTCTGAACTTCAACTTGCTTTATTAAAATCCACGATGGACAACAGTAAAATCTGGGTTAAGGAAGGCACTTACACAGGAAATCCTAATGATGAATATGCCTTCACCCCCTTGTTAGGTTGTAAGCTATATGGTGGTTTCAAAGGGGACGAACCCTACGATTTCGACTTGTCGCAAAGAGATTTTGAGGCGCATCCAAGCATTTTGGACGGGGGCCAGACACAAGGTGTGATAGGTGAAATCTCCCAAAACAACGATTTAATCATTATCGATGGCTTCACCATTCAAAATGGAAGTGCCGAGAATGGTGGAGGAATCTTGTTGTTATGCAACACACAAATCAGAAACTGCAAGTTCTGTTATAACCAGGCCCAGTCTTACGGAGGAGCCATTTCACAACATTATCTGACAATGCCTAGAACCATCCTCGTTGAAGACTGCGAGTTCTTTGCCAATAAAGCAACCTCTGGCGGAGCCATCGTAGACTATGGAAGCACAACTTTTTCTCGTTGTGTTTTTCACGACAACTATGCATTAAATGAAGGAGGTGGTGCCTATTGCATCAGCAATGGTGCTCATAGCCATTTTTTCAACTGCACATTCAGTAACAACACGGCCCGACAAGGAGGCGGTATCGCTATCTTTACAAGCCAAGGTCCTACTTTATGGAATTGTCTTATCAACAACAACACGGCTGAAACTGGAGGCGGCTGCTATGTCACGAAAAACACAGATCTCTATAATTGCACCATTGTAAAAAACGAAGCGTCAGATGCTTACGGAGGTATATATTACGATACTCCAGCAGACATCAGGAACTGCATCATTTGGGGCAATACAAGCCCTGACGGAAACATCCAAATTGGGCCATTACAAACCTATACCTATTGTGCCGTTCAAGATGGCCATACTGAAACGGGGAACAATTTCAGCGCAGCACTTGAAAACGATGGTAATTCCCAAGAGTTTTACGTTAGGTTCTCTGATCCAGAAGTCACTTCTGGTAATACTGGCTATGGTGGTGACTGGAGGCTTCAGCCTAATAGCCTTTGCATCGATCGTGGCGACATTATTACGGGTCAGCCGGAATTGGATTTGGATGGGAATCCACGTCTCAAGCATGTGAGCGTTGATTTGGGTAGTTACGAATCGAACACAGTAGTCCAGTTCTTGGAAGCCATTTATTGCGAGCATGAACCATACTATTACATAGACTCTCTTATTCCTGGTGTAGGGTATTATTCTTTCTTTTACCCTGACATTACCTACGACAGCCTTGTCGTCCTTCACATGACAAATCCTCCTACTACCGTCTTTTATGTGGAGAAGATTTGCGAAAACGAGACATTTGATTTTCTTGGCACTCCAATTTCTGAAGCAGGTGTATACTACAAAACTATCGATTGTATCACCCATGAACTGGAATTAAGCATAAACCCGTTGGATTCAGTTTACATGCATAAAGAGATTTGTACAGACGAGACTTTTGATTTCTATGGGACATTACTTAAAGAAACAGGAACCTATTATGATACAGTGGATTGTGTCGCATACAGGCTTGACCTTAATGTTAATCCTTTGATTAGCCATCATCTGGAGGAGTCTATCTGCGAAGGCGAAACCTATAACTTCTTTGGCCGTTATCTTCACGACGAAGGGCATTATTCTGAATTAATTGATTGTCACCTCTACGAACTCGACCTAGCTGTAAGTCCAAAGCCCCCACTCCATTGCAGCAACGATACTATCGTAAAACGTTACGGTCCTGCTTTTCTCTATGCTTACGGTGCTGATTCCTACCTTTGGTCGACGGGCGACACTACAGACCATATCATCGTTTACCCAAAAGAGAACAAGAGCTACACGGTAACAGGATTCTCCAAAAATGGATGCATGAATACGACTAGTATCAATGTTACCATAGACCATTCGGAAGAGGCACAATCGGATAACCAAATCTTTATCTATCCGAATCCAGCCGATGACAAGGTTGAAATCTATGCACCGCTCATTGACGAGGTGGAAGTCTTCAACCTATATGGCATCCGCATGGAACAAATTCAGGCAGAGCGTGAAGCGGTAACGTTGGATGTCAGTCATTATACCAACGGCGTATACATCATCCACATAAGAGAACTAAACAACCACAATTACAAGAAACTCATCGTCAGTCATTGATCCCTACCACTTCTATATCCTTTTCGGTAAGATACACTAAAAACGCCTTAATCTGCTTGTCAGTTAATTCCTTTAAGGCGTTTGCATAGTTCTGCACTTGTTTGCGGTGTTCCTCTTCAGCTTTACCTGTTTTATAGTCAATTAGATAAATGGCATCAGGCAGTTCGGTATAGCGGTCCAGGCGAAGGACCTTGCCTTGATATAGGATTTCACATTCTGTCTTCACCTTCGCAGAAGAATTAAAGGCCGGTGCAATCGACGGATATTGGACCATCTGCAAGAAACACTCACGAATCCATTCCGCAGTCTCCTCGTCGATAATGGCATCGGCAATATATGGCGACAATACCGATTCGATTTCACTAACAGAGCGAATCTTCGATAGCATCTGATGCACCAACTCGCCAAATTCACGCGGCAACAACTTATTGCTATTCGACTGCCACACAATAGTTGGATTGGGGTCGACATTGATTTTTTGGAACCAATCACCTGAAACGGAATCCATCGGAGTTACTACAACATCCTTTGAGTCCTCTTTCTCTTTGGGATTGCGGAATTCTTCACCAAAACGATATATGGTAGCACTATCGGTCTTCGATAATTCATTAATATTAATAGGTGCATTGTTCAGGAAATCGCGCAGGAGATTGGGCTTGTCGTTTTTGCCCTGCTTTGCAACTACATACAGACGCTGCACAGGTCGCGTAAAGGTCACATAAAGCAGGTTCAAGTTGTCCAAGCGATTGCTTTGTTGTTCTTTTTCAATATGTTGAACGGCAATGTTGCCCATGTTTTCTCCATTGCTATCCAATTTGAATATCACTTGATTTAGATTGGGAATAGGTTCGAAACCAAGCTCTTGCGGTTGCAACCATTCCTCCGCGACCTTAGATTTGTTGATTTTCTCGTCCAGGTCGATAATGGCCTCGGGATAGATGACCACAGGAAACTCCAAGCCTTTCGACTTGTGTATTGTCATGATATTCACTGCATTGCCTCCTACCGACTTCACGGCAAGCACATCTTGTTTCTGCTCCCAAAACTCAAGGAAATCACGAATGCCCTCATTCACGGAAGACTGGTATTTGAATACTTCTTCCAAGAAATAGTTGAGGAAAGCGTCGCGAAGCGTATCAAGTTGATAAAGCCTTAGCATCGAGGCGCATAAATCATACAAACAGGTCGCCTTGGAGAAAGCGATGGCAAAAGCATCAGGCTCAGCAATGCCCAGTTCCGTCTCTATCGGGGTCTGCCTTTTCGCTATGCTCTTCACCTTTCCAAATAAGCCGTCCAACTCGCCATCAAACGGCTGATTCTGTGTCAAGCGTCTATAATACAACATATTGGCAATATATACCTCATTGTCGTTATAGATGAAATGGCGCAAAGTGTTGACCAATAGTTGAACTTTGTCGGATGATTTCAACAGAATAGAAATCTGGGATATTACGGGTATACCGTTGTCGTTTAACCAATTGGCTATTCTTGAGCCGTATTCCGTCCTGCGCGTGAGGACAGTGATGTCTTCATAGCGGTAGCCTCTGTTCTCTGTCAAATCGCGAATCAGCTCCAGGGTTCTTTCGATGCAGTAATCTGGCCGGCTTTCTGCATCATATAGCTCAACTTGTACCAATCCCTTGTCTTTTAGACGTGTTTTCTGTTGGATGGAAACGCCTTTGGTGGAATTGGGCTTTTGGTCAATGTAAACTTTCTTAGATTCAGGAGACAGGGAATCGATGGCGGACATAAAAAAGGCATTGTTGAATTCCACCACATTGACAAACGAGCGATAGTTGGTATCCAGATTGTGGAAATCGAAGTTGCTTTTGAGGTTTTCCTCATATAGCCGAAAAGCCTCCTTTCGCTCGTCTTCAGGGAGTGCGTAGATGGCAGGCAGTTGTACGATCTGCTCCACTTCACCGCTGCGAAAACGATAAATGGATTGCTTGCCGTCGCCCACCACCATGCTCATTCTTCCCGATGACAGGCCGTTGTCGACCAAAGGAATCAGATTGTGCCATTGTAGCACGGAAGTGTCTTGAAACTCGTCAACGAAGATATGATGAAAGCGTTCGCCGATGCGTTCATAGACAAACGGCACCGAAAAATCGCCCATCACATTGTGCAGCAACTTGTTGAATTCAGAGATATGCACCACTTCATCCTCTTGCGCCAGACGTTCAAACTCATCGCGTATTGTACTGCGTAGCGCATACAGATATAGCAAGTCCCGTTGTGATTGGTAAAACAGGTAGGAGCCAAACTTGGTGTCAAAAAGTTCTTTCAAAGGCTCAAGGACTTCCAACAGCTCGGCATTGGCGGCTGATTGAGAAACACTGGAGAGGCATTTCCGGTTCTCCAAAGCCTTGACGAAATAGCCTTTAGGCATTTCATAGGCTTTCTTTTCTATCTTGTTGATAAACGAAACCACGCCGTTTTTCTTCTGCCAATAGTCGTCGACAGTCAATCCGTAACGGTTCTCAACCGCCCTGAATTTCTCGGCGTACATTTGGACTTTTATCTCAAAATCTTTCGTCTTGTCGTTCAGGAAAGCGAGTGTTTGCTTGTATTGCTCCAAGTTACTGATGCTGTTGCTGCCGTCTTTTTGGTAGGCTTTCTCTTCCATCAGTTTCTTGACGAACATTTGCAGCTGTTGTGCAAGGTTGATGCTTCTTTCGCTGGAGAAACGACTGTCGCTGAAGTCTTGCAACAGTCTCACAATAAAAGGATTGTCGTCGCTGATTTGTGCGCCTATGTTTTCCGTGATGATTTGGGCAATATCGTCGTTGTCGATGCTGACGGTGTATTGGTTGGGCAGACCTAAGTCGTGGGCAAAGCTACGCGAGAGTTTCTGCACAAAGGCATCGATGGTGCTGACGCAGAAGCTGCTGTAGTCGTGCATGATACGTGTCCTCAGCGTCTGCGCGTTGCGTTTCAGCTCCTCATCACTAATCCCCAATTCCTCAATCAGGTCAGATTCCATTGTGTGTTCCTTGACTGTCTTGCTCTCAATGATGTCATTCAAATGATTGATAATCTTGGCCTTCATGTCATTGGCAGAGGCATTGGTGAATGTGATGGCGAGGATATGACGGAAATTGTCCACTTGCTTCGGGCTACCGAGACAAAGCTTCAGGTATTCCTTGACAATCGTATAGGTTTTTCCGGAACCTGCTGAGGCTTGAAACATCTTGAAGTTCTGCATACGCTCTTTTGTATTTAAGGTGTTTCCTTTCCTTTGCGTTTGTTTATCATGGGACCATTGCTGGTTTTTACAGATTTCCTTTTACGCCACAAGTCACTTATTCGGTTGAAAGAGCGGGTATAGTAAAGACCGAGACCCTGCGTATAAGGTGCCTGACGGTCGAATGAGAAGCTTGAATAGTTGATGTTGTAGTTTGAGTGGTTGTAGAAATGTGCCTGTAGTCGCCCGTCTTTGGTCAACTTGTAATAGATGTCGAATTCTCCGATAAGGTTGGAGGCTTTATCGGCACTGGAATTGGCATTGGCAATCATACCGACGTTGGTTTCGATAGTCAAGCGATTGTCAAACAAGGCCGTATGCAATGCGATTTGATACTCGTCGTAAGTCTGTGTGGCACTACCCGAATGGTAACGCAAGCCCAGATTAAGGTTATCGGTAATGTTAACATTCAAGCCGCTGAACAGGAAACTTGACGCCAAGGCGTCAATATAGTTGGTGGAATTGTTGTTTGACGAGTTGCCGGCATAACTGAAGGTTCCAAAAACGAGCAACGACAGCGCCTGTGAAGTCATAACGGCTTGATTGGTGGTGTCGATAAGGGAGAACACGGTTTGTGTGACGTCTTCCGTTGCGTTGGGCAAGTTCATCCCAAAGGTGATGGTCGGGTTGAGCAGTGCGCCTTTAAGGTGGATGAGACATTCCACATTAATATTGGTTGTGGTCGAAGTGGTGGTGTCGATTTCCACACCCAATGAGGACAAACCGGCCTTGACGTTGTAAGCACCTGTAGCATTAATACGGCCGGCAGTCGGGTCACCAGCGAAGTCGATGGTGCCGCCTTTCTTCAGGTTGAAATTGCGAACAAGCAATTCCTTGTAGTTCAGCTGGAAGCGACCGTTGTTGATGACATACTCGCCGATAAGGGAGAATGGGTCGGTACTGGAGCTGGCCATTTTCACATTGCCGCTGCCGGTGGCATCAATGTTGCCGATATTGGGCAGGTTGATGTGCAGGGCTGCATCATCGGTCACGTCAATGTCCAAGCCAAGGGTCAGGTTGCTCTTCCCTTTTTTCTGCACCACTATCGGTTGCTCTTCCTCTTCTTCCATCGGGTCTTGCTTTTGTACAAACACGATGAAATCGTTGTCTTTCACAGTAGTGGAACTGTTAAGGGGAATGGTGACATTGGTGCCTTTATTGGTTCTTGCCTTGATGTTAAGGTAGAGGTCGTTGAGCGGGCCTTTCACGCTGACCAAGCCATCGGCGATGGCAGTACCATAAAACGTGCTGTTGTCCTTAGAAGTGGTAGCCATAGCCAGGAACTGGCGTGGATGGAGCTTCAGGTCGAGTCTGAAGTCTTTGAAATGATTGTGGGTGATGCCGCCTTCAAAGATAGCGCTGTTGCCAAGCGTGTCGACCAAGACCAGATCTGTCAAAGTAATCTCGCTGGAGTTGATGTTGACGGTCGGGGCAAAACGATAGAAGGTGTTCAGATAGTTGACCTTGCAACCTCCGTCGACGATATAAACCTTGCCTTCAACAACAGGCTGTTGTATTGAGCCGGTGATGGTTGCCAAACCATTGGCATAGCCTTGCATCCTCTCCACGGCTCCTGCCAGGAACGGACTCAATATGCTCAATCGCAACGAGTCCAATTTGATATGGAAGTCCAGATTGTCTGTTTTCTTTGCGGTATAATACGAACCGTATACATTCAATGTCTGTTTGAGCTGGTCCACGATATTGACATCCAAAACGACAGACTTGTTGGGATGGTCCCACGAACTCTTGATGACTGCATCGCCGATGCGGTCTCCGTTCATGCCAAGCGCTTTTATGGTCAAGTCGGTCAGCACCATAGGTTCGTCTTTCACACTGCTGATGACGGCATCGCCTGTCAGGAAGCCGTCGGCATCAAAGCCCAAATTTGCATAGACGACATCGAGATTAGAGAGGTCGAATTGGTTCAGTTGCAACATAAGGGTGTCGCCTGCCGCCTTGGGCACGTAGCCGTCGATGCGGATGGATTGTTCGTTATGGCTGAACATCAGGTTGGAGATGGTCACGCGGTCTTGGTTGATTTCGACGAAATTGCTGGGCATCACTCTCCACAAAGAGTCGTTGATATGCATCTGGGCATCTTTGATATTGAATATGCCACCGCCTTCACGGGGATGGAAGTTGGCCTCAATACGGGCTTTGTTGTGGTCCTCGCTTGAAATGTCGTCCCAAATGAGACGTGTAGCGATGGTGTCATCGGCCATCTTTGCGGTCATCTTAAGGTTGTCGAGGCCGTATGCCACCGTGTCCTTGCTGGTGATTCTTGTCCAAACGACTTCGCCTATCGAGAGCGAGCCGTATGCAGCATGGGTCGTGTTGAAATTCTTTAATTCGAAGTCATTAATGCTCACGTCGCCAATGCATATCGATTTGGAGCGTGCGGTTAGGTTAAGCTGGTTGGTTTTTGAGGTGAAGGTGCCGTTGACAGAGGTGTTTTTCGCGATCCTCAGCGAAGGCATGAAAAGTTGGCTCAGCGTCTTGGTGTCTTTCAAGGCCAGGCTGATAACAAAGTCCTGTTCCGCATCATGCTTGAGCTTATACGTCTCGAATTCTTCCAGTTTTTGCTCGAAGATGGGGAAATGCACGAAAGAGTTGCCATACTCGTTGAGCGACATCATCAGGCTTGAGAAATTGATTTCCCCTGCCATTTCGAAGTTAAAGAAATCATTGTTGAGGTTGATGCGCTGGCCCATCAGGTTGTCGTTGACGATGGTGGCGTCGAAGTCTTTCATGAAATAGCTGCCACGACTGTCGCGATAGGTGGTGCTGTCAAGATGCAGCTCGCCTTCAAGGTCGTCGATGTCGAATCCTGTGAGGTTAGCCACAATGCGAGTGCTGATTTCACAGATGGAATCGTTCTTCATCAAATTGAGGGAGCTTAAATCGGCATGGTCGATGATTGCTGAAAAGTCGGCTTTGGGGTATTTCTTGTCTTCGAAATCAATCAATCCGTCAAAGTCGAGGCCTAACTCATCATCGTCCACCAGCACCTTTCCCAAAAAACGGTTTTCCTTCATGTCGCCGTTGAGTACTATCTCGTCGATATGGTTTCCCAGCAGCTGCGCCCGGTAGGCCTTGCCTTGCAAGCTCAGGTCCATGTCGCCGTTTTTGGGAAACAAGACCGAAAAATCCGCGTTAAGGTCAAGCATGCCCACCAGTTTAGGTTTGTCGATCATGAGGCCGGCATTGAAGCGGTCGGCCTTGATGTCGCCTGAGAAGGTGTTGTTGCCATTGGCCTGTTTCTTCCTGGCTACATTGACATCCAAATTGCCGAGGTTGGAAAGCAGATGAATCTCCGACCTGAAGTTGTTGTATGAGCCCCTGAAATTGAGTTTCAGGTTACCTGATTGCAGAGTTTTCAGCGATTCGGGCAAAGGCACGGTACCTGAGCTTCCCGGGATGTGGAAATTGACGATGTCGTCATAGTTGAAGCGCATCTTCTTGATGATCAAGCTGTGCTCGCCGTCTTCGAAATCAAGGGGATGCATGGACAACCGGCCTTGTAACGAGGTGGACTTGCCGATTTGTACATCCATGTCGCTGACGGTGAAATGCTCAATCGGCCCCGTAAACTTCCCTTGGAAAAACACGCGGTTGGGCATGGTGTACATCACTTCAGCAAATGCTCCGATGTCCGACAGCATGACGTCGGTGGGATAAATGGTGGCATCGAATCGCACAGAATCAACAAATTCATTGAAGGCTTCATAACTGTTGAACAACATGTTGAGGTCGGCGTGAATGAGGCTGTTGTTGGTCTCTAACTGCATGTCGGTCAAGCGTATGCCGCTCTGCGAGACGATGACATCCGATTGCATCGTCTTGAGGATAAAGCCACACATCTCCTTGGCTTTGAGCATCTCGATGGCGGCATGAATGGAATCGCCAATGAGTTCCAAATTCTTGGCTGCCAAATAAATGCTGTCGAGGTCGAGATGCGCATAGTCCATACACTTTGCTTCGGTCAACGCGGGCTTGTCCCTGTTTTGGTCCCACATCACGAAGTTGAGGTTCCAGATGTTGATTTCGTCAACCTTCAGCATCAACGGTTTGGGATTTTTTTCTTTCTCCTTCTCCTTGTCTGAACTGAAAACATTGGCTATGAACTGGAAATTGAAATCCTTCTCACCCTCGAATTTAATGATGTTGACATCGGCATTGCGCAAATGCACCCGCCCAAGGTGGATGTTGCCCTCCAAAAGGTCTCCCAAGAAGATTTTGGCACGAAGTCCCCCTATTTTTGCCAAGTTGTTGCCTCTCAAGTCTTTGACGTCGACATCGTCGATATAGAGCTGAAGGTCAGGGGTGACAGCCAGACGGCCCACCTTGATGTCGGCTCCAGTTTTTTCAGAAAGAAAACCACCGGCAAATCTAACCGCAAACTTCTGAATGATAGGGTCTTGAACCCCCACAAACAAGGTTACGATGATGGCCAGCACCACCATAAACAAAATCAAAATGCTATGGATAATCTTTTTTTTGATAATTTTGACCCTTCAAATTGAGACTATGAACGAATATATTTTAGGCATCGAATCGTCGTGCGACGACACTTCAGCCGCTGTGCTTCAAGGCACGCGCGTGTTGTCCAACGTCATTGCTGGTCAGAAGGTTCACGAGCAATATGGCGGCGTTGTCCCCGAACTCGCTTCCCGTGCACACCAGCAGAATATCATCCCCGTCATCGACACGGCCTTGAAAGCTGCAAAAATAGAAAAAAATCAGTTATCCGCCATCGCTTTTACGCGAGGTCCCGGACTTTTAGGCTCTTTGCTCGTAGGAACCTCATTTGCAAAGGCTTTCGCACAGACCCTTAACATCCCCATGGTGGAAATTGACCACATGAATGCGCATATCCTGGTGCATTTCGCCACCGATGAGACCCATACTGAGGTGCCTGACTTCCCATTTTTGTGCTTGACGGTATCGGGTGGCCACACGCAAATCGTGGTTGTGAAGGACTATTTCGACATGGAAGTCATCGGCAAGACCATCGATGATGCCGCG
>JAILDR010000160.1 GCA_024689285.1 Bacteroidales bacterium | reverse complement strand
GCTGACACAATTTTCTCTATATGACTATTTGTCAAGTATGCTTCTTTATTCTTTTTCTCAATTTCATTTATTGCATTTATAAATATGATTTTATGCTTAAAACCATCTGGCTTTTTATTTCGACATATCAATATGCAAGCTTCCATAGTAGAATTATAGAAAAGATCTGGACCCAATCCTATTACAGCTTCTAGGACATCCCTTTTCAACAGATTTTCACGTATTTCTTTTTCTTCTTGTCTAAACAATACGCCATGAGGCAACAAAATTGCACAACGTCCATTTTCATTACTCATTGAAGCAATAATATGTTGAATAAACGCATAATCTGCCCTTCCTTGAGGAGGTATTCCAAGGAAACATCTTCCATACTTATCATTGCTAAAAGCCTCCCTATTCCATGATTTGATGGAATAAGGCGGATTGGCCAGCACTACATCAAACTTTTGTAGCTTACCGTCCTTCGTGAATGCAGGGCGTTCCAAGGTGTCATCATTCACAATGGTGAAGTCGTGAATGCCATGCAGATACAAGTTCATTCGAGCGATGGCTGCAGTACCCGCATTGATTTCCTGGCCATACACCTTCACGTCGCGCCATTCCTCCCCTTTTTCCTTCAGATGCGTCAACGACTTGATTAGCATACCACCCGAACCACATGTTGGGTCGTAGATACTCTCGTGCGGCTTCAGTTGTAAAATCTCAGCCATCAGCTCCACCACCGTACGGTTGGTGTAGAATTCCTGTGCAGTGTGGCCTGCATCATCAGCAAATTGTCCTATCAGGTATTCATAGCCTGTCCCCATCTCGTCGGCAGGACAAGCCGCCAATGACAAAGTAAGCTTGTTGAAACTGTTCAGCAGGTTTCGGATGATTGCATCAGGCATCTTAGTTTTATTAGTCCAGATGGTTTTGTCGCCAAAAATTCCCTCCAAGCCACCTACGATTCGCTCGTCAATCTTCTTACCAGGGTTGGCCACCTCTATCTGACGGAAAGCATCAACCAGCGCTTGGCCGATGTTCTCAGTGACGTTGAATACTTTTTGCCAATGTGCATCCTCCGGAATTTGAATGGCCGAATCCTGCATCATCATGTCGGCAAACTCCTTGCCGCCTTCGTCCACATAATGCTGGTATTCCTCGTCGTGCACATCGCAAATGCGCTTGAAAAACACCAAAGGGAAGATATAATCCTTATATGCAGCAGCATCAATCTGTCCACGCAGGTCGACGGCAGCTTGCCACAGGTATTTCTCCAGTTCGTCTAAAGTTATTTGTTTAGTCATACAGCTTCTCGATTTATTATGTCACGAAATTTCTTCTCAGCATCCACCATATGTTGATAGGCCGCCTTAAACTCAGCCAACACCTCTGTATAAGGACGCACTTCTTCCTTATGGTAAGTCACATACTTGTTGGGCGACAGGTCGTAGTCTTTCTCGCCAATCTGTTCTAGGGTGACTACGATGGATTTGTCTTCCTCATCTGCATAGGCTGTATAAAGTCTATATAACTCATCGACGTTGTCGTCGCTCAAAATATTTTGTGCACGCTGAGGAGTCAATATTTTCGAACCATCAATCATCAGCACCTTGCCCCGATGGTCTACGGGCTTCTGGTCGCGCAAAATCAAGAGACAAGGCGAAAGACCAGTGCCATAAAACAATTTGTCGCCCAAAGTAATGATAGCTTCAATATAGTCGTGTTTAACTAACTCTTCGCGGATACGTCCTTCCTCTCCACCTCTAAATAAAACACCTTGTGGAAGGACAACAGCCAGTCGCCCCGTCAAGCTACGCATGCTACACACCATATGTTGAAGCCAAGCAAAGTCGCCATTGCTGTCGGAAGGCGTTCCCCACAGGTTCCTACCAAAGCGGTCGGTCTTCCAAGCCTCGGCACCCCAATCCTCCAGAGAAAACGGTGGATTGGCGATGACGCAGTCGAAGTGGGCCAAACGTTCGTTTTGAAGAATTTTTGGGTCACGCAGCGTGTCGCCGCACATTATATTAAAATCATTGGCACCATGCAAAAAGAGATTCATTTTGGCTACCGCAGCATTGGTTACGTTCTTCTCCTGACCGAAGATGGCTCCGCAGCATTGAGCGTCATTCTTCATGTGATGAACTGCCTCTATGAGCATACCGCCCGATCCACACGCAGGGTCATAGACCGTATCGCCCGGTTTAGGGTCAAGAATACGCACTAGTAATCTGACCACCGAGCGAGGCGTATAAAATTCACCCGCTTTGGCCTTAGAGAGATCGGCGAATTTTTTCAGTAACATCTCATAGGCGTCGCCCATCAGGTCGGCGTTATAGTCATTGTTACCCAGGCGACGCTTGCTCATATGTTCAATCAAATCTCGTAGCTTTTCGTCGCTGAAGACATTCTTATTACTCCAATTAGCAGTAGAGAACACACTCAAAACGCCATAAAGCGTCATGGGGTTGGCCAATTCAATCTTACGCATCGCCCCAATAATAGCGCTGCCTAGATCGGAAGTACGTTGACGCACATCATCCCAGTGACAGCCTTCTGGTATTACAAATCGGTGTTGTTCAGGCAGAGCAGCAAATTCCTCATCGTTGTCGGATATGAGGAGAGCTTCTGTTGTCTCCTCGTCATATACATCACTGATGCGTTTGAAATAAAGCAAAGGGGTTATGTATTCCTTGAAACTGTCTTGTGCTACAGGACCACGTATGATATTACAAGCCTCGAACAAGAAATTGTAAAGCTCGCGGCTAGTACCTATTTCTTCAGTTAGAGTTTTAGCTTTACCTTTCTTGTTTTTAGATTCAACAGTCTCTGTTTTCTCAACCATAGTTGGTTTCATCATCTTCAATAATTATAAGATAACTTTATAATGCTCATTAATACATCGGGTTATTTCATAATGAAAAATTTCCCCATGTTACTGCACAAAATTAACACAAAAAAAGCAATAATTAACAATCTAAAAGCAATAAATCTTAAAACTTTTATGGTTTTATGCAGAAAAATGAATTTTATGTTAAAAATCGTTTTACAATCTTAATATTCTCGCCCCAAAATTACTCCCTCTCTGTCCCAAATTCTGGTACACCTATATTTTTTTGATTTTATTTTCCACTGTACCGGATTTTGGGACAGTAAATTTTTATCTTTGCAGCTGAGATTAAAAAACAAAAGCTTATGACAACTATTTTAACTGCTATTCTTGGATTGCTTATCGGCCTGATTTTGGGGGCTGTGATTTGCGCTATTTTTATTAAAAACAAGACCAAAAAGGAATACGAGAAGCGCATCGACGAGGTGAAAACTGCCGAAAAAGAGCATTACGAGACGGCTTTGAAAGCTAAAGACGAGGCAAATGCGGAAGCTATGAGAAGCATAAAGGAGCATTATGCTCAGTCGATGGACGAGCAGCAGAAACGCTTCGACGAGACCGTGGCAAAGATTGCGGCTCAAAACAAGGCCGCTACCGAAGAGATGCTCAAGGCAAGGCAGAAAGAATTTGCCGAAACTAGCAGCGCTAATATCGGACAGATTGTGACTCCTCTCAAAGAAACTATTGCCAAAATGGAGGAGACTATGCAGAAGTCTTCGAAAGAGGCTGTGTCTATCAACAGCGCCATGAGGGAGAACCTGGAGCAGATGATTAAGCAGAGCAAGGCCACGCAGGCAACTACCGAAGAGCTTACCAACGCTTTCAAGCACAAAAGCAAGGTGCAGGGCGACTGGGGTGAAACCGTGCTCACCGAGCTGCTCACCTCGCAAGGACTCACCGAAGGTGTTCATTTTGAGACTCAGGCCACAATTCGTGATGCCAAGGGTGAATCGGTCAAAAACGAAGAAGGCAACCGTATGCGTCCGGATGTGATTATTCATCTCGACCAGAAACGTGTGGTGGTGGTCGACTCAAAAGTGTCGCTTACCGCTTTCTTCGATTATGTGAATGCCGA
>JAILDR010000050.1 GCA_024689285.1 Bacteroidales bacterium | reverse complement strand
TTGGACGTTTCTTCTTCGTTGAACTTCACGTTGAATTCGTTCTCCAAAGTCATGGAAAGCTCCACGAAATCGAGCGAATCGGCACCCAAATCGTTGAAGAGATGCTTGTCCTCCGTAATCTCGCTCTCGTCGATTTTCATCTTGGAGGAAATCAGCGCCCTTGTTTTGTCTTGAATTGTTGCCATCTTAAAACTAAGATTAAAGATTCAAATTTTGAAATTCAAGATGATTCATTGTTTGTTGCGAGTGTCGGGAAGCAGGGCAAAGGAGAGCTCGCCCTTGACGCACATCTTGCCACCTACGCTCAGCACGGCGGAGCAGATGTAGATGTTGCGCATGTGGTAGGTCAGCGTGGCTTCCACCTCTACGGTGTCGCCCGGCTTGACGCTGTTCTTAAAACGTACTTTGTCGATCCCCGTGTAGAACGTCAGTTTGCCGATGAGGTCGTCTTTCATCAGCAGGGCACACGACTGGGCCATGATTTCGCAAAGGATGACACCTGGCACAACGGGTTCGCCCGGGAAATGGCCTTGCAGGAAGAATTCCTCGCCTGTCACATGGTATTTGGAATGGGCCACATGGTTCTCGTCGAGGGTCATCTCGTCAACCAGGAGCATGGGCTCGCGGTGGGGGAGATACTGTTTGATTTCGTCTCTGTTCATGTTGTTGTATTTCAGATTTCTAATTTCAGATTTCAGATTTCTAATTTCAAATTTCAGATTTAACTACGTTGAATGCTTCGCATTTCAATATTCATTTGACCTTGCGGATGGCCAAACAAGCATTGTGTCCACCAAAGCCCAAGGAATTGGAGATGGCGATGTCGAGATTCACCTTCAAGGGATTGTTGGGGGTATAGTCAAGGTCGCATTCCGGGTCGGGGGTGTCGAGGCCGATGGTGGGAGGCACGATGCCGTTGTTCAAGGCCATCACGCTGATGATGAGCTCGATGGCACCTGCTGCACCTAAGGCGTGACCCATCTCCGACTTGGTGGAGCTGATATGGGCTTTGTGGGCTTCTTCCTCACCCATGGCAATCTTGATGGCTTTGGTCTCGCCGCTGTCGTTCATGGGCGTGCCTGTGCCGTGGGCGTTGATATAGATGCTCTCGCCAGCTTTGAACCCGGCCTCTTGCAGCGCTTGCTTGATGGCCAAGCTCTGGGTGGTGCCGTCCGGACGAGGGGCGGTGCTGTGGTAGGCATCGCAGCTGTTGCCGTAGCCGCACAACTCAGCGTAAATCTTTGCTCCACGTTGTTTGGCGTGTTCGTATTCCTCAAGAAGTACGATGCCTGAGCCCTCAGCGATGACGAAGCCGGCCCTGTTCTTGTTGAACGGCAGAGAGGCATATTTCGGGTCTTCCGATTTAGTTAAGGCCTTGCAATTGGCGAAGCCACCGATGGCGACGGGGTTGATGCCTGCTTCTGATCCACCAGCGATGATGGCATCGGCATAGCCGTGCTTGATGGCGCGATAGGCCTCACCGATGCTGTGTGTGCCTGTGGCACAAGCCGTCACGATAGGGACGCAGGGACCTTGGGCGTTATATCTGATGGCGACGCTGCCCGAAGCCATATTGCTAATCATGGTGGGAATCATCAAGGGGGAGATCCAGCGGGCTCCTTCTGCATTATATTTGGTGATTTCACGCAAGATGGTGTCGAAGCCACCAATGCCTGAGCCCACGTACACACCCAAGCGGTCGGGACTCATCTGCAGGTCCTCGTTGTCTTTCATGGCTTGATAGGCTGCAGCAAGTGTATAAACAGCAAAACGGTCGTTGCGCTTGACGAAACCTTTGTCAACGCCACAAGCTTCGGGGTCGAAGTCCTTCAGCTCACCGGCAATCTTCACGGGAAGGTCGGTGGTGTCAAACGATTTGATGAAGTCGATGCCGCAATAGCCGTCCATCAGGTTTTTCCAAATGGTTTCAAGGTTGTTGCCAATCGGTGAGATGGCACCCATACCTGTGATTACTATTCTTCTGTTTTCCATATTGTGTGTTTGTTTATTCATTTAGTGTCTCTTTGCGTCATTGCGAGGAGGAACGACGAAGCAATCTAAAAACTAGTTAAACACTAGATTGCCGCGCTTCGCTCGCAATGACGACTAGCATGTTAAAACTCCCATTCCCACAGACATGCGGCGGAGACGAAGCCTGCGCCAAAGGCGCTCATGATAATCTTGTCGCCCTGCTTGATTTTGTCGTCTTTCAGCATCTCATCCAGCATAATCGGGATGCTGGCCGAAGAGGTGTTGCCGTATTTCTCAATGATAGTGGGGTATTTCTCTTCTGGACCGCCTATGATATGGCGGATGCCTTCGATGATGCGCTTGTTAGCCTGATGCAGCAGGAACCATGTGATATCCTCGTGGGTCAGATGGTTGTAATCCAACACGTTCTGTATGTCTTTGGCCGACTCGGTAACAGCGGTCTTGAACAGCTCTTTGCCTTTCATTACCAGCGGTTGGCCTTTGATGTAGTGTTGTTCAAAAGGCGTGGCTTCCATTCCGCGTTCATAATACAGCACGTCACGGTCGCTAATCATAGTGAGTTTCACGTCCTTGAAGGCTGTGCCTTCGGTCAGCACCACCGCACCGGCGCCGTCGCCAAACAGCACGCTGCAGTCTCTCTCGTGCCAGTTGCAGTATTTGGTGGGTTCCTCTGCACATACTATTAATATATTCTTCGCGTGACCCGCCTTGATCATGCTGTCGGCCAGCATCAGGGCGTTGACGAAGCCGGCACAAGCCACGTTGATGTCGAGACCCGCGCAGGTGACCCCGATGCGTTTCTGGATGATGCAGCTCAGTCCGGGGGTGACATGCTGGTTGGCCACGTTCGAGACCAAGAGGAAGTCTATCTGGTCGGGACGGAGTCCTGAGGCGGCGATAGCCTTGTTGGCGGCCTCCACGGCCAGGTCATATAAAGATTCGGTAGATAATAGGTGGCGCGCCTGTATGCCCGTGCGTGACGAGATCCAAGCATCGTTGGTGTCCAAAAAAGTGGCCAAGTCGTCGTTGGTGACCGTCAGTTTCGGTACTGCGCTTCCTGTTCCAATGATTTTCATTTCGGTTCGATTAAAATTGATACTCGTTTTCGATTTTCTAAAACGCCGCAAAAGTACAGCATCGTGCATTGTCGTGTGGAAAATGTGTCCAAAACGGGCGAAATGTGGCGAAATTCGGCTATTTGTGGCGAAAATCGGTCATTTTTGGGGTGAAATTCGGTGATTTATCCAGATGTAATCCTCCTTTACCCCTCCTTTACCCCTCCTTTACCTCTCCTTTAGTGCTCCTTTCCTGGCAGGATTGACCAGCGATTCAGTATGGACAGAAAACCGTTGCTGCCACCTCCATCCTTCGGTTTTCTCTCGAAGCTCATTCGGAGCTCATTCGGCTGCGGTGCATATACGTCCGAATCACGGCCGAATGAGTTGCCTGACTGGGACGAGTAGAGCCCTTCTCCCATACCACCCATACCTTTGGCAAGGAGATGCCAAGGTCATACAAGCCCTTTGACCTTGCCAAGTCCTTGCCTACACCTTGGGTAGTCCTTGCCAATATCGAGCATCACAAAAACATCGTCATATAGGGAGGCAGCAAAGTTGTTTGCTCATCTTTAGCAAGATCCTTGGTATATATGAGGTAACGTCGCGATATTCGTGAGGAAAACTTGCTGCAAAACTCGTCAAGCGACTTGTGCGATTTATGGCTCGATGATTTCACTTCAATGGGGCATATTTTTGCGCCTCGCGATAACAGGAAATCTATCTCGTAGTCCCATAAAATAATTATAGCCAAATTAGAAAATCCCCCATCATTTTCGTTTTGTCAGTTGCACTTCCTTT
>JAILDR010000175.1 GCA_024689285.1 Bacteroidales bacterium | reverse complement strand
CAACGTCTCTTGTTCAAACGATACAGTACGGAAATCAAGATGCCCGAAGCGGGAATCATAAAACTCGTCAATCTGGCCAGTATAAACTATCTTTTCGGCCAACTCTGACAATTCGGCACGATGAGCAAAAAAATCGCAATTGACTCGCGTCTCGATGCCTTCAAGCAAACCCTCAATCAACTTATTGTATCCTCCTATAGGAATGCCTTGGTAAGTGTCGTTGAAATAGTTGTTGTCGAACACGAAACGAAGCGGCAATCTACGGATGATAAATGCAGGCAGCTCGGTACAGTTCCTTCCCCACTGCTTCTCCGTATAGCCCTTAATGAGTACTTCATAAATGTCTCGTCCAACCAAACTCAGTGCCTGTTCCTCAAGGTTGGCAGGCTCGCGACCTTGCAAAGCATCAACAGCCTCAGCACGTTGTTCTTCAATCTTTGCCTTAGCCTCATCTGGCGTAACCACACCCCACATTTGGTAGAACGTGTTCATATTGAATGGCAAATTATAAAGTTTGCCTTTATAGTTCGCCACTGGGCAGTTGGTGTAGCGGTTAAACGGGACAATAGCATTTACAAAATCCCAGACTTCCTTGTTGGACGTATGGAAGATATGCGCACCATATTTGTGCACATTGATGCCTTCAATAGTTTCACAATAGACATTACCGCCCAAATGAGGGCGTTTGTCGATGACGATGCATTTCTTGTCCGCTTGCTTGGCAAAATGGGCGAAAGTGGCGCCATAGAGACCGGAGCCTATGATGAGGTAGTTGTATGATTTCATTTGTTTACCTTTCTTCTCAAAAACAGGTAAGCTATACTGGGATTATTACACAAAAAGGTCTTTGCTCTATTCTTCATTCGCACTTTCCATGACCAGTCAAGACGTGCAGTATGTATCCAACGATAAACCAAAGGCCAACAACCTAGTTCTTTAAACTTGCCTAAAATATCCATATACTCTTTAAGCGAATACCCCGCCTGAATGGCTGTCTTGGGAGCACATACCCAACGCATATACTTTAGTCTTTCCAATGGCATCGCTTCTGGACAATACTTTTTCACATATTCACTGCGATACTGAATTGCCAAATAACCACTTTCAATCAATCGGCGTTGTTTTTCAACACTCTGGTTATGGGTTGAGCTCCAATTAGAAGACAACACGTATCGATATAATGGCAAATCCGTTGAAACAACCTTTTGCGCTTGGCAATAAAACATACCCATAAACACATCGTCCTCTCGCAACAACAAATCTGTTTGAAAACGAATTCCATTTTCAATTATCACAGAACGTCGAAAAACCGCATCTACAACATGATAATCGGAAATATCGTTTCGTTGCAAAACCGTTCCTTTACCGCATATTATTTCGGGATGTATCGGAAATCGTCCAATCGATTCTTTATCAACAAGTGCATCATTACCGACACAAACAATTTTGTATTTTACAATATCCGCTTCTTCTTTCTCGGCCAAATCAATCACTCTTGCGATTCCATCTGGAACCAAGTAGTCGTCTGCATCCACGAACATGAGGTATTTACCCGATGCTTCATCAATGCCTAAATTTCTTGCTGAAGAAGCTCCGCCATTCTCTTTTTGTATTAAACGCACATAGGGATGAGCGGCGATGTAACTCCGAACGACTTCTGCAGAATCATCTGTTGACCCGTCATCAATGACTATAATTTCTGCGTCTGAATAATCTATGCTATCAAGGCAACGAACAATTACTGGAGCGCAATTATAGACAGGTATGACAACCGTAACAAGTTTATTATCCAAATGAGTTTTACTGATGTCCATATCGAATCCGTCTATATCCTTCACGAAACCAACTAATCGGCAACCTACGACCTGTTCTGCGCCAATATTTAACATAATGCACAGGAAACCATGATTTTATCACTGATTTCGAAACGTATTCATGTGCCGTAGGGCATTTTTCTTTAATATAATCATCAAATTCTTGTAGCCTTTCCAAATCTTCAATACTCGGATTCATTTTTATCAATACTAATTTATACAATCTGGCAACCGTCATCTCTATGTGACTACGATTTAACTTTTCTGCCAACCCTACATTTTCAAGCACAAACTTCGCTCTGTTTTCAATCAGTGCCTTACAAATCGGTTCTAAATGCCAAGCATTACGAACTATCATATCAGAATCCATCGTTTGCCCAATCCTCCCAATTAAATACTGGTATACTACAAATGGGAAATATACAAATTTTCTTATCGAATACATCGGAATAAATGTCCACTCATTATCTGTATAAGATATTCCTTCTGTTTGAAAATAATCTATCCCCTTCAACATAGCCGTACGATATGTAACCATGTGCATTGGATAATATGTAATTTTCTCTGAAGAATAAGTATTAAAATCAAAAATCTCTCCAATCGGCAATTCTAACGTTTCTCTTCTCACACAATGGGTACTGTTTTCAATGAAATTATATGGGGTCAAAGCCAAATCAACTTCAACTATCGCCAAAGCTCGTAGATAGTTCTCAAACTCTCCAGTATCAAACCAGTCATCAGCATCCAAGATTTTAATATACTTTCCTTTCGCCTCCGCCAGCCCTTTGTTAACACATGAACCATAGTTTCCATTTTCCTTGTCAATGACACAGAATGTGTTGGGATATTTAGCTTCATATCCATGGGCTATGGCAGATGAGTTGTCCTTGCTACCATCGTTTATGACAAGCACTTCCAATTGTTGCATCAATTCAGGAGATACAACAAGGGATTCAAGACACCTATTCAGGTAGTCTTGCATGTTATAAGTCGGGATGACTATGGTTAAGAGTTTTCCCATCCCAAATCGCTATTTGTTTTTAAAGTTCCGAAAATGCTCTAAATAATAGAACAAAAAGAATGGCAAGTATTCATACCTTCTCATAACCGCACTTTTTTTTGCATTGGTTAAATAGGAGTTGTATATATGACTAAGCACTTTCTTTGCTTTTTTATATGGCAAAAACGCCTCATACCAAAATACAAATCGTGCATAATCTGTAATAACAGCATCAATACAGTTCAACGAGTCAGTTGGAACTGAAAAATGAGAAGCTCTAGAACGAATAACTTCAAATTGTTTAAAACACACCTCGTATGAATGAGCACATTTTTCCATCACGGTTTCAGACATGGAATTATTGGGGCGTTCTACATAATAATTGTAAAGAACATAATCAAACGCCATGCATGTTCGTCCACACACTAATGGTGCCCATGTAAGTATAGCATCGTCATACATTACCCCTTCGGCAAACAACGTCTGGAATTGGGATAAAATAACAGTTTTATATGTACCACTCCAAAAATTATAATTGCTGTACAAATACTTTGATGCGCCCCATATATCAACAGCATTTACCGTCTTTCCATAACTCCCTATCGGAATCGGAGGTGGTATTACTTCATTATTATCCTGATAACTAACTGCAAAAGGAGTGAACACTACATCAGCCTCACAGCTCTGTAAATCTACCATTAGTTTATCCAAGTTCGTCAGCCAGTCATCCGAATCCAAAAAGCGCAAATACTTTCCTGTTGCTTCCTTCAGCCCCACATTCCAAGCCGAGCCATGCCCACCATTCTCCTTGTCAATCTGGCGGAAGGTCTGAGGATAACGCTTTACATACTCTCTGCTCATCTCCGCTGAACGGTCGGGGGTGCCGTCATTCACGATGATGACCTCCAGCAGGTTCATCAAATCTTCGTCCCATATCTTCTCGCCTTGCTCATTTGTCTTGTAAACCACACATGAATCAAGGCACTTATTGATATAAGGTTCGACTTTATATACGGGGACAACTATGGTTAGGAGTTTGTTCATTTTGACTGCAGTCTTTTCAATATGTTCAGCATCCGACGTTGATTCCTAGACATTTCGTATATGCAATAACATCGAAAACCAATCGCATGTACCAGTTTCTTTCGCATTTTTGACTCTAATTCGACATCCTTATAATTGAATTCTTTCAACATCCCTATTATCCTTCTATATGACCCGTACACCCCTTCGTCCGCCAATTCACGCAGTTCTTTATTTCCACTCTTTAGCCTCACCATTTCCCTCATTTTGATTTGAGCGTCCATATCTGTAACAAACCTCGGATTAAAACCACTCATTAACGACATCATGACACTGCCAGCACGCTCATAGTATTTGTAGACAGGCACGGTCGTATAATAAACGTTCCTCTCAGATGCGAAAATGAAACCAACTATAAAAAGCCGGTCTTCATTAAAAAAAACATCCTCTGCAAAACTCAACTTAGCTTCCTTAATTATCGAGCGCCTTAATAATTTACTACAAATGTATCCTTGATACCGATAATCCGTGGACTTATACATTTCTTTAACAGCCGCCTCGGCAGAAATACTCTTTTCTTTGCGCGTCTCCACTGAATATGACAATGCTCCATTATCGTCATAAACCTCATATCCCGCCATCACCATATCCACCGTATCAGATATACAATTAACCATAATCTGCGAGCTTTCACGCATCAACTCGTCATCGGAATCCACAAAGCACACCCACTCGCCTCTTGCTTCATTCAGCCCCAAGTTCCTCGCCGAACTTACGCCTCCATTCTCCTTATGAAACACACGAACTCTACCATCTTTTTCTGCATATGCATCACAGACACCTCCGCTTCCGTCAGTACTGCCGTCGTCAATGAGTAGCAGCTCAAAGTCGGTGAAACTTTGGTTCAGGATGCTATCAATGCACCGAGAGAGGTATTGCCGGGTGTTATATACAGGTACGATAACAGACAGTTTTGTCATTCGTCTTTCAAACAAAAACTTCCTTTTTAATTGCTTCCAAATACCGACATCCAAATTTTAAATCTGGTTCCAAATAATTGCCTTCAGCCCATTCATTCCATGACTTTATCATCAAAAATCTCTCTTCATAAGGTTTGTCACTGATCAATTCAAGCTTTTTATGAAGAAATTCTCGAAATAGCTCTGGAGTACTACCAGTCAAAACAATGCCTTTCCTCCCCGTTCGTGGAGTGTGATCCCAATTGGGAAGGATTGTTGGAATCACACGAGTATCATCATCAATAGGACAAAAAAACTGCTCGTAACAGTATGGCCTGATGTCGGGAATTACTTTCATTTTTTTGAAAAACACTTTTCTAATAAGTCTTGATTTAATAGATGTAGACAGCCAATCATATGAATTGATCACATTCAAAAAATCAAAGCCTTTTAAAAGATTATTCTCCAATTCTTTCATTGCTACATCTTTCTGTTGAAAGTTCTGTGCAATAGCGATAAAACATATACCATTCAAGCCATTAACCTTAGCCAATCCTTGCCATAAATCTATGAAATGCTCAATGTTTGGATGTTGCATGGGCTTATAAATGAAGAAAATTGGCTTGCCCTCATATGTGATGTACCTTTTATCCTTAAATGCCGGTAAAACAGCATTAAAATGTGCGATGTAATCTTCATCACCAGGATAAGTTTGCTCAATTAACACATTACGCGAACCATCAACACCAAACCAGAATCCCTGCCATGTCTCATTTGCCCAAGCCAACGCAAACGGAAAATCAGGTTTTCCACTGGCAAGCACTTCGTTGAAAGGTCGTTCCAACAATCGTTTGCCATTGCCAAACCAATAATGCCAATATACGAACCCCTCAACGCCATATTCACGTGCCATTTGAGCCTGTGCCTCGCGAGTTTCTGGAACCCTCAAATCATAATAGCCCAAGTCTGCTGGCACGTGTGGTTGGTAATGTCCAGGATAAAGCGGCTTAGCCTTCCCCACATTGGTCCATTCCGTGAAACCTTTTCCCCACCATTCATCGTTTTCAGGGATGGGGTGAAATTGTGGAAGGTAATAGGCTAACACTCTGGCTTTTGGAGATTTTTGTTCCATATTTATTTCGAAGATTCAGTTCTAACTTTTTCTAAACACGTCTTCACTATTTCGAGTTTTTTATATCCATA
Organism: Bacteroidales bacterium; assembly: GCA_024689285.1. The sequence goes on along the minus strand of JAILDR010000175.1, from coordinate 19,075 downwards.
GCGTAATGTGGGTTCAAGAATAGCCCCTTCTGCCCACTCGTTCCATGCATTGATATATATATATTGTTGATTTGTGGCATGTTTTTCCTTAGTCCACTGCAAGATATCAGTTAGCCATATCTCAAACTGCTCATCACTCAACATAAAACACCACCCTGATGACCATGCTTTTCTCGATGTATTATCCCATGAAGGGAAGCATCCTTTAAAAACTTTATAGGGTTTTGGCGATAAATACAACTTATGACTAATAAAAAATGATGTATCAAATACAACAAAATTCGTTCGAGGAATAAGTCTATTTACATTTCGAATTTCTTTACAATCCTTATACATCTCGTGGGGAGGAAATTCTGTTTGAACGAAATAATCTCTAAAATGTGTTGGGTTCATATCCTCGCCTTCATAATTACGATTAGAAATTGTAATATACAATCCCTCAAATCCATTTTCCTTCGCAAGCTTTTGTATTGTATCAATAAATTGCAAAAACTTTTCACGAGGAAATAACGACGGACGATAAATCATCAAAATCGGTTTATTGTCTATCTTCTCATATCGTGGATCCTGAAAATATGGAAGCATGTCTGCAAAAAAGCGTTCCGCGTCACCATCTTGCAATTCCTGCTTCAAAATAAGCTCGCTATTCCCTCCATCCCATAATTTTGACCAGTTTTCATTGGCCCAGCAAAAATGATAATGGAAATCTATTTCTTTGTGAGCCAGCCAGTATTCCAACGGCTTCTCCAGCACTTTCCTCCCAGAGAACCAATAATAATAGAAACAGAATCCATAAATGCCATAGGCTTTGGCAATTTCTACCTGCCTTTCCATTACACCTGGCATGAGCAAATTGTAGAAGCCTAAATCGTATGGTATCTTCGGTTGATAATGACCTACGAACTGAGGCTGTGCAGAAGCCACATTCGTCCACTCGGTAAATCCCTTACCATGAGCCTTATCATTCTCTGGAATGGCATGAAACTGCGTTAAATAATATGCAAATATCTTCACATCGCCTTCCTTACGTTGATATGGATTATCCGTAAACGGCACAAAATGTGATTTGTCCTGATGGATTTCCTCAACCCATTTGCCATACGAAGGCCAAGAGAACACACGATGACGTGCCTTCCAACGTTGCAGGTCCTTTAATTTGCGTTTGAGTTTAGTGAACATTAGTTAATAGCATCTACAGTTATTTTTTGAACACACTTTCTGAACAACAGCCAAATAATTTGCATAGACAGACAAAACCGTATTCAATATCTTTTTTTCTGGATTTGCCATAACATACTGACGCGCAGCACGTTTTTTGTACAACGGAGTCAACACGTGATTGTTATATTTTAATTTGTTCAAGCCCACATCCTTATAAAAATTCACATCTTGGACTTGACTACTCATACCACCATCACTAAAATGCGATATTGTGATTGGAATATAGCAATGTTTATATTTACGATTCAAAAACCATTTCAAATTCAAATCAAAATCCGCAAGAACTGGGTATCTCAAATTATAACGGATTGTCTTACCGAAAAAACGTCTATTATAAAAAATTGCTTGATGGCACCTGTTTCCATCTATTTTTTCAAGACTCCATTCCCCTCTGTTCAATTCAGGCCAATGTGATTCCACTTCCCCATATACCACATCTAATTCATCTAACAGAAATGGCACAACATTAGATAAGACATCTCTATCGTACAAGTAGTCATCACTCCCCAAAAACAAAAGCCAATTTCCAGAGGATTTATCTATTCCTTTGTTCATCGCGTCATAGATGCCCTTATCAGGCTCAGAAAAAACGCGAATCCGTTTATCATTGTATGAACGCACGATAGCAACCGTGTCGTCTTGGCTTGCCCCATCCATCAATAATAATTCAAAATCTTCATAAGATTGCCCGATAACACTATCGACACATCGTCTAATAGTAAGTTTACTATTAAAGGTTGGTATTATTATTGAGAATTTCGCCATTGCATTAAGAGTCACTATATACAGCGCATTCTAATCCAAAAACTCTTTATATACATCCAGGTATTGCCGCGCGATATGCACTGGAGAGTAATTCACTTCCATATTTCTTCGAATACATTCTTCATCATATTTCACAGACAGTAGTCTCTTTATCCCTCGACATAATGCCTCTTCGGTAAAATCATCACAGACAATCCCGTTTGTTTCATTTATCAAATCACTCGCCCCACTACATGGATAGGCCACAACCGGTAACCCACACGCCATAGCCTCCATTGGGGTTTGTGCAAAAACCTCTTGATACGATGGCATTGCGAAATAATTGGCAGCTGAATATGCTAATGCCATTAATGAATCGTTCCCAATTTCACCAGTACAATAAACAGGAACACGTGTTTCTACTGGTAAAGTTCCACCTCCAATACACAACAATGCAATATTATCATCCTTCAAATTCTCTATTGCCTTGATTAAATCTCTAAGACCTTTCCGTTCGTCAAACAACCGATATGCACAAAACGCGAAAACAATGAAATTCTTAGCTATCCCAAAAACTTCCCTGGCAAATTCTCTATTTATGACACGAAACCGAGTAGCATCTACACTGTTGTGTATTTTAACGATCGTACAATGTTGTAGAAAAGCTTGACTTTTTAAAAATTGTTGCATCATTTCAGACAACGCAATCAAATATATTTTATTGTTCCCTCGAATTGCTTTTTGCTTCAATCCCGAATAATAATCTTCCAAGACTTTACAACATTGATAATTATTGAGTTTGTCTCGCATATAGTGAAAACCACCTAATGCGATATTTTGATCATGAAGTGTCCAAACAATAGGTTTGTTTATTTTAGCAAAAAATGTTTCGTAATCTAAAAACCCTGCCACCCAATGCAAATGGATAATGTCTGCCTCTTGAACCAATGGGGATTTAAGCACATCATAATTTGTAATTGGGGAGAACCAAGTAACAGAAGTATTCCAATGAATCTTATGCTGCATGGCGTCTGTTTTATCCTTCTTATTTCGAAACAGGCCAATTGAGCGCAAAAAGGTCATCGTCTTACGAATCAATGGATTCTTAGACCTCTTATGCTGATTTAAGCCATTAGGTAACATTTCAAAAACCAATGGATCAGTCGAGTGTTTTTCTGCAACAAGAACTTTACTATCAACTCCAACACTTAACAATGCGTTATGGATACGCAGGGCACACCATCCCGCACCCATATAATCATGAGTTGTAATGTGTAATACTTTCACCTTAAATAATTGCCTTTAAAAGTCGCACATATTCCTTCTTGTACTTCGTAATCACATCTTTTGAAATCGTACAAGCCCTTGTTTCTGACAATTTAAAATCAATAGTAGATAATTGAGAATCAAATAATGAAAAATATCTATCCTCATATTTTTCCAATATATCCAATTGACGCAACATCCCTATGATCTTTCCTGTCTGTGGGTCAGTATAATCTATAATATAATTATAGCCATTCAGATACGATTGTAACACGACAGAGTGAAAACGCATTCCGAAACAATACTTTGCATGATAATACAGCAGCATTGTATCATACAAGCTCAATGTCTCCCAAACAGTTGAAACATTTCCACACCCACAACCATGAACCACTTGATCCAAAAAAACACGATCATCACCTCCTATATTAAAATTATGCATTGGAATCAACTTGATTGGCAAATCCAACTGCCCAGCAATGGTTTTCAACATATCTGCAAAAAGGGTCGTGTAGTTTCCTTGCGCATAATGATTGGCTTCAGCCTTTACATCCCTTAAATTAACTGCAACGAACGAACGATTACTCCTTTCGTCTACAATTTGTAGAAATCTATCACAGGCAAAAAAGGCGGGATCTATGAGCGCTTGGATCTCAAAGCCATTTAAATCATTATATTGACATTGTCGTTTGGAGGTGTTGTCTCTAAAAATTGACAAATCTGCTAAAGACACTAATCTTTTAGCAATATCAATTGTGTCTCTTTCCTTTAATGGTCCCCATCCGCAACCCAATAATGCTGTTGGCTTTTTTTTTCTTTTCGCATAAACAAAAGCATATTCAAGCATTCGCATTTCTATCAAATCCATCAACGGTCCTCCCCCTATTGCCAACAGTTTACATATTCGTATGGCTTTTCGCAATTCGGAATCTTTTTGAGAATTAAAGACAGTTATTGAAATATTTTGATTCTTAGCACACTTCCTGTAAAAATCCATGTCTTCATATACCGTCCGTTCAGTAAAAACAGGATTCAAACTTCCCAAAAGCAATTCGAACTCGCCAAATGCTTCTGAAAAAACCGACAACAGGCCTGCCAAGATAGCCCTGTCACCTATCGTTTCGGTACCATACCAACCTATTACTGCTATTTTCATAATTGTCTCAAATATGAACCGACAGCCTTAAACATCCTATACTTCATTTTCACTAGTCTTTTCGTCCTTTTCCATGAGAATGGTAAAGAAAGTGTCTGATATAACTGATATGTGTATAATTTGGGAACATAGTCAAATACAAACGCAAGTCTTCCTTTTAATGTGTGATTATGGTATGAATAATGACCGCATGATTCACAACAGGTTCTGCTTAATTTTTTCGCTTCATTATTCATGGCTTGATATGTGGTTGATGAAATAATACTATTATGACTTAAACCCTGAATTACGTCACTTGCAGTAGCACACAAAAACAAATTCAAGTTTTCATCAACGGTTACATCCCTATAGCGATACTCACATTCACATGGACGATTTTTCCCTTTATGCTTTAAAAAGTAATAATTACTAAAGTATTGGAATCGCTCAGAATCAGATTGTGCTTGTAAATAACGTATATAGAAGAATTCAGCTGCAAGAAGTCTCGATTTTTCGTCGTTTAAAACATAATAGTCGCTGTCCCAAAATGTTCCAATCCTTTTGTTGGGAACTGCAAGATGATATTCTGTTGGGAAAGGGTATTGCGACAAAAACTCATATGTTTGCCAAATATACTCAACATTTTGCCTTGAAATAGTGCATCCCACACTCATTGAATGGCAATAGGTCTGTCCGTCTTTCATCATAGTATCCAGTATCATTTTGGTTCGTTCAAAACAATTTGGAATCCCTCTTACATGATTATGTACTTCTTCAACGCCATCACATGATAAACAAAAATGCAAATTAACATCGTGAGATTCACACAGTATCTTTGCTCTTTGCAAATATGACAACAATTTGTCTGGCAACAAACCATTGGAAATAAGATATACTGAACTAATATTAGGCAATACAAACAAGGAATCCAAGATATCAAAAAAAGACGGAACAAGCGTAAATTCACCTCCATTGACTCCTACAGTTCTTACTTCTGAGAAAAAATCGTTTTGTAAAACTGTTTTCAATGTCTGAGCATTGATATCAATCTTTTGGTGTTGTTTAAACACATTGCACGTAACGCATGATGAGTTACAACGAGACGTAATCGGCAATTGAAGCGTAAGCGGTTTGCTCCTACGATGTTTATGCAATTGACTTTTTATATATGATTTTCGTAAAGGCAACCTCATGAGTATTGGTTTATGTTTACTATTATTTGTTCCCAAGCCTTTCTACCGCCCTACCCAAGCTCTACCCAAGGTGTTGGCAAGGTGTTGGCAAGCTTTTGATCTTGGGTAGAGCTTGGCTACTCCTTGGGTAAGGTACGGCTACGCCTTTAGAAGTGCTTGGCTTGGGTATGGCAACAACGTGTCAAATACGGTTCAACATCTTGGGTGCAAAAGTATACAATAAGTCGAAACTTTTTCGCCTACGCTTCGCCTAAGGTACGCCTACTCTACGATAACACTACGTCGAAGGTACGTCGAAGGTACATCGAAGCTACAACGAGACTACAATCTGGTTTTGATGACGGATTGGGCTGCTGATGCAGAGCTTTTTTTCTTACATCGAAAAACGCGAAAGACTCGAACGGGCTGCTTCGCAGCAAGGCGGCATGCAGGAATTCCACAGCTCCGCCACCCTGAGTCCCATGCAACAGCGGACAACTCACTCAATTTCCGCTCATTACAGGAATCAACCTGATGATACAAGGCTTAGCCTTTGAAAGGCATGAATGCCTCATACGTATTTAGCCTGCAAAAATAGATATTTTTCCCTAAAAAGGAAACAAAACAACAGAAATTATTTCGACCGATTCCCCTTTATGAGGATATTGCCGACGATTCTCCAGAAATATTTCCAGTCGGTACGGAAAGGATGTTCCAGATAGGCCTCCAAATACCGTCTTTCGCTTTCTTGGATTTCGTCAAGGGTCTTGGGCATATCAAGATAGAACGGAGGCAACAGCCCCGGTTTGGTCTTTATTCTAAGCTGCTGCATTTCAGTTGTATATAAATCATAATACTGCTGGCTTAGTGGTCTTACGCCAACGAGTTTGATTTGCCCCTTCACCATATTGATCACCATAGGCAGCTCATCTAGCCAAGTTCTCCGCAGGAACCGGCCCCACTCGGTAACACGGTAGTCGTCTTTGAACTTGCCTCCTTCACCCAAATCGTTGTTTTCGTAGACATAGGTCTGCAGGTACTCGGAATAGGCATACATGGTCCTGAATTTGAACACGTTGAATTTCTTCCCGTCCTTCCCTATCCTGCGCAATCTGATGAACATCCCGTAGGTGTGTTGTTCTTCGCTGGGCTGGCGCTTCTTCTGGGCGATGACGCAATAACGGTCATGCACATACCGCTCACTGACCACCTCAAACCCACAATAATACAACCGGCCAAGCATCTCGGGACGGGGAAACACCTTGCGCTCTTTGCGGGTGCAGAAATAATAGAAACGGCGCGTCAAGCCCAACTTTGGGCATACCCTATGCCACAGAAAATCAAAGAAATATACGACATACGCGATAATCTTTGGATAGTGGCTGAAAATCTGCGCCCTACGTTTCTGAGCCGTATCGAAGCTGCAAACGAAGTAACCATCCTGTTTCAGTTTGGCATTCGCACTACGAAGATACCGATTCACATATCGAATGGCATTCAGATGATCCTCGGCCAACAGCACCTCGGCTTCGCCGTCAGGCACCGACCACGACTTCTCGGCATACTCGTTGAGCCACTGGGAGCGTTTGGGGCCACGAGGCGATTCAGCCACTTCAATAAGCTCACGAAGTTGGTCAGGAGCATCATCAAACTCAAACCTCGGGGCGTGCTGCGTCTCAGCCACGGCGAGGTATTCCATCACCTCGTCGTAATTATCGCGTGCCGCTATTTTATTGAAAACTGACTTGATACCCATGTCTTTCGATGACTACTTCTTCAAAAAAACACGGACAGCATTGCAAATCATGTCTTGGTCAGTTTCCGTAAGATAAGGATGAATAGGTAACGATATCACAGTATCCGCCAAGCGGTCAGACACTGGGCAAAGGTTATCTTCAAGATTCAGATAGTTGAAAGCCGTTTGACGGTGCATCGGGATGGGATAATAGATGGCTGTCGGAATATCCAGGTTTTTCAATGCTGTTTGCAGTCCGGTCCTGACTTCCTTGTTCTCCACTTGAAGCGTGAATTGTGCCCAACTGGAGTAAAAACCTTGGGGCACGACAGGCGTTTTCACCACGTCATGCAGCTGCTCGATATAACGCGCAGCCACCTGATTCACATCAACGAGCTCATGTTCCTTGAACGCCTTCAATTTGACCAACAGGATGGCCGCCTGTATGCTGTCCATGCGGGAATTCATTCCGATACGGATGTTGTCGTACCGGTCGCTTCCTTTGCCGTGAACATGGTAAGAATCCATCAATTGAGCCCATTCCTCGTTGTCGGTAAACACAGCTCCACCATCACCATAGCAGCCGACAGGCTTGGCGGGGAAGAACGAAGTGGTTGAAATGTCGCCAAAGGTGCAGGCCTTGCGTTCACCAATGCGACCGCCAAAACCTTGCGCACCATCTTCAAGCACCAGCAAACCATAGTTGTCAGCCACCTTGCGGATGGCCTTGAAATCGGCAGGCAAACCAAACAAATCAACCGCAATGACGACGCGAGGTGTCAACTTCCCCGCTTTCAAGGTCTGCTCGATTTTGCGCTCAAGGTCAGCCACATCCATGTTGAATGTGTCGCCATCGACATCAACGAAGACGGGCGTAGCACCTTGCATGGCTATAACTTCCGCTGAAGCGAAGAAGGTGAAACTGGGCACAAAAACTGCATCACCGGGTTTCACGTCCCATGCTTTCAAGGCGAGCAAGAGGGCGTCTGTGCCGCTGTTGCATGCAACGCAGTGTTTCACACCAACATATTCGGCAAAAGCCGACTCCATCTCCTTGATTTTCGGACCCATGACGTAGGCACTCGATGCTACCACATCAAGGATGGCCTTGTCCATTTCGTCTTTCAGAACAGTGTATTGAGTTTTTAGATCTCTGAATTGCATAAACTTAAGTCTCCATTATTTTCATGATACTTCCGTCCGCACTCACATTGGAGCGAGGCGTTGAGACGTTTTCCGCATTCGCACACCCAGCCGATTTGCTTGGCTGGCACACCAGCCATCAGCGCGTAAGGCTTCACGTCTTTGGTCACCACGGCACCAGCAGCGATGAGAGCACTCTTTCCGACCGTATGGCCACAGACCACCGTGCTGTTGGCACCCAACGAGGCACCTTCACAAATGCGGGTTTTGGCATAAACACCATGCACCGGGAAATGCGCGCGCGGTGTGGTCACGTTGGTGAAAACACAGCTCGGACCACAAAACACATTGTCCTCAATTTCAACACCTTCATATATGGACACGTTGTTCTGCACACGCACGCCATTACCGATGTGGACATTGTTTCCGACATTCACATTCTGGCCGAAGGAACAGTTCTCGCCTATCACAGCACCTTTCTGGATGTGACAAAAATGCCAAATCTTAGTCCCGTTGCCAATACTGACACCGTCGTCAACATAACTGCTCTCGTGTACAAAATATGGTTTTTCCATCGTATCAATTAGGTTTAATTCCATCCCGAGGCCAACACATCAACGATGTGCATGACCTCGATGGGAAGATTTTCTTGTTCGATATAAGATTTCATGTGCATCAGGCAGTTCATGTCGGTAGAGACGATATACTCTGCGCCCGTGTTCAATGCGTTCTTGACTTTGTGTTTAGCCATACCTACCGCCACCGGTTCGTGTTCCATCTGAAGCATAAGGTCGGCACCACAGCACATATCCGTCTGCTTCATTTCTATGAGTTCCAATCCCTTGACTTTGGAGAGCAGTTGTCTGGCCTCCTTGCCTAAGCCCAATCCCCTCAATGCGCTGCAACTATCATGAAAAGTCACCTTGTGCGGAAATACTGCCCCGAAGTCGTCAAAATGCAACTGGTTGACCAAAAAGTCAGTCAATTCGTAGATATTCGCCACCAATTTCTTGAAGTTCATGTGGTTTGAAGTATTAAAGAACAACTTCGGATAATACTTCCGAATATAATGCACACATGCCGCTGATGGAGCCACGGTAGGCACATCGCATGAGAAATCATCAAGGAATTTGTCGCCTAAGTCTCGAGCTTCTTCGACATAACCAGCATTGTAGGCAAAACGGCCGCAACAAGTCTGCTCAGGGTTGTAGTCCACCTCAACGCCAGTACGCCGCAGCACCTTCATGGTATTGACCGCCACTTCAGGATAGAACTGATCGATGATGCATGGAACAAACAACTCTATTTTCATAATGCTCATGATGACAATGAAAAAAAAAATCGTGCAAAGATAGTAAAAATATCAATACGCGCTTAAAATTTGACTTTATGGCAAAAATGAAACATCTTCCCAAAAACGAGGATAGGATTTCCCCACCACTTCAGGATGGTCGAAAGCGACTGGACCGTATAAGATTGCAAGAGGTGCCAAAGCCATCACAACGCGATGGTCGTTGTGGGCACAAAAACGCAGGGGCTGCTTGCCCAATTTGGCCAATTCCGTCTGCATGGTTTCCACCCTGTCCGACTCTTTAGCGGCGAGATTGTCAAGACCTGCAAAAGAGGCTTCAACATTCAAGCCGACGCAAGTGGCCACCATAGTAGGATAAAGGTCGGGATGTTGGGAGAAATCGAAACTCAAGCGACGCTTTTCGAAAGGTATTTTCCTCAAAACAATGCCATCGTTAGCATCGAAAGTGCCCACCCCCAATTGCGCCATCCATTCTGAAACGACAGCATCTCCTTGAAGGTTCAGCCCTTCCGAAAGGCTCAATGACCTCAGTTTAATCTCACATTCGTCAGAAAACGCAGCCATTTCATACCAATAAGAAGCCGCAGTCCAATCGGGAGAGATGATGAAACGTCTTGATTGGTAAGGTTTCGGATTGACCGTTATAGTTCTCTCACTTCGCACGGCTTCCGCACCGAAATGCCGCATCATGGCCAAAGTCATTTCAAGATAAGGCAAGGAATTGAGTCCGCCCAACAGCTCAAGCTCAAGGCCAAATGGGAAAAAAGGAGCGGCCAGAAGCAAAGACGAAACGAACTGGCTGCTTCGGGTCATATCGATGGACACTTTGCCCCCCGCAAGCGGCCTCCCTTTGATGCGCAACGGAAGAAACCCCTCTTTGCCGACATATTGAATATCCGCTCCCAATTCAAGCAAGGCATCCACAAGGGGTTTCATGGGCCGCTGCTTCATGCGTTCTGTCCCTGTAAGGAGGCTGTCGCCCTCATGGCAGGCAAGATAGGTTGTGAGGAAACGGGCCGCTGTGCCGCAGTCTGAAACGTCAATCACGCCACAAGGCATCGACTCCAGCAACTTATATAATAATAAGGTGTCGTTGGAATCGGAAAGGTTTTGGAAATCCGGAGCGAATCTGCCGTAGGCGGCAATCATCAAGGCGCGGTTGCTCTCGCTTTTGCTGGCAGGCAGTTGTATGTCGCAATGCAGTTCCATCAGTCTTGCACCTTTTTGATGACAAACTCCAGCGCAGTCCTCACCGACTCCAAATCCATCGCCACATCCCACGCAGGCTTCCCTACTGCCTCAAGCAGGACAAATTGGAGGGTCTCTCCTTTGTTCTTCTTGTCGAAAGCCAGATAGCCCATAATGGGATCCACGTCCGCCTCGGTCAGGTTCACCTTTGCTTCGGCAAGCAAGGCAGGAAGCCGCTCCGCATACTTGTGCAGAAGCTCCGCATCGAGACCGAACCGCTCAACAGACAGCCACAAAACCGCCCCCATACCTAACGCCACAGCCTCGCCGTGCAGCAACGGGCAGTCGGTTGTAATAGTATGGCTTTCAATTGCATGACCCAAAGTATGCCCAAAGTTCAATATCTTCCGCAGCCCTTTTTCTTTAGGGTCTTTCTTCACAATCCCACGTTTGATATCGGCAGCACGATGGATGAATTGCTGATAGTTTTCCAAATTGACATTCAGCAAACTGGCATCAGCGATGAAGCCATATTTCAGCATCTCGGAAAGCCCTGAGAGTATTTCCCTTCGGGGCAGGGTTTTCAGAAACACAGGGTCTGTCAACACTTCTTCCGCCTCAGCGAAGGTGCCAATCTGGTTTTTCGCCCCACCGAAATCAACGCCCGTCTTCCCTCCTATCGCCGCATCCACCATCGCGAGCAAAGTGGTCGGAATATTGATGAACTTGATGCCTCTTTTATAGGTCGAGGCCGCAAAGCCGCCCAAATCAGTAACGACACCCCCTCCAAGATTGACCAACAGCGCATTGCGGTCGGCATGATGCTTCATCAATGTTTCCCAAATCTGCTGGACGGTTTGCAGGTTTTTGTATTGCTCGCCTGCTTCAATGATAATACCAACAGCATCTTTGCGTTCAATGCGCTGCCTCACTTCAGCCAACCAGAAAGGAGCCACATTCTCATCAGTCAAGATGAAGACTTGGGAGGCTTCAGCAACAGTTTGTTTCAGTTTATCATTCATTTCCAGCCCATTAAATATGGATAAATGGATCCGTATGTCCTACCTGATTCCTCGTCGGTGTCCCAATTCTGAATTTCTCCATTTCGATTGCATACCAATCCTACTGGAACATAATTCACTCGTTTGTAGTGAGACAACAGTCTCTTGCACTCCTTATTTATAAACATCTTATCAAGAAGGGGATTAAGAGATGTTGTATTGCAAATCATCACGTTCTTGTCCAGATTATCTATACTTGAAACTTGTTCTATTTCGCCCACACAAACCAAAACAATCGCCTTAGTGTCAGAAGCTTTCCCTAGATAGGGTTTCACATTTGACTCAAAATTACTACGCCCTGCTTGACACCAAGAAGTCATAAAATACAGTATGGTCGTATCGTGAACGGCAATCATTTCCGCGACTTCCTGACGGTCATAACTAATTGATGCCTGACGACAGGAAGCCATCAGAGTTGCCATCAAAACTGCACATAAAACAGGCATTAAATTTTTCATAATCAATTTGTTATGATTTCACATTCAATAATTCTTTCAGCATCCGTCTCGCCTTGTTGAATATCAACTCGAATGTATTTCTCAGGCATCAACGGCTCAATCATTTCGGGCCACTCAATCAAGCAAAGATTGCCACTATCGAAATAGTTCTCAAATCCGATGTCGTAGGCTTCTTCTATCTTCTTAATCCGATAAAAATCAAAATGATAAACCGATTCACCCTCTTCAGTGACATACTCGTTGACGATAGCGAAGGTGGGACTGTTCACCTCATCGGTGACACCCATCTTATGGCAGAGATTCTTAATCAGAGTCGTCTTGCCCGCCCCCATTGCGCCGTAAAAGGCGATAATGTCGGCCTCATTGCGCAAAGAGAGCAGATAATCGGAGACTTCTGAAAGCTGCTCCACACTGTTGACACAAAACTCTTTTGGTTGCATAACAATCGTTTTATGCTGCAAAGATAGTAATTTTTCAGTCGGTTTACCGTTTCGCTGTGAGATGAATCACTGGTATCAGCATTTCACTCATGGAGATGCCGCCGTGCTGGAAAGTATTGCGGTAATAACCGACGTAATAATTGTAGTTGTTGGGGTAAGCGAAGAAGTCGCTCTCGCCAGCAAAGACGTAGGTCGTACTGAGATTGACCTTCGGCAGGAATATCTTCTCCGGGTCTTTCACCTCAAAGACCTCTTTCGGGTTGTATTTCAAGTTCTTGCCGTATTTGTAGCGCAGGTTGGTGTTCACTTCCCTGTCGCCCAGAATCTTCACGGGGTCTTTCACGTAGGTGCTTCCATGATCGGTGGTGATGATCATATCACAGCCTTTCTCAGCGATGAAACGCATCATATCGAAGAGGCTTGAATGCTCAAACCAGGAATACATCAGCGAGCGATAGGCCTCCTCGTCGTCAGCCAACTCACGTATGATTTCCATCTCGGTGCGGGCGTGCGAGAGCATATCGACAAAGTTGTAAACAATGACATTCAACTTGTTAGGCATCAAGTTCGACATCTGTTCATAGAGCTTCTTGCCGGCTTGCAGGTTCAGCACCTTATTATAAGAATACTTGATGTTTTTGCCAAATCGCTTCAGCTGCTCGCCCAACAGCTCGCCCTCAAACTGGTTTTTGGTGCCTTCGTCCTCTTCGTCGACCCACCACTTGGGATAACGGCGGCGGATTTCTAAGGGCATCAGTCCGGCAAAGAGCGCATTGCGGGCATATTGTGTGGTGGTAGGCAAAATGCTGTAGTAAATATCGTCGGCCTCCACGCGGAAATAATTCTCAATGAGCGGCTGTATGGCTTTCCACTGGTCATAGCGCAGATTGTCAATAACAATGAGAAACAGCGGTTTGTCATTGCCCTCAAGATGGGGGATTACCTTGTCGCGCACGACGGTGTGAGACATCACCGGCTTTTCTGTTTTTCCTTGAATCCAGTCGACATAATTCCTTTCGATATAGCGCGTAAACTGCACGTTGGCTTCCTGCTTCTGGTCGGCAAGAATGCCCTTGATGCCTTCGTCTACCGACTTCTGAAGTTCCAACTCCCAACGCACCAGATTCTTATAAAGGTCAACCCACTCGTCGAAGTTCTGGTTGTTGTTGAGGTTCATGCTGATGTTGCGGAACTCCTGCTGATACTTCATCGACGATTTCTCGTCGCGAAGCGTTTTGTTCTCCAAATTGCGCTTCAGCGAAAGCAGTATCTGGTTGGGATTCACGGGCTTGATGAGGTAATCTGCGATATTCGAGCCTATGGCGTCTTCCATCACCCTTTCCTCTTCGCTCTTGGTAATCATCACCACAGGCAGGCTGGGGCGCTCGCGCTTGATGACTTCCAAAGCCTCAATGCCCGAAATGCCCGGCATCTGCTCGTCGAGAAACACGATGTCGAAAGGCTGCTGACGTACCAGCTCGATGGCATCAGCACCATTGTTGGCCGTAACCACCTGATAGCCTTTCTGTTCCAAAAACATGATATGGGGTTTCAAGAGATCTATCTCATCGTCGGCCCAAAGAATAGTCGTTTTGTCCATAGTAATTACGTTTATATGAGAAACGACGAAACCTGGCTTTTATTTCGACAAAAACACAAAAAACGAAAGATTTTGTGTATTTTTGCAGAAAAATAAAACAAGGGATGAGGAACCCACGCTGACCTCTATGGAAAATAAGAAGAAAATCTTCAACGACCCTATATATGGTTTCGTCAGTATTCCCGACGAATTGCATTTCGATATTATTGAACATCCTTATTTCCAAAGACTTAGACGCATCAAACAAGTCAGCATGACTAATTTGGTGTATCCAGGTGCCAACCACACGCGCTTCGCCCACAGCTTGGGGACGATGCACCTGATGCGCAGGGCTATTCACCTGCTGCGAAGCAAGGGCTACGAAATTACTGACGAGGAACTTGAAGCCGCTTCTTTGGCCATTCTGCTGCACGACAGCGGTCACGGGCCGTTCTCACATACCCTTGAAAACAGTATCGTTCAAGGGATTACACATGAGGAGTTATCGCTCAAAGTGATGCAGAAATTCAACGAGATCCACAACGGTCGCCTCGATTTGGCCATAGAGATGTTCAAAGGCGAGTATGAGAAAGGCTTTCTCAGCAAACTGATTTCCAGCCAACTGGATGTCGACCGCATCGACTATCTGAAGCGCGACAGCTTTTTCAGCGGCGTAGCCGAAGGCAGCGTGAATGCCGAACGCCTGTTAGAGATGATGGAAGTGGTTGGGAATGAACTTGCTATTGAGGCCAAGGGCATTTATTCTGTGGAAAGCTTCATAGTAGCCCGACGCATCATGTATTGGCAGGTGTATATGCACAAGGCCGTTCTGAGTGCTGAATATATGCTGCGCAATATCCTGAAACGCGCAAAGATGCTCAGCCAGCACCGCGATTTGTTCGCCACACCCGCTCTTTCGTTCTTCCTCAAAAACCAATACCCCTTTGAGGAGGGCTTTGAGCGTGATTTCGTCTTGGACAAGTTTTGCCAATTGGACGACTATGATGTGATGACAGCCGTCAAAGTGTGGTGCAACGACGAGGACCGCGTGCTTTCTGAGCTTTGCAGACGACTAACCTACAGGCATTTGTTCAAAATCGAGATGCGCGAAAGTGCTTTCGACCCGAATTATATCGAGGACATCAGGAATGAAATCGCCAAATACTATGGCTGGTCGCTTGATGATGCCGACTATGCACTGCTGCAAGGCGTTTCGTCTAATCATGCTTATCATCCTAAGAAATCGGCTATCAACATCTTATACAAAGACGGTACGATGAAAGACATCAGCGAGGCCTCCGACCAGCTCAACATTTCGGTGCTTTCGCAGCCCGTGGTGAAGCATTTCATTTGCTATCCGAAAGAATTGTAGGTTTTTCTTGCCAAATCCATTCTTTTTTTGTATCTTTGCAACTGCAAAACAAGCTTATTATGAGGCAGCATAAGTCTTTGTAACCTTTTGATTATCTAAAAGTTACATAACCCCAATAGACTTATGGACGAATTTGCAACATAATACATTGTCCCACAATAATTTACAGAAGTCAACCCTATACCAACCCTATACCAAGTCTATACTTACTATATACCACCTCCGAGGTAACTCCGAGGTAACTCCGAGGTAGCTTTGAGATTACTCCTTGATTCCTATGTCTGTATTCCACGATTTTTGGGTTATAACAATACAAGGCGCGTCCAATCGGACGCGCTTTGTTGCAGTTGTTGCAGCTGTTGCAGTTGAAAATACACCGGAGATAAATGCTAATTCAAGCGAAATAAGTAATTTTGCGCCCTAAAACTCAATCCGTGTGATTTACCCCGACAACTACGAGCATAAAATCGGCTTCAAGCGCATCCGTGAGATGCTATCCAGCCTCTGCATCAGCCAAATGGGTTTGGAGAAGGCTGACGTGATGTCGTTCACCAACGACAAGTCACGTATTGTCAAAAGTTTGGAAGAGACCGAAGAGTTTCTGCGCCTGCTGCAAACGGGCGTCCCCTTCCCCGTGCGCGACTTCCACGACCTGCGCGAGGCCTTCCACCAGATACAAATCGAAGGCACCTGCCTCAGCGTGGAAGATCTGTTTGCCTTGAAGCCCTCGCTGAATGTGCTCGAATCCATCCTGCGCTTTGGGCGTTCAGAGAGTGCTGAAGCGTTCCCGCGGCTTAAAGCATTGATTGAGAACATCTTTATAGACAGGAGCGTCTTTACCGAAGCCAACCGCCTCGTTGACGACAAAGGTGAGATACCCGACAATGCCTCGCCCGAACTGCTTGAAATCAGGCAAAGCATCCGCCGCAAGCAGGGCGGCATTGAGAAACGCATCCGCCAAATCATGGGCGATGCCAAAACCGCCGGCTGGGTCGACCCAAAGTCGGAAATCACCATCCGCGACGGGCGACTGGTCATCCCCGTGAAGGCTGGCGACAAACGCGCCATCAGAGGCTTCATCCACGATGAGTCGGCCACAGGGCAGACCGTCTACATCGAGCCTGCCGAGATTTTCGACACTTCCAACGAAATCAAAGAATTGGAATATGCCGAGAAACGCGAAATCCACCGCATCCTGATGGCCTTCACGCGACTGCTGCGGCCCTACCTCTCAGAGTTGCGAAAAGCCTGGAACATGCTTGGCGAAATCGACTTCATCCGCGCCAAGGCTTTGCTGGCCCAACAAACCGGAGGGGTGAAACCCGAAATCCAGGATTCACCTTATATTAATTGGCAGCAGGCACGGCACCCACTGCTGGAACAAAAGCTGAAATCGCAAGGCAAGCACATTGTACCGCTGGATTTGAAGTTGGATGCCGCCAACCGCATCCTCGTCATCAGCGGTCCCAACGCGGGCGGCAAGTCGGTGTGCCTCAAGACTGCCGGCCTGCTGCAATACATGCTGCAATGCGGCCTCATGCCCCCTATGCGCGTCGACTCGCAATGCGGCCTCTTCAACAGCCTCTTCATCGACATCGGCGACGAGCAATCCATTCTTGACGACCTCTCCACCTATAGCTCTCATCTTATTAATATGAAAGCCCTTTTGGAACACGCTGACGAGCGCACCCTGTTCCTCATCGACGAGTTCGGTACGGGCACAGAGCCCCAGCTGGGCGGAGCCATAGCCGAGGCCATCCTGCTGGAACTCAACAAGAAGCAGGCCTTCGGAATGGTCACCACACACTATGCCAACCTGAAGCTTTTGGCCGACAACCATGAAGGCATCATCAACGGTGCCATGCTGTTCGACACCAAGTTTATGCAGCCGATGTACCTGATGACGACAGGCAAACCCGGATCATCGTTCGCCTTCGAAATCGCAAAAAAAATCGGATTCCCAAAACAAATCCTCAGCGATGCGGCCAACATCACCGGCGACCAGCATCTTAAGTTTGAAAAACAGCTGCAACAACTCGAAGTCGACAAGAAAGCCATCCGCAAGAAAGAACAAGACCTGCGCATTGCCGACCAGCTGCTGACCGAGGTGGTGGAGAAATACAAAGGACTCCTTTCAGAACTCGAAAGCAAGAAGAAACAATACCTGCGCGACGCCGCTGCCGAAGCCCAGGAACTGATTCAGAAAGCCAACAGCCAAATCGAACGCACCATCAAGGAAATCAAGGAGGCACAGGCAGAGAAGACGAAGACCAAGGAAATACGCCAGAACCTCGAAAAGACCAAGCAGGAGATTGCGCAAAAAGCCAAGGAAATTGAGGAAAAGAAGAAAAAAGAAGAGGCCGAAGCGGTGCTGAAGGTGGGCGACACGGTGTGCATTGAAGAGATGCAGGTGGTAGGCGAGATTTTGTCTATCAGCGACACCGATGCCACCATTCTTTTCGACACGGTGAAACTCCGCACCTCGCCCGAGAAGCTCCGCAAGGTGAGTCGTGCCGAAGCCCGCAAAACACAACGCCGCTGGCAGAACGGCATTGCAGAAGACCTCAGTGAGAAAGCCGAGCATTTTGAACTCACCTTAGACGTGCGCGGCAAACGTGCCGAAGAAGCCTTAGACATTGTGGACAAGTATTTGGACGAAGCCAAGCTCTTGAGCATCAAGGAAGTGAGCATCCTGCACGGCAAAGGCAACGGCATCCTGCGCAAACTCATCCGCGAGAAGTTGAGTCACAACCGCGACATAGAACGCTTCTGCGATGCCTCATTGGAGACGGGCGGACCAGGAATCACCCGCGTTTATTTCAAATAATTGCCCCGGCTTATTTCTTCTTGAGCAAAGAAAGGAGCCAAAGCAACACCACAGAACCAACCGTGCCGACCAAGAGTTGCCCCCAAAATGTGGATTTGGGTGCCACACCCAGCAAGCCAAACAGCCAACTGCCCAAAAAGCCCCCGACGATACCCACAAGGATGCAGATTAATAAGCCCATACCCTTGTTCATAATCTTGCCGGCAATAAAACCAGCTATCGCACCGATCAGTACTGATGCAAGAATACCTCCCATAATAATTTGAATTTTATATGTTTATATCACTAGTGTCCACTAAAAATTTGGACGATTAAAAATTGAATGTTTAACAACTAAATAATAACAGTTCACTATTATCAATTTGTTCTTTGACATTGTTGAAGTTGGATTTGTTGAGGAGGTCTTTTAGGGGCTTCGTGTC
>JAILDR010000142.1 GCA_024689285.1 Bacteroidales bacterium | reverse complement strand
CCAATCCATCCGCAAAGCATTGCCTTCACGAATATTATGATACGATTTCAATGGCAGGAAATTTATATCGCGCTTGATAATCTTCTCAGTCTCACGGAGCATCTGTGCCTCTGAAATCCAAAGTGCGGTTGTAGCGACGGTAACAGCGAAATCGTTAATTTCTATTCCGTAGAACTGATGGATGCTAACCTTGATAGGATTCACCTCTTCGAAGCCAAGGAATGCCTGGCCGTGATAGCGTTCACGGATGCACTCGTTCTCCAAACGACGGAGTGAAAGATAAGTCTCTGTGAGGAAATTGCCAGAGCCACAAGCAGGGTCAAGAAAAGTAAGAGAAGCCAAGCGGTATTGATAGGCATCGAGCTTCTTCTGCCGTTGCCGCTCCACCTTTTCTTCCAGTATCTCGTCTAATTCACGGCGCAAGTCATTCAAGAACAACGGGTCAATGACCTTATGAATATTCTCAATAGATGTGTAGTGCATACCACCGCTTCGACGCGTCTCAGGATTAAGCGTACTTTCAAACACGGCTCCAAAGATGGTAGGCGATATTTCCGACCAATCAAAGTCAAGGCTGGCATTCTGTAGAAGAGTCGACCTAAGTTCTTCGGTAAATTGAGGAATTTCTATTTCTTCTTCAAACAACCCGCCATTGGTATATGGAAAGGCTTTTAAGTCGTCTTTCAGATACTTACTACGCTTTTCTGGCGGTGTGTTCAACACTTCAAATAGGTCACGTAACGCTCTGCGCATATCCTCAGCCTCATAGCGAGCAAGGAAATCATGGAACTGGTCATGAGTGAAAATCTCTGCATCTTCGGCATAAAGGCAGAACACGATACGGACACATAGGATATTGAGCCAACGGAGAGCTTCGGGGCTGTTGTCGTCGTATTGTTTCAATAGAGCCTCGTAAATTTTTCCGACGATCTCACCCGCTTCCTTTGATACTTTTATTTCTTTGCTAAGATGTTCATTTTTGGCATCAACAAGGAACATTAGGCGGTAATACTCTTTGCCCAAATTCTCCAAGAGAATCTGTTCCGGTTCACCGTTTGGCTGCTCCATGTCATAGACCAAGAACTCAGAGAAGTTGCAAGTAACAATCCAACGAGGATGCTCTGACACCGGCAGGCTGACTACATAGCGGCGAGCTTGCTGGAAAGGGTTCAGCAACGAACCGTCGCTCTGACGGATGCCCGCCCGCAAGTCTTTGCCAAAAGATTTCTGTTCTATCAGAACTTTAGTAGAACGGATGCGGCCATCTATGAAGTTAGAGGCATCCACCATGCGATGGTCTTCAAAAGTGATAAAGCCATCAGATGGTGTTTCAATGCCAAAGACATTGGAAAGCAGGTCAATCCAAAAGGGTTGTGACTCGCCTCTCTCATATCCTCTGCCTTTCCACCGCTCTGCAAATTCAGCGGCAGCCAAAGCCATTTGTTTCTCTGTCTTCATAATGCTTGCCTTGATTTTTCAATTATGGGCACAAAGTTACTCAATTTTATTGAGTCTTGGGCGTAAATCTTACAAAAAATGCTAAAAATTCGGCTTTTTAACGAAGATGTGTAAGTACTTATACATGATTTTGAGGCTTATTCGCTACATCTGCACCAGATAATCGCTCCTACGCCAATCCAGGCGTTACGTCCGATGTGGACGGGTTTGCAGCGCAGGCAGTGGTGCCGTCGTGTTGATTTTAAAACAAATGTTGGCACAGTCGGTCATGTTATCACCACATTGATTAATAATAAATTAAAAGTAACGTTAAAGGGAACCCGATCGGTTCCCTTTTTTATTGACTTGGAGAGTTTTCACTTCCTGAACGCCTTCTGGTTGTCTTCAATCACAATGCCGCGAGTGGCCTCGCTGGCCGTTGTGCCGTCAAGGCGATAGGCGCGTGTGGCAGGGTGCTCCACGACGGTGGCGGCAGGAGCAGCCGTCGTCTGTGATATCTTCTGCGTATACTCAGCCTTGGCTTTCTTCATCTGTGCGATGAAATCGTCGCTGTTCTGCAGGGCGCAGAAGCCGATGCTGGCAGCCGCACGGCTGGCGTCGACGTCGCTCTGCCAGTGGGCACCCACGATGACACGGCTCAGACCGTAGTCCCATCCACGTGAGAAGATGGCATCGGCACGCTCGGGGGCAATCTGTGCCAGAAGCAGCGAGATGGTCCAACCGCGCAGGGTGTGTCCCGAGGGATAGCTGCCCTCCCCGCGCAGGTCGTCCTCCTCGTGCGAAGGCATGGCGTCGTCGTAGTACTCAAAGGGGCGCAGACGTCCGTAGTGCGCCTTTGTCTCCTTGCGCATGGGGTCGGTGGTGGCCAGGCTGCTCTCCATCAACTTCCAGATCTCCGGGGTGTTGGTCTCGTTAATCTCCAGTCCGAAAGCGTCCTTCCACTGCAGGAAGAGCTTGGCGTGGTCGTCCCACTCGGCATCGGCTATAGCCATTGCCAGGCGCTCTTCGTCCAGACGCTGTTGCTTGCCCCAGGCATAGCGCACAAGGTCGTTGGCAAATTCGGGGCTGTTGAAAGCGGGGTGCGCCGGCATGATGTTCAGCAGGCTCGGGAGCTGATTCAGTTCCAAGTAGGGTTGCACAGTCTCTTCCTGTGCTGAAAGGTTCATTGCAGTCATTAAGGCGGCTGCGGCCATTGCTAAAAACTTTTTCATTTTTGTTTGGTTTATTTGTAGTTGTTCTTCTTTCAGCCTTCTATATAAATGATGTTATTCATCTTTCGCAAGTTCGCTTGCTGGGAGTGAACGGGAAGTGAAAGGGACGACAGTCGGCTCACTCCCCTTCCACTCCTTATCACTCCAAGCATGCGAAACTTGATTGATGTTATTATAGCGTTTGTGTAGAGACGTCACATTGTGGCGTCTCTACTGTCGGCTGCAAAGGTACATAAAATTTCCTCAAGTTGTAGCACAATGAAAGGATTTTTTTTCTGATGACACCACAATGAGTTGAATAACTGATGACACCACAATGTAAAAACAGGTTGGCAGCGGCCGCTGCCATCATCGTTCCCGCCCGCTGCCGTTATTGGCAGCGGCCGCTGCCAATATCGTCCCCGGCCGCTGCCAACAACGGAGGTTCGTCCTTCCACCCGCAAAGGACGGTCCTTTCCCCCAGTTTGCTACGTCCTTTCTCCCCGTTTCCATGTCCTTTCCCCTAGCCTTCTATATAAAGCGTTTGCGTAGAGACGCCACAATGTGACGTCTCTACTGTCGGCTGCTCGTACCTGACTGTTCTCGGAAGGTTATACCATCCGTCACATTTCCATTCCGTTTATCCCAGAAATTTGGAGGTTTTAGCAGTACACCGTACCTTTGCAGCCGACAGTGGAGACGCCACAATGTGACATCGCTACTGTCAGACTCCACAATGTGACGTCTCTACGCAAACGCAAAAATAACATCAGATATAAAGAAGTGCAATTTTGCAAGAAACGTTTAAAAGAAATATGATGATGAAACCAAGAACAGTTATCGGCATTCTTTTTGTTGTAGCCAGTCTGTTGAAGCTCGCTACGTTGTGGGGCATTCTCCATTGGAGTTGGTATGAAACAATGTCGGAAAGCCCATGGGCCATGTATTTCTGCATCTTCTTATTATTATATGTGGGTGTACATCTGATCATCGACAGCTATCGCCGCGACCCCGACCAGTGGCTGCAGCGCCCGCTGCCCATCGGCGAGGACGGCAAGCGTATCCGCTGCTCGGTTCACTACGGCGGCGACGAGTACGTCTATCGCGGCGAGACGTTCCACGGTGCCCGCCTCGACGCTTTCTGCGGCGGCATCCGACTGGACCTGCGCGAGGCCGTGATTACTGAGGATGAGGAAATCGACATCCACACTTTTTGTGGCGGCATCGAGCTCATCGTGCCAACGACGGTCAACGTGGAGGTAAAAAGCCAAAGCTTCATCGGCGGTGTCGGCAACCATGCCACACATACTGCCAACACTACAGCCCCTACCCTTCACATCATTGCCAGCAATTTCCTCGGTGGCGTGGATATCAAGAATAAAACAATACAAGTTTCGCATGCTTGGAGTGATAAGGAGTGAAGGGGGGGTGAGCCGACTGTCGTCCCTTTCACTTCCCTTTCACTCCCAGCAAGTGAGCTTGCAAAAGTTGAATTAACAAAAACGGAGCCATCGGTGCTGTCATTGGCCACGAGATGACCCACGGCTTTGACGACCAGGGCCGACGCTGGCGATTCAGCGTCGGTCTCCCGAAGTTAATTATTTGGGGGCAGGAGGCGACGAGACGGGAATTATGATAAAGCCATCGGGAAACTCCGGCCTAACGGCTTGCCACGGGCATCCCAATAATGATTACACAGCCAAGTCTAACGGCAGGTCGCTAATATCCTTCAGGCGCTTGCCGCTGATAAGGATATTTAGCATTTCAAGAGCATCTTCGGCTTTGGCTTCTTTGACGGCTTCTATGAGTTCATAAAGAGCAAAATGATAAACGCAGTCAATGTCACCTGTTCCAAGCGCAATCGAAGCTATTCGGGATGGCAAAGGTTCTCCGGTCACGACAACGATGTGAGGCAGATGGCCTTTACGGTTTCGTATGAGGCCAAGTGCTTCGGTACGGCTATTCTGCGAACGGTCGCTGCGCATAGTCCACTTTGCAGATATGGAAGCATGAAGAATGGGTAAACTATTGCATGCCTTACGGATGTCCGAATGGCCACATACAGTTTCATCGACTATTGACTTTTTCTCATTGATGACTTCGTCGGGTTCTGTCTCGCGATACACTACGACATCGGGAGCAACAATGTAATCATTGCCAATACTGGCTTTAAGGCTGGAGTCTTTTTTCGCCAACTGTGAAAGATACTCTAAGTGCTCGTACTGGGCGAAACTACTTGTTTTGATTCTGTTGCGGTTACCCAGTTTAACGATATGCCACTTGCCGGGGCGCAAATTCTGTAAATGGAGGAATGTGGATTCAAGAAAGTTCATGTTAATTTCTTCGAACATCGCACCTGCTGTCTGTCCGACTGCTTTTTCTTGAACATTGGCCATAAGTCGTTGGGCAATTCCACTTGCAATCTTCTTGGACAGGTCTGAACCTTTGTCGGCATTGCTCGCCACGCCCTTATCGTTAATGGTCAATATTCCGTTAGCCAACAGCTCTGCGTGGTATCTCCTGCGAGCTTCTGCTATCAATGCTTGCATAATCTAATACTTGTTTAATTTTAAGTCCTATTTCACGTGCTACTGGTGGTGGGAAGGCATTGCCAATCATACGGCAGGCCGTGGTTTTCCGGCTACTGAACAGCCATTCATCAGGGAAACCTTGCAGTCGTGCCATCATCCTTGGAGTCAGCCGTGGCATCCCTTCAAAATCCGCCGCTGGAGCCTCATTACCTACGCCGCGACCGTCGACGCCCATTTCTGCCCATGCCTCACGGGCTCGAGTCGGACCAAGGTCGGGGCCTCCATGCTTCTTACTGCCGCCAACGAGTGTCGGAGCAATCTTGTCGGCCATCAGACGCCATTGCTCAGCCCCCTGCCAGCCATTGGCCGCCATCAGGTCGTACAAAGACTCTCCCACGCTTTTCGTCAGCCTTGGCATTGGCTGTGGGAAAGTGAATATGTCAAAAATATCAGTCCTAACACCGATGATGATGGCTCGTGGCCGAAGCTGCGGAACGCCATAATCCGATGCGTTCATCAGCCGCAGATGGACGTTGTACCCCAGCTGGTTCAGACGGGCAATAATGCTACTACGATAGCTGTCAAACTGCTTACCGAGAAATCCGCGAACGTTCTCAATCATCACCACCTTAGGGTCTATCTCCTCCACTAAACGAAGCATCTGCGGAAAAAGGTCGCGCTCGTCGTCGGCACCAAGTTGTTTGCCAGCAATGCTGAAAGGAGGACAAGGTACGCCACCCGAAAGCAGGTCAATCTTGCCCCGATAAGGCCGACCGTCAAACTGTCGCACGTCCATACACATCACATTCCAATGGGGCCTATTCTGCCTTAGGCAGGTGCAGTAGTCTGACTCATATTCCACCAATGCCTGATGGTCAAAGCCCGCCATTTCAAGACCAAGAGCCTGACCGCCCGCACCAGCGCAAATTTCAAGTGAAGTGTATGCCATTATACTAATTGTATTCAATGATGGGTGCAAAGGTACGCATTTTTGCGATGATATGCGTCTTTTTTTGTGTAAAATACCATAAAAAGGGCATTTTTTCGTCCTGACATTTGCAGAATGGAAGATATTTCGTGGTAAGACTGCCAAGATAACAACCATGCCTCTGAGGGGAGTGGGCAGGTCATCTTTGGTGCAAGGGCCGATGTTGGCGGGTGAAAGGTTACAGGAAACTCTGTTTTGCCTATACACAAAACACCTTAACGCAAAAACAAACGGCAAAAAATACACAAGAGACGATAAAAAATCATGCCATTCGTCACAGAATCTACCGTTCGTCACACCGTTTGTCACAAACTTGGGCTGAATATCCCAAATGTTTGCGAAGCCTGCAACTTCATCGTACCTTTGCAGCGTCCAACAGACGAAAATTTAAAATATAAATGATATGAAAACAATGAGACTGGCAGTGCTGATGACTGCAATGATGATGACAATGATGTCGTTCGCTCAACAGAATGACAGCTTGTCGACAGACACGACGATGTGGTTCAACCAGACTCATCAGCTGAGTGGCGTGGTTGTAAAGGGTCGCCTGCCCAAGACGCGCGTGAAGGGCGATGCCATGCGCACCACCGTCGCTGGTACGATACTGGAGAAGGCCGGAACGGTGAGCGATGCGCTGTCGAAGATTCCGACGCTCGAAGCTGAACGCGACGGTGGCGTGAAGGTGCTGGGCCGTGGCGATGCCGAGGTGTATATCAACGGCCGGCGGGTGCAAGACTTGAAGGAGCTCTCCCGTCTGCGCTCCGACCAGATTCAGCACGTCGATGTGGTTCAGAATCCCGGCGCCCGCTATGCCGCCTCGGTGAAGGCCGTCGTACGCATCACGCTGAAGAAGGCCCAGGGTGAAGGGTTCAGTTTCCAGGATAACCTCAGCGGCATATATCAGTATGGCCATACGCTGACCAATAACCTCGACGTGAACTACCGCACTGGCGGACTCGACGTCACTGCCTCGCTGTGGGCCGGTCGCTACGGCCACACCAAGTCGCTACAGGAGAACGACCTTACCTATTACGTTGGCCCCGACTTCTACCTTGGCCGCAGCAATCAGGAGAGGGAAAATGTGTGGGAGGGTTGGTCGCCACAACTTCAGGTGAACTACATGCTGGACGAGAATCACAGCTTCGGCGCTTTCTACAAGTACGACCGCCATCCGAATGGCGATTCCGACGGTTTCTTCTACACCGACAACTACGTCAACGGCGTCTACACCGAGCGTTCGGAGAGCCACATCATCGGTGACGACAATTTCCGCAAACACATCTTCAACGCCTATTACAACGGCAAGGTGGGCCGTCTGGGCATCGACTGGAACGTGGACGGTCTCTTCGACAAGACCAGGACGTCAAGCCGAACAACGGAAAAAACCAAACAGACATCCCCTCCTTTGGAGGGGCTTGGGGAGGCCTCTCGCACCATCGAGAACGACACCAAGAGCAGCAACAACTTCTGGGCCACGAAGCTCATACTCAGCTATCCTGTGTGGAAAGGCAATCTCAGCGTCGGCGGCGAGTACAGCTACAACCACCGCACCGATGCCTACTCCTTCCTTTCAGCCGAGATGCTGCCCGTGAAGGCCACCGACACGGAAATCAACGAGAAGTCGGCTGCCGCCTTCGTGGAGTACGGCCG
>JAILDR010000141.1 GCA_024689285.1 Bacteroidales bacterium | reverse complement strand
ACGCCTTTTGGCTTGGTGCTGAACGACGGCGATGTATTGGTGGGCGGTGGCTACGAAAACGATTTCGGCGTGGGTCGAACCTTCGGCGTGGAATGTTATCATCCCGCCACGCACAGCTTTACATCCAAACCCATCATGGACCAAAAACGGGCACACGCCAGCGCGTTGGAGTTGGAGAATGGCGAGGTCGTGATTAGCGGCAACTGGTACGCCACCGACTGCACTGAATTCTACAATTCCTCCCACGACACCGTTCGGGTTGATATGACCTCCGACAATCGCAGCTACCCCATCCTCCTGCCCGTCGCGAAGGACAATGTCTGGATTATCGGTGGCACTTCCGGGAGTTATGGAAGTAGCACCCAAAACATAGTAGACCAACTCAAAGGGGAGTCTTTTGCCGTGGATTTGCTGGCAGAATGGCATCCTCGGACTCCTTTAGACCGCAACATGCAGGCCCATGCGTGCCGCGTAACGGAACACACTTTCCTGATACCAGCCCAAAACAACGATGGACAATTTGCGCCTATGCTGGTCAGTCGTAGCGGCTTTTCGCTTTTGCCCATGGAACAACCTTTGCCCATGGAAGGCCCTTGGGGCGCCATCCGATTCATAGGTTCTTTTTGGACTGTTCCCGAAACGGAAACAGCTTGGTTGATGGGCATGGATGAACAAAACCATGTTTATCTGGCTGAAATAGCCTATCACCCCGCATTACAAGGTGGCCAAGCAAAGCTTTCTATGTATTACTCTCAACCCCAGCAAGATCTTCCAGGCAATCCTTACGAATTGATGCTTCCCGACGGAAGTTTTGTCACGGTGGGCGGCATGATAGCCTCCAATTACGAGCCTACAAACGCCGTTTTTGCCTTTTATCCCACGGCTGCGCCCTCCAAACCATCCGCCCTGCTAGCCTTCTTCGTTGGCATTGCCTTGATGATAGGCTTGGGGATAATTCTTATAACATGGAAAAGAAAGCATTGCAACAATGATGCCTCCATCACCATTGAGGAAAACGTCGCCACTGTCGGGAAATCCGACCTTGCCGACAAACTCAAGGCATTGATGGAAGAAAAGCAACTCTTCAGGAACAAGGATTTGCGCGCTGCCGACGTGGCCGCCGAACTGGGTACCAACACGACCTACCTTTCCGTCTGCCTGAACGGGGAGCTGAACACCACTTTCCCGGCTTTTGTCACGGGCTACCGTATCCGTTACGCGCAAGAACTGATGCGCCAAGACCCCACGATGCGCTTGTCGAAAGTGGCAGAGGCATCGGGCTTCACAAACGAAAAGACCTTCCTGCGTGGTTTCAAAGCCGCCTGTGGTGTCACGCCTTCGGAGTGGAAGCAAAGGGGCGAATAAAGCCTTAACTTTCGGTTTTTTAGAAATCGTCACCTGTTTTTAGAAATCGTCACCTGTTTTTAGAAATCGTCACCTCGATTTATTGAAATCGTCACCTCGTCTGTGAGGGAATTGCCGTATTTTTGCGCCTGCGCTTTGCGTCACGAGACTACGGGACATTAGCTTGACTCGAAGTCCCGCGTCCCGAAGTCAAAAAAATATGGTAGTTTAATTTTATAAATAGTCCTATGAACAAAAAATCCTTACTATTCCTGCTGCTGACGGCCTTGTTCGCGCCTTGGGCGGCTTATGCACAACAAAACTCATTGACCTTGTATGAGGACGCAACAGAAACGAGCTACGCTATTCCGATGTATGTGTTATGGTTTGATTTTTTCACAAGATCCCAAACCGTGTTCCCTGCCGAAGACCTTGAGGAGATGGCTGGCGGAACCATCACGGCCATTAAGTTCTACACCACTAATCAAAATATTCCTTACACCACTGTTTCAGCCGCCGACATCTATCTTACTGAAGTGGAAAGTCCCACTATCTCGTCTTTCATTGACAAAAGCATGGCCACGGTGGTTTGCCAAGGGTATTTCGATTTCGTGGCAGCCGATGGCGGCGGTGAAGTGACCCTCACCTTGACCACACCCTACGTTTACCAAGGCGGCAATCTTCTCTTCGGTTGTGACAATACTGAAGATGTTGGTTATAAGAGTATCCGCTTCTATGGCAAGACTGCCAATGGTGCTTCCATAAGTGGTTATTATGCCGATGCGGGT
The DNA here is from genome assembly GCA_024689285.1 of Bacteroidales bacterium. Next base: position 3,048 of record JAILDR010000141.1, on the reverse strand, counting down.
GGTATCATTAATCCCATTAACAGCCACTTCTTGCCCAAAACTACCTTCACCTACGAGCCAGGGGCCGTAAGTTGCCAACGCCCCACTTCCATCGCGGTGACCAACATCACTACTGTTGGGGCCACCGTAACCTGGGAAGGCGAGGGCAACACCTGGAACCTCCGCTACAAGGCCTCCTCCGATGCCTACTGGACCGAAATAACCGGCCTTACCAACACGAGCTACAACCTCACTGGCCTCACCGCTGGTACGGTTTACACTGTGCAAGTGCAGAGCGTGTGCGACGACCTCACGAGCGGCTGGAAGAGCAGTAGTTTCAACACCTTGTGTACTGCCATCACCTCCTTACCATGGAATGAAGACTTTGAGGACTACAACACTAGCAACTTCACCCCCGCCTGCTGGGTGAACGAACATATTGCAGGTAGCCAAAACCAGACATTTAGAATCACTACCAGCACTCTCGGGGGCAACAGCGGCCGCAAGTTGTATCTGCCTTCTATGTCCTCCGGCAACATGGTGAAACTGTGTCTGCCCGAAATGACCCTTTCAACTGATACTGACTATCGGTTTGTTCTTGATATATACCGTTCCAGTGCCAGCAATAGTAATGAGGGTATCAGAGTGTTTGCCAGCACCGACGGCGAGATTGAAGGTGCCACCGAGTTGGCTTTCATTCCACGTCTCTATTCGGTTTCAAACGATGTGATTCCCGCCGAACCCCTCGCAAACACATGGTATACCTACGAGTTGCCCATCCCCTTGCATGGCACTTGCTACATCATCCTGCGCGGTGAAAGTGGTGGAGATGGCACCTATTTGGATAATTTCGTGGTTGAGCCAATCTCCAATTGCTTGAGACCTACCGACTTGACCGTGACCAATCTCTCTCTCCATTCCGCCACAATCGGATGGACTTCGGACAACGAGAACTTCCAAATAAGATACCGCAAATCCAGCGAATCAAACAATTGGACTATGGTCAATAACCCCTCCCATCCGCACACATTGACGGATTTGGAGCCTGGAATCCGGTATGTCGTGGAGGTGCGCTCCGTTTGCGGCGGCGATGATGGCGAAAGCCGTTGGGCATTGACGTCCTTCACAACCCCTACCTGCGCGGCTCCCAGTAACCTGGCAGTGAGCAATGTCAGGACTTCCAGCGCCACCGTCAACTGGACCGGCAATAGCGACAGCTACATAGTGAAATACGGAAGAACCACCGGAGACGCCCCGTTCAAGGAGGACTTCGAAGACGCCGCCTCGTTCGCCAACTGGACCTTCACCAGCAACAACTCCCAAAACGACATCGGAACGACCGATGGCGCTGGCCGTTATGCAGAGGCTGCACACAGTGGAGCGTATGGCTTCAGATTCGCATCCTGGAACTATATAGGTTGGTGGGTGGATGTTAACCAATACAAGCAATATTTGCTCTCTCCCGTACTGAACGTAACGGGTGAGCTCAAGTTCTATTACAAGAAACACACTGCAAATCCTAATCGCGACCCTCAATTAAAGGTAGGTTATGCCACCACTACCACCACGAGTGGCTACTACTATTGGAGTGATGCCATTAATCCTACCACTGAATGGCAGCTGTATATCCAACAACTTCCCAGCAATGTGACACAAGTCATCATTTGCTTTGGCGAAGACTCGGATAGTTATGTCTATATTGACGACATTACCATCGGCTCCAATGGAACAGTGCCCGATAACGAATGGAACTATATCACTACCGAAGCGACCTCAGTCACCCTCAACAACCTCAGCACCGAAACCGAATATAAAGTGATAGTGACGCCTACCTGCAACGAGACTTATGAAAGCAACGCAGGAATTTTCACTACCTTCCCCTGTTTAGCGCCTGAAAACGTGGCCGTGAGCAACACCACGATGACCAGCGCCACACTCAACTGGACCGGCCACAGCGAAAGCTACACGGTAAAACGCAGAACGGCAGCCTACTTTGATGGCATTACCATCTATGATTTTTCGGGCTGGACAAGATATACCGGCCCTTTGAACCCGGATGGCACTGGCCCAACAACGCCAGTACACGACGGCTGGACCTATTTAGGTGGAGATTATTATTCAAGTCTCTATCCAAATAACCGAAACTGGATGGTAACCCCAGCCATAACCGTAAACGCCGGCTGTTCCTTAAGCTTCAAGGTATGCATATCTGGAGATCTTCCCTGGTCGCCAGGTAATGGCGGGCAGTTTGACGTTCTTATCTCGACCGACAACAAAGCCCACTGGACCATCTTGCGCGAATGGAACAACACAGGCTCGCCTTACATCTGGAACAACCTGGTCGGCCCATACCAAACCATCAACGACATTAACCTTAACGCATACATAGGCCAAACCGTCTATATCGCCTTTTATGTTACGTCCTACTCCTCAACATGGAGGTATAACCAAATGAATCTCAGTGATGTGACTTGTGGTCGCCCCATAGCCGCCGGCGCCTGGCAGACGGTTCTAAGCACAGCTGCAAACACGGCCACCATCGGCAACCTCTATCCCGACACCAAGTACGATGCGGTGGTAGTGTCCAGCTGCGACCCGACGCTTGTAAGCGACATCGTGAGCTTCCGTACGGTGGGCTGCTCGGTGGACGAAGTGGAAGTGAGCGACATCATGGAACAGAGCGCCACCGTCAACTGGAATAGCTACAGCGATGGCTACACGGTGAAATACCGCAAGACTCCTATCGTAAGCTATCCCTACGAGATGGGCTTCGAAGACGAAAATTCGTTTGCCAACTGGACCTTTATCAGCAACAACGCCGCCAACGCCCTCGGAACGACCAACGGGGCGGGTATCCATCATACTGCCGCCCATGGCGGATTGCTCGGCTTCAGGTTCTCGTCCTATAACACTGTCGAGGGTGGAGAATACAATGCTGGAGACTACATCCAATACCTGATTTCGCCCCTACTGAACGTGTCGGGCAACCTCAGATTCTACTATAGGAAGTCTAACCGCCTTTACGAAGGATTGTCAGTGGGCTATTCCACCACCACCAACAATCTGAAT
>JAILDR010000087.1 GCA_024689285.1 Bacteroidales bacterium | reverse complement strand
ACCTGGCCGGTGATTTTGGCGCGGACGGCCTCGTCGGTCGGGTTGCAGAGGACGGTGTCGATCATGTCCACGATGACGGGCATGTCGGCCTCTTTCAAACCGCGGGTGGTGATGGCGGGCGTTCCAACGCGCAGACCGCTGGTCTTGAAGGCGCTACGGCTGTCGAAAGGCACCATGTTCTTGTTGACTGTGATGTCGGCTGCCACCAAAGCGTTCTCGGCTTCCTTACCGGTGAGCTCGGGGAACTTGGTGCGGAGGTCGATGAGCATCAGGTGGTTGTCGGTACCGCCGCTGATGACTTTGTAGCCCTTGTTCACGAAGGCTTCGCACATCACTTTGGCGTTCTTCATCACCTGCTGGATGTACTGGTCGTAGCTGTCGGTAAGAGCTTCACCGAAGGCAACAGCCTTTGCAGCGATGACGTGCTCCAAAGGACCACCTTGTGTGCCGGGGAAGACGGCGCTGTCGAGCAGGGCGCTCATCTTCTTGATCTCACCTTTCGGGGTGGTTTTGCCCCAGGGGTTGTCGAAGTCCTGACCCATCAGGATCATACCGCCGCGAGGTCCGCGGAGGGTCTTGTGGGTAGTGGTGGTGACGATGTGACAATATTTGACGGCGTTGTTCAGGTAGCCCTTGGCGATGAGACCGCTGGGGTGGCTGATGTCGCCCATGAGGATGGCGCCAATCTTGTCGGCGATCTCGCGCATGCGAGCCCAATCCCAATCACGGCTGTAGGCAGAACCACCGCCGATGATCAGCTTCGGATGGTGCTCGAGGGCTTTCTTCTCCATGTCCTCATAGTCGACCATACCGGTCTCTTCTTTCACCTGGTAGCCAACCACTTTGTAGTTGATACCGCTGAAGTTCACAGGGCTGCCGTGCGAAAGGTGACCACCGTGGTTGAGGTCCATACCCATGAAGGTGTCGCCGCTATTGAGGCAAGCCAGGAACACAGCCATGTTGGCTTGTGCACCGCTGTGGGGCTGCACGTTAGCCCAGCAGGCACCATACAATTTCTTTGCACGCTCGATGGCGATGGTTTCGCTCTGGTCGACAACCTGGCAACCGCCATAATAACGTTTTCCGGGGTAACCCTCGGCATATTTGTTAGTCATTACGGAGCCCATAGCTTCCATCACTTGGTCGCTGACGAAGTTCTCGGAGGCAATCAGCTCGATGCCTTTGGTCTGACGCTCACGCTCTTTCTGAATGAGGTCGAAAATCTCGGTATCTCTTTGCATATCTGTTTGTTGTTTGATTATTTTAATATGATTACGTTTTGCAAATATACTAAAATTATTTAGTATTTGAGAAAAAAAGTGTAATTTTGCACTCCGAAATGAAACGTGGACCTTTTTTTCTGCTCTTCATACTCGTTGTCGGCTTTGTCTCGCCGGCTCAGCGGCTACATCTGCCTTTCTCGGGCAGCAACGATGGTTCAAACCTCTCGTTCAACCTTGATCGTCTATGGGCTTATAACCTCTACGAGCATTCCCGTTGGGGTGTGGGTTTCGATTATAATCATCCTTTTTCCAACAGCAACAGCATAGAGCTGAGTGGATATGTCGGCTATGGTGTTCAGGATCGTCAGTTTAAAGGAGGATTAGGCGTTGTGTATGAGACAAAAAGAAATGCCTATTACTTGAAGGCTTCGCGCGACTATAGTGCAGCTGCTAATCGGCGTATGGAGGCCACGCAGCTGCAGGATATCAGCAACTTGAGCGGCTTCATGTCGAGTCGCATGAGCGATAATATTAGCGTCATTCTGGGTTACCAGCGGAAGTGGGGGAGTACATCCTTGATTGCTGATGCTAACCTTTTTTATGGCGGTCGACTTTTCGACGGAAGTGGACTCCTTTATCGTTGCAACGGCGACGTTATTACACCAGAGAATGGACTTGAACTAAAGATTTTGTTCTCCTACAAGAAAAACTTGAAAACCAAGGTTGTAGTCGGACATACATGGCCGTCGGGCAAGCCGATTGCAAGTTTGCTGATGCAGTATTCTAGGTCTTTATCTTCCGAACATTTCCGTACCGACTTTTTCGTTCAAGGAGGCATCACTCCGCGCGATGTGCCATATATCAGAATGTTCGACCTTGGTGGCACTTTTGGCGCTCCCGTCTGGTTCCGCAACGTGCTGCAAACCATCCAACCCTACGAGTACACGGCCAATGCCTTCGTGCTCCTCTCGCTCCGTTCGGGTTTCAAGGAACCGATTTTCGATATCTACAGCAACCTCTTGGTATTAGGCAGTCGTCCACGTCCTTTCGTTGGATTAAGTGCTGCATGGGGACACCTCTGGGGACAGGATGCAACGGGATTCCTCTACTATGAGGGGCTCAACCTCATCGCCCCATCCGAAGGCCTCCTGGAGGCTACTGCCGGCATCGATGGCCTCGTCCGTTGGGGAGCTGTCGACTATGGTGTTGCCACCTCCGTAGGCCTCATTCCCCGCCGTTCTACCACCCGTTGGGCTATCCTCCTCACCGCCGAGTTTAGCCTTTGAGGCCAAATTTCTTGCAATTTATTTGAAACAAAAATGGAAGCGCATGTTGCACTTCCACTTGTTGCCTTTGTCGTTGAACAGAAGAATAGATTAACGATTTGTTATAAACGATATAGGGTTACCTCTAAAAATTGCTTCGATGTGATTTTGGAGAAGATTTATAGGTAGTCAAGCCTCAAAAAGAATCAACAATCTGATTGTTAATAAAATAAATTGTTAAAATGCTTGTGTGGTTTACAAAAAAGTCGTATCTTTGCATCGAAAAACTTGCAAAACGATGTACACAAAACCCGCACCCCGAACCAACCAGCAGTCGCTGTTCTTCGACCTAGAGTCGCAGCTGAACCAGAAGCATCCGCTATACCTATTGGCCAACAAGATAGACTGGAATGTCTTTGAGGAGTCCTTCAAGGGTCTATACTGCGCCAACAACGGACGTCCAGCCAAGCCGATTCGTCGAATGGTGGGGCTG
>JAILDR010000061.1 GCA_024689285.1 Bacteroidales bacterium | reverse complement strand
TATTATTGTTAAGGAAGACAAGCAAATTCCTGTAATGGTTGACATGTTAGGAAAGCTTGGTTGCAACAACAAGACAATAGGCATCTTCTCTTCAAATCAAATTTTCGAAGACATTATTGGGTACAGACATAATGTTGAAATAAAGCCAAAATCAAAGGCAACTTATGATGAGGATGAAGTGAAAAAGATAATTGAAATGGCTGTCCGTAAAACGGCAGATTTAATAAATAAATAAATTCAGCGGACTCGCGGTCTTTCCGTCCACCCGCACAACTCAAAATAGAATAAAACAAACCATAATATGTTCAATTTAGATAAATTTATTGCTGATTCGGTGACGTTCCGCCCTGTCAGTATGTTTGAGCCCGATATACAGGCTAATGCTGAGACATTGACTCGTGAGATTGAGGGAAAATCAGTCTGCGTGATTGGTGGTGCGGGTAGCATTGGCTCATCGTTTATTAAAGCTGTTCTAAGGTTCAGACCAGGGAAAGTTGTGGTGGTTGACCTCAACGAGAATGGCCTGGCCGAGCTGGTGCGCGACGTGCGTTCCACCCAAGGCCTCTATGTGCCGGATGAGTTCCGCTGCTACACCCTCAACTTTGCCGACCCCATCTTCGAGCGCATCTTCCGTGAGGAGCAGGGCTTCGACATCGTGGCCAACTTCAGTGCCCATAAGCACGTGCGCTCGGAGAAAGACCGCTACAGCGTGCAGGCCCTCATAGAGAACAACGACATCAAGGCCAAGCGCCTGATGGACCTGCTGACGGTGTATCCCCCGAAGCACTTCTTCTGCGTCTCGACCGACAAGGCGGCCAACCCTGTGAACATCATGGGTGCCTCGAAGCGCATCATGGAAGACCTGGTGATGGCTTATAATAAGTATTTCAAGGTGACTACAGCCCGTTTTGCCAACGTGGCCTTCTCGAACGGCTCCCTGCCCGATGGCTGGATTCACCGCCTGCAGAAAAAGCAGCCGTTGGTGGCCCCGAGCGACGTGAAGCGTTACTTCGTGTCGCCCCAGGAGAGCGGCCAAATCTGCATGTTGGCCTGCATCCTCGGCAACGGTGGCGAGGTGTTCTTCCCCAAGCTGGGCGAAGACCAGATGCTCACCTTCTCGGCCATCTGCGACGAGTTTGTAAAGGCCGAAGGCTTCGAGAAAGACCTCTGCACTACCGATGCCGAAGCCGTCCAGAAAGCAGCATCCTTGAACCTTGAACACTTGAACCCCTTGAACCATGCAAAGTACCCTGTACGGTACTTTGCCTCCGACACCACGGGTGAGAAAGCCTACGAGGAGTTCTACGTCCCCGGAGAGAAGATAGACATGCAACGCTTCCAAGCCCTTGGCGTAGTGGAACAGACCACCCGCCACGACATGGACGAGGTGAACGGCTTCTTCACCAAGCTGGAATCCCTCTTCGCCAACCCCGATTTCACCAAAGCCCAAGTGGTAGAAGCCATCAAAGAGTTTATCCCGAATTTTGAGCACGAGGAGAAGGGGAAGAACCTTGACCAGAAGATGTAAGCTGTAAGCAAAGTGAAAGCCGACTCCAAGCAAGGTGCGTCGGAGGTGTCACGGAGGTCTATGCTTGAAAAATAAACATAATAAAGAAAATTGTAATGGAAAAAGAAGATATAAAAGAACATGCCGACAGAACTTATGAGCAGGTAAGCGGGTGGATCAATAATTGCGATTCAAAGGCTTCCATCTTGCTTGCTTTGATAGGTGTGTTCTTGACCATAGTGTTTACGAGCGATTTCATATCGCAAGGGATAATCGAACAGCTAAAAGACGTGATAGGTATTTTCAAGCATTCTAACTCAAGAGGCGTGTTGTTTAACGTTCTTTTGATTGCCTTGATCGGCTGCTCTGTTTACTGTTTCATCATAAGTATTAAAAAGTTGCTGCTTGTGCTTTTTGCACGACTTGATGACAGTCGCGACAAGGAAAACCCGTCAATTAGTTTCTACCGTAGCATTGGTGCCAAGGATTACGATGCTTTCAAGCAATTGGTCGAAAGCTATTCTAATGAGCAGCTTGTCGAGGATAAACTGCGTCAGGTGTACGACTGCTCCAAAATATGCTCAAACAAGTTCTCTTACTACAACGAGGGTATACAAGCTATGAAGTCGGCATTCATCTTTCTTGGGATTTACTTTTTGTCCTTCCTCTTGTTAAGTAGCCTATGAAACCTATATACGACGAATTTTTAAGCAGGTTTTCAGACATTCTCGAACGTAAGCCGCTGCAGAAGACTTTCTCGGCAGAAGCAGGTATTGAGAAGGGAATTAATGGTACCATCCTCAACGAGACAAGAGACTCCCAGTTGGTTCCGGCAACCAACAACCAACTGGCTACTTGGTTTGGCGTGCCTGACGGAGCGAAGACGATGCCAACCATAGGTACACATCCTAACTTTAAGGATCTGGCGTTTGGAGAAAAGCGGTACCAGTATTGTGCATCGATGTTCATCGACATTAAAGGCTCAACCAATCTGGCACTCAGCTATAGCTTGGAACAGGTGCGTATGATGAAAGATGCCATCCTGAGCCTGTGTATCCAAACCGTCACGCTGTTTGGTGGCCATGTGCAAAGACTTCAGGGCGACGGTCTGTATGTGCAGTTTACAGATGCCAATATACCTCAAAGCACCATGATGGTGAATGCACTTAATGCTGCCTCGGTGTTGTGTCAGTTTATCAGCACATCGTTGGCCGACCTTTTTGAGCAGCATAGTCTGAAACCATTGCGTATCAAGGTGGGTATAGATTTTGCTGAGGAAAGCAAGTGCCTATGGTCGCATTATGGTGTGCCTGGCTGTAATGAGCTTACTGCCACCAGTCTGCATGTTGACCTTGCAGCCAAGTTGCAGGCACGCTGTTCGAGCAACGAGATACGCATTGGACAATATGTGAAGGAGTTTCTTGACCTTCCAATTGATTTTGTCAAGATTCCTAAAACAACCGAAGGAAAGGACGATTACTACATCAAAAGCGCAGTGAATTATCGCCAGTACGTTTTCGACTGGCAATCCTACTTGAAGATGTTCAGTTTCGTTCATAATGGGGACAACAGGCTCGAAATAGAGGAGCCCGAATTCGCTCTCGCTTGCGAAGTTTCTGATATTTCTGGCCGCAAGTATCATTATTATCAGAACAACGGAACGCTGCCCAAAGGCTTGAAGCTGACTTTTACGATTATGAGAAAAGGCAGCATTTATTCCAAAACGCCATACGATGAGATAACCTGGAGAATAGTGAACAGGGGTAATGAAGCCAGCAGGGATAATCATTTGGTTGAAGTTTTGGAGGAATATAAAAACTGCACTGTTGCTATTGCCAACACTGCCTATCTGGGGCATCATTACATTGAGTGCGTCTTGAGGCGCAGTTATGAGAAAAGCAACAGAAAAATGCAATTCGGTGTTTACGTCAGATAATCATGGAAGCAACTCATAAAAGTTTTTCTTTCGATGACTCGTTGAGTCGTATGGATGAAATCCTCAATGCCGACAACCGACAGTATGAGGAGAAAGACTCCATACCACAGCGCAGCTCATTGACTTATACCAATGGTTATTATGTGAAGTGTACAGCTCTGTTTGTGGATATTTGTGACAGCAGCAAACTTACGCAGTATCAAAACCGGCCCGTCCTTGCAAAAATCTATAGGAGTTTTATCTCAGAGCTGGTAGCTTTCTTTAATAGTCACGATTCTTGCAGGGAAGTTAACATCAATGGCGATTGTGTGTGGGCGGTGTTCGATACCCCACAGAAACAGGACGTGTGCAATGCGTTTTATGCAGCGTGTGGTGCCCATTCATTAGTGAACATACTCAACTACAAGCTTCAGAAGAAGCAATATAAAACCTACGATGTGGGTATAGGTCTTGACTATGGCCGTGCCTTGATGATTAAGGCGGGTCACAAAGGCTCCACGATAAATGATGTGATTTGGATGGGCGATGTGGTAAACAGCGCATGCCACCTGGCATCCAAAGCCAACTCGGTTTGGAGTGCAGGATATACGATAATGCTATCCTCAGAAATCTACAACAAACTTGATGCCCACAACCAAAGCTTATGCTCATATAACCAGAATTATCTGTGCTATCAATCAAACGGAATCTTGATTCATATGGATGAATGGCTTAAGAAGCAAAAAGAGAAAGATAACAAGAATAGTTTTGGAAGCTTTGGTTTATGGGGAGTGTAAATTATGAATGAAAAAACAGCGGTTCACTGATCTTACGCGCAGTCAGTACCGCTCTCGGGGCTGAAAGGTCTTCCACACAGCCATAATTCAATAACAATGATCAAATAATAACTAAACAATAATAACATGTCAGTATTCAAAGACAAAGTCCTTCTTATCACCGGAGGAACAGGCAGTTTCGGTAATGCAGTATTGAACCGTTTTCTCCGTACTGATATTGGAGAAATCCGCATTTTCAGCCGTGATGAGAAGAAGCAGGATGATATGCGCCACGACTTTCAGGCGCGTATGCCTGAGGTGGCCAACAAGATTAAGTTCTATATTGGTGATGTGCGCAACAAGAGCACGTTGAAATACGCTATGAAAGGTGTGGACTACGTGTTCCATGCCGCTGCACTGAAACAGGTGCCGAGCTGCGAGTTCTTCCCGATGGAGGCCGTGAAAACCAATGTGATGGGAACGGACAACACACTTGATGCTGCTATCGATGCTGGCGTTAAGTGCGTGATTTGCCTCAGTACTGACAAGGCTGCTTATCCCATCAATGCCATGGGCATCACCAAGGCCATCGAGGAGAAGATTGCCGTGGCCAAGAGCCGCATGAGTGGCAATACCAAGATCTGTTGCACACGCTACGGCAATGTGATGTGCTCCAGAGGTTCCGTCATCCCGCTGTGGATCGACCAGATCCGCAAGGGCAACCCCATCACCCTAACCGAGCCGAAGATGACTCGCTTCATCATGAGCCTCGAGGAGGCGGTTGACTTGGTACTTTTCGCATTC
>JAILDR010000030.1 GCA_024689285.1 Bacteroidales bacterium | reverse complement strand
CAGTTCGGTGCACGGAAATTCGAGTATTTCTGTGAACGTTTCATTATCCAAAGAAATCTCGTACCATGAGCAAGAAACTATGTGGATATAGCCTTCGTCATTGAGGTTGACTCCTGACAAGACATAACTCTGTGATTCTGAAGGTCCATGACCTACCACATAACTGAAGTCACCAAGGTAATTAGGTGTGGCAATGAGGGTCGGGGTGGGCGAAGTGCTTCCAGAGGCAAGTTTGATGTCATCGACCTCCCAGCCAGCTGCGTCTTCTTCACTGGTGTATTTGAAGCCTATGTAGCAGTTCGTACCGCTGAATTCGTCGAGGCTGATGTCACCTGATGCGACCCAGTTCCAACCACCTTGCGAGAGTTCGCATTCAAGTTCTTGCCATGTGGCAGTTGTCGGGTCTTGGCCATCGTAATCATTGGAGAAGAACACTTCGAGGTCGGGACCATTGTAATTTTTGGCGGTATTAAAGGTAAGAACCACGTCACTGTAGCTGTCCAAGTCGAAGGCGGGCGAGATGAGCCAGTCAATGGAGGCAGGATGGTTGTGGCCGTTGGCGTAGGCGTAATGGTTGCCGCCGTATGAAGCGACGTGCCAGAGCGAGTCGCCCTCTTGGCAGACTTCAGTCCAGCCGTGCCAAGGATCCCAGTCGTTTTCCCATTCTTGCCAGAAGATGATGTTAAGGCCGGCTTCGATGACGTATTCTGCGCTGACCACGGGGCTGTCGTTATAGCCTTCCTTCGTGGCGTAGGCCCAGATGATCATACTCTCATCGACGGTGATGGCTTCTTCATATTCCTCCCAAGGACCGCTCTCGGAGTCGAGGCTGTAATAGATGGTGGCACCGTCGGTGGCGCAGTTGATGGTGACGTCGATGGTCTCATAGTAGGTGCCAGCGGCGGGAGTGAAGGTAGGCGTCGTCACTGTCGGAGTGGGCGGAACGCCGCCTTCGCCTTGCATGAAGATGTCGAGGAAGAAGTTGTACTCGCCGCTGGTCATGTTACTCGTGGAATAAGCTTTCACGACGCTCTCTGTTTCTGACACGCGCAAAGCCATGGCACGAGTGTCAGTAGTGGCGTTGATGATATTGAAACCGAAATACCCAGGAACCATGCTCTCGGGGGCGGAAACACTGGCTTCGATGGTCCAAACGGTCTTTTCTCCGTTCAATACGAGGTTGGTGCCGCTGTTGCCGTAACCAATCATGTCGCCGTTGGCGTTGGTGAAGGTGTAGCCGTCATCAACGATGCCAACAGTCCAATAGTAGCTGTCTTCATCGCCAAGGATGCTGGCGGGGATGATTTCGTCATCGCCATTCATCTGACTGGTGAACTCGGTGGTGCTGAGCTTGCCGCTCGTCGGGATGTTGGCCACTGCGAGGTAAGCATCTTCAATGTCGTTGTAACGGGCAGCGAGGATGATGCGGTTGCCGGCGGCAAGCTGGCTCACGTCGCTGATGCGCACGTAGTCGTCACCTGGGACGGGTTGCTCCGTGACGTTGCCGCTACAAGTCACTTCGATGTCTTCGACATCAACGCAGTTCACGGTAATGTCTTCGTCGTTGTAGGCACCGACGGCCAGACCAGCCATCAGGCGGACATAAATCGTGGTTTCCTCAATGTTGCCAGCCACAGGAGCCAAAGTGATGGTGCTTTGGGCGTTGAAGTTGGTGCCCGAGGTGAGCGAAATCTCATAGTGGGCGGCATTGTTGATGGTGACATCACCAGTCAAGTTGAGACCGCTGACAGTAAAGCTCTGTTCCGTCGATGGGCCGTTGCCTTCCATGTAGGTGAATCCTGTCAATACCAGAGGAGTGACGGTGACGACAGGCTCGCTCGTCTGGCCGAGGAGCAGAATGTCGTCGACTTCCCAAGCGGCGGCTTGGCTTTCCTCGCAGGTGTACTTGAAGCCGATGTAACACTCCGAGCCGCTGAAGCTGCTCAAGTCGATGCTGCCCGACTCAACCCAGGTATAGTTGCCGGTCGAGAGGGCGCAAGTCAGTTCAGTCCAAGTGGCTGTCGTCGGGTCTTCGCCATCGTAGTCATTGGAGAACATCACTTGCAGGACATTGCCGTCAAACTTGGTGGCGGTGCGGAAACTCAACATCGGGTTGTCGTAGGCGTCGAGGTTGAAGGCGGGCGAGATGCACCAGTCTTCGTTGGCACCGTGGTTGTAACCGTTGGCGTATGCGTAATGGTTGCCTTGATAGTTAGCGATAGTCCATTCCATTTCGCCTTCCACATCAACGAAGGTCCAGCCGTTCATTTCACCTTCCCAGTCTTGGTTAAAGATGGTGGCGAAACCGAGTTGGATGGTGTAGGTGGCTTCGGCAATGTTGCTGTTGTTGTAGCCTTCCATTATGGCAATGGCTTTGACGGTTGTGGTGGCATCGAGGGTCAGCGGAGTGCTGTAGAGGGTGCTGTTCTCATCGGGGTCGGTGCCGTCGAGGGTGTAGTAGATACTTGCGCCAGCGGTTCCACATTCGATGCTGACGGTCTGGGCCTCATAGTAGGTGCCAGCGGCAGGAGTGAAAGTAGGCGTAGCGATAGTAGGTGTGGGCGGGTCGCCACCTTCGGTCTTCACGAAGAGGTCAAGGTAGAAGTTATAACCGCTGCCATTTATGTTTTGGGTGTGATAGGGACCGAAGTTGTGGTTACTGTTCAAAGAGAAAGCTCTAACGGTGTTGTTGACGTTACTAACAACAAATCCAGTATATTCAGGCACCATAGCACCGTCACCGGCAGTGCTGGGTTCGATGCTCCATTCGGTGTTGTCGCCGCCTGTTGCGAAGTTCGTGCCGCTGCTGTAGCCTATCAGCTCGCTGTTGGCATTGGTGAAGGTGTAGCCGTTTGCGGTAATGCCGACAGTCCAGTAGTAGCTGCTTTCCTCGTCAACAATGGAGGCGGGAAGCACTTCGTCTTCGTCATCAATAGCGGAGGTGAACAGAACGCCTGTGGGCTTGCCCGACGAGGTGTTGCTCATCGCATAATAGTCAGTGGCGTTGACATCGAAACGGGCTGCGAAAACCACGAGGCTTCCTTCAGTGAGTTGGTCGAGACTGCTGATGCGGACATAGTTGCCATCGCCCGGTGTTGGTGGGGTAGGAGGTGTTGGAGGCTCTGGACCACCAGTGACTGTGCCTGTCACATTGATGAAGAGTGTATCGGAGTTTTCCGAGACGGCATAGATTTGCTCGCTGTGGATGCCGCCTTCAAGGTTGGCTTTCATGCGCACGTAGATGCTGATGTTGTTGAAGTGGCCTGAGTTGGAGAAAACCATAGCTGGGTTTTCGGGATGGAAAGTGTTGCCACCGAAAGTGGAAACCTCGAAACTCTCGGAAGGATAGATGTTGACGCTGCTGGTCAGATTGTTGCCGCTTAAGCCGAAGGAGGCGATGTCGGACGGACCGCCTTGCTCGTATTCATAGGTAAGCCCTGTGATTGTAGCAGGGCTGGCTACTAAGGTCGGACGGTGGGCAAATTGGATGTCTTCTGCGCTAACCACACGCAGTTGCAGGTTGCCGTTGTAGCAGCTGACGATGCCTGTGAGTGTTACCAAGTCACCTTGAATCATTCCAGGAACGGAAGGAATACGGTATACGTTGAGGCTATTGTCGTCTTGGGTAATTACAGTATTGCCGTTGGTGTTGATAGCACCGATGGTGGCAGCCTCGATGTTTACGCGGGTGGATTGCATCATATTGTCGCCGTCGAAGTCGCTGTTGATTTCACCAATGGTCTGAATAGCAGGCTCGGGCAAGACGTTGCCGGTTGAAATGACGGAGAATACATTGTCGTTGGTGGCGTTGATGCCGGTCAATTCAACAAGATGGTTGTAAACAGTCTTCTTGCCATAGGCGCGCACCATGTCACCGATATGGAGACTCGAAGGTGCGTTGCTGTTCAGGTAAAGGTCAATGCCTGCGGTGGCGTCTTGCATGTGTACGTTTCTGCCGTCGATGAAGATGACGACACCTTCCACGCATGCGTATTCGTTGTCAGCTAAAGCTCGGGCAGCAGCAATGGTGATAGTCTCGTTGATTGTGTAGGTGGCCTCGGTGATGCTGCTGTTTTGATAGCCTGACTTCACGGCAATGGCCTTGAGGGTCGTCGTGCTGCTCAATGTGATGGGCTCAGTGTACTCGTTGCTGCTGTTCGTTGGCTCAGCGCCGTCGGTGGTGTAATAGATGGATGCGCCTTCGGTTTCACAGCTCATACTGACCGTTTGTGCGGTGATGAAGTTGCCGGCAGCAGGCGAGAAGGTCGGGGCGGCAACTGTGGGTTGCTCTCCAACTGAGCCGCTTAAGGCGACACTATGGCTTAGGGTGTCGCAGATTACGGTCAAGGTGTCGACATAGTTGCCCACTGCCAAACCAGCTTTCATGCGAACGTAAATCGTGGTTTCGGCTATAGTGCCATTGACGGGGGAGAGGGTTTCACTATTAAAATAGCCGTTGTTTGGGCTATGGCTCAATTCATAGTCTGTTGGAGCCGTCAAAGTGACATCGCTACTTAGGTCGCTACCCGAAACGGTGAAAGTCTTTGGTTGTGACGGACCTGCCTCGTATGTGTATTGGAAGCCGGTGAGTTGGTTGACAGATACAGTCAACTGCGGGTCGGGAATGTAGGAAAGGGTGACATCATCGGCATTGGCCACACGGATCTGCGGAGCGTTGAAGTAACCGATAATGCCGATGACATCTACCACGTCGTTTTCGTTGATACTAGTCAAGGCAGGCACCTTGTAGATGTTGGTGGTGCTTTCGCCTTGCGTCAACGGCGTGTTGCCGCTGGTGTTGATGGTGCCAATGGTGGCACTTTCAATCTTTACACGGGTGCATTGCAGGTCGCCTGCGCCACCTGCCAACACTTCAGCGATGGTCTTCACGGCCAAAGGCAGCGTGTTGCCTGTTGAAAGGACGGCAAAGGAGCTACTGCTTTGGTTGATACCCGTGAGTTCGACAAGGCCTTTGTAAACGGTTTTCATACCGTATGCTTTCACTTCGTCGCCCTGTGCGACTCCTGAAGCGTTGGCGGTGAGGAAGAGGTCGATGCCGCCTGTGTTGTCCTGGATGTATACGTTCTTGCCGTCGATGAAGGTCACGATGCCTTGTACTAAAGCATATTGATTATTTTCCAGAGCTCTAGCCTCGACGATGGTCATCAGGGTGGGGAAAGTGTAAGTTGCTATGGCGACCCCGCTGGCTGTATATCCATCTTTGAAAGCCTTGGCCTTGACGGTAGTTGTGGTACTAACGCTAATCGGGGAGCTGTAAACAGCACTGCTTTCGGTCGGCTCGGTTTCGTCGAGGGTGTAGCGGATGGTGGCGCCTTCGGTGGTGCAGCTGAGGGTCACGTCTTGTGCCTCAAAATAAGTACCACTTGCAGGGGTGATGGTAGGAGTGGCTACGGTAGGAGTAGTGCCGCCGCCAGAGGTATAGGTGACGCTGACAGATCTGACGCGACGGTGTCCTGAAGTTCCACCAACGGTAAAGGTTACCTCAGAAGAAGAACCAGTCCAGGTCGGGGCTGTATAAGTTTCAACATCAGTTGTGATGACATTGCTTCCTTCGCCTGAACTAAAAGTCAGTGAAATGGAACTTATCGTACCAGTAGAGGATACGACAAAGTTATTGCCACCGTAGGCACGAATAGCTGTTCCTGTATTGTAATACTTGGGCGGGTTGCTTCCTGTGCCTTTGTTGAACACAATTGTAACATTGTCGTCGATTTCGATTTCGACTCCGTCCAAGTCTTGGCCATTGTTGTAGCCTTGCTCGGCAAAATCAATGGAGGCATCAGTTCTTAACTGTCCCCATGAAGTCATCCCAGTCAACAGCAATATCGCCGTCAACAATAAAGTTAGTTTTCGTTTCATAGAATAAAGATTTAATTATTTGATACTTAATGATTAACTAAAAAACTGAGGGTGTATAGTCCATACAATTAATAAGGTGTCAAAATTAAGGAATTGCTCTTGAATGAAACACATTGTAAACCATTGTTTTTTCAACAATTTTTCAACATGGGTTGTTGATAACTTGGAATCAAATAAAAAAAGAGTAACTTTGCGGCTTTATTGATTAGTGTATGAAAAAACCCCAAGTGATACTGATAACTGGTGCCAGCAGTGGTATCGGGTTTGATGCGGCAAAGCTGTTGGGTCAGCAAGGCCACAAAGTGTATGCTGCGGCCCGCCGTACGGAGCGTATGGAGCCTTTGCGCGAGTTTGGTGTCAATATCCTCAGGATGGACCTCACCGATGAGGCCTCGATGCAGGAGGGCGTGCGACAGATTGTTGAAGCAGAAGGCCATATTGATACCTTAATCAACAATGCGGGCTATGGCTACTTTGGTGCTGTCGAGAACGTGAGTATGGAAGAGGCGCGCCGTCAATTGGAAGTCAACGTGATAGGTCTTGCACGGCTGTGTCAGTTGGTGTTGCCCCATATGCGTGAGCAGGGCAGGGGCCGTATCATCAACACGGCTTCGGTGGTGGGCAAGGCGGTGCTTTATTTCGGGGCTTGGTATTGCGTGTCGAAATTTGCGGTGGAAGCTTTCAGCGATGCTTTGCGGATGGAGGTGAAGCCCTTTGGCATCGACGTGGTGATGATTGAGCCGGGGGGCATTAAGACCGAATGGGGTATCATCGCCGCACAGCATCTGGCCGAAAATTCGAAAGGTACGCCCTACGAAGAAGCTGCCTTGCGTGAGTCGGAAACTTTGGACAAAGTGTACCACATGAGCCTACTCTCGAAACCATCTGTTGTAGCCAAGGCTATCTCTCGCGCAGTCAACAGCCGACGCCCCAAAGTTCGTTACCGTGTGGGCCTCGCTGCCAACACTATCGTTATCTCCCATCGTTTCTTGCCTTCCCGATGGTGGGATGCTTTGATGCGTGGTTTTTGGAAGATAAAAATCTAAAAGTATTGCTGTTTACCGAAAAACTATTATCTTTGCCACGAAAAAATATTAACTTGCTATGAAAAAAATAGTTAGAACTATTTGGATTAGTGCTTTGTCGGGTATGGCATTCCTGTCGGCTTGTTACTCTTCGAAAGGCGTTTCGAAGAATGAGCGTAAGCAGCTTGTCCAAGAGCGTGATTCCATTCAAGAAATCCTTAGGATGCGTGAGATGGCTGCCGTCTATGGCTCGCCTGAAATCATGGCCGATTATGCCACCGAGACCTATCGTCTTCGTAATCAATTGGATTCCATTAACTTCAAGTTGGGCGAGAATGTCGATTTGGAAAAGAGTGCACGTCGTTTGTCTTTGCAGGAACAGATTGCCGATCTTCAGAAAGCTATTATACGTCGGGAGGGATCCTGCGTCTATGGCTCTCCCGAGATTATCAAAGAATATGGCGAAGAGACCCGTCGCATGAGGACTGATTTGGAAAACCTGCGCAACCAACTCAAGGAATTGAACAATCCTTGATCTGAAGTAAGGGTGCCCTGCGGAAATGCTGTATAGTCCACCATGGAGCTGGAGGATTTGAATCATGAGCAATAAGTTGGGATTTCATAAAAGGGTGATGCTTGAGCTAAACCATCAGGTGCTGCAACAGCGCATTGATGAGCATGAGCTGCATCAATTGTTTTGGGAATGTACGCTGCGCTGCAATCTCAACTGCCGTCATTGTGGCTCCGACTGCCGTATGCTTTCCGAAAAGGATGATATGCCGCTTGATGATTTCTTGAAGGTTCTCGACGAGGTGCGCGCCCATCAAGACCCTGCCAAGGTGATGGTTATCACCACGGGTGGCGAACCTACCATGCGGAGCGACCTCGCGCATTGCGGTGAGGAAATCTCGAAGCGGGGCTTCGTATGGGGTATGGTGTGCAACGGAATGTTGCTCTCGCCCGAAAAACTCAACGAGTTTGTTGCGGCGGGGCTGAAAAGCATTGCCGTTAGCTTCGATGGTTTTGAAGAAGACCACAACTGGATGCGTGGTAACCCTATGAGCTATAAAAATGTGTTGCGTGCTGTGGAAGGGCTCAAACAGCATCCTGGACTCACTTGGGATGTTATCACTTGCGTCAATCAGCGCACTATTAAGTATTTGCCTCAATTCCGCGACTTCCTGATTTCGTTGGGCATCAAGCGGTGGCGACTGTTCACGGTGTTCCCCTCGGGACGGGCTGCAAACGACCCTGAGCTGAGACTCTCCAATAAGCAGTTTGTTGAGATGATGGAATTCATTAAGTGGACACGGATAGAAGGGAAAATCCGTGCCGATTACGGCTGCGACGGCTTCCTCGGAAAATACGAGGGCGAGGTGCGCAACCATTACTATTCGTGTAGCGCAGGCATCAACATTGCCTCGGTGCTGGCCGATGGTTCCATTTCGGGCTGTCTCAGCATCCGCAGCGACTACCACCAAGGCAATATCTATAAAGACAGTTTCTGGGACGTGTGGCAGAACAAGTTTCAAGTCTATCGCAACCGTAAATGGATGAAGACAGACCAGTGTGCGAAATGTAAGGTGTGGCGCTATTGCCAAGGCAACGGCTTCCACCTTCGTGACGGCGACGGGAAACTGCAAATGTGCCAATATCAGATGATAGTTGATAGTTGATGATGAAGATGAATCGAATCTATTTAGTGGGCTATATGGGAGCGGGTAAGACCACAGCAGCTAAGCGTCTGGCTCGACGTCTCGGCTGGGATGTGGCCGACACAGATTCCCTTTTCGAGGAAAAATACCGCATCTCCGTTGACGATTTCTTCCAGAAATATGACGAACCGCTCTATCGCAAGCTGGAGTCAGAAATCTTGAAAAGCACCGAGGACAGTGACCATATCGTCATTTCCACTGGTGGCGGCACAGCCTGCTATTTCGACAATATGGAATGGATGAACCAGCATGGCCTGACGGTTTTCATGCAAATCAGCCCCAAGGCCGCAGTGGACCGCGTATTGCATTCCAGGCACAAGCGCCCTTTGGCTCGTGGCAAATCCGAAGAGGAACTGTTGAAGTTTGTGAGCCGCCATTATGCCTCTCGTATGCCTTTTTATGAACAGGCCAAAATCACGGTGAAATCAGAAGATTTTGATTTGGATGCCCTGATGCAAAGAATCGAGACTGATGAATAAAAACCAACGTTTTTTTGCCTGTAGTGTTATTTATTGTCTATTTTTGTCACCGAAATAATCAACTAAATTGTATGCCATGAAAAGAATTATCACTTTATTGATTGCTTTGATGCTGTCGTCAGCGATGATGGCCAAAGACTTTGTAAGGATTCCTTACTCAAACCGTTCTGAATTGGAGAGAATCTTTAACAATCCCAACCTAAGAGTGCACTATTACAACAACTCAGAGGTGTTCGCTACCACCGAGTACTTTGATGCCAATACGATGGTTCTTGTTGATCATCAAGCCTTTGAGGACAACGAGGTCTATACCTTGATTTATTGCCCTCAATCAGAGCAAGAGGCATATATCGGTGATGGCGAGGCTCTGTTGAGAACGGACAATTATATCATCGTCAAGGGCATGGCGATGCCTTACAAGAACGATGGCGCTGTAGCTATCTTCAACAAGAAGGCACAACTGCCGCGCCTGACCCGCGCCTTCCCCGTGGTGACTGAGGTGAATCCAACCATCCGCGAAATGCTCGACCAGGTCAACATGGACTCATTGGAAGCCACTGTGCAGCATTTGCAGGATTACCAAAGCCGTATCTGGAACTCCGACAACGCTTATGCCGCTTCCGACTGGATTGCGAGCCGTATGCAGGCGCTTGGCCTCGAAGTGGAACAGCAGCCTTTCTATGCCAACACATGGATGGGAAGCGGACAGGCAGCTCCTAATGTCATCGGCATCCAACGCGGTACGCTCTATCCCGATGTCTATGTGGTGTGTGGCAGTCACTTCGATTCGTTCTCCTACGAGGCCATGTATGGTGGCGGATCGGCTCCTGGTGCTGACGATAACGCCACTGGTGTGGCCAGCGTGTTGGAAAGCGCAAGAATCATGACGCAGTATGAGTTTGAATACAGTATCATCTATTGCGCATACGGTTGCGAGGAGATGGGGCTTTATGGTAGCGAAGCCTATGCCTCACGTTGCCAACAGGAAGGCATGGACATTATCGGCTACTTCAACAACGACATGAATGGCTACCTCTACGGCGACCAAATCCACATCGACTGCATCTATCCTAACTCGGTAGAACCCATAGGCACCTATTATATGAATGTCGGTGAGGTGTATTATCCCGAACTGCCTATCCGTCACGTCAACTTCAACCAAGGCGACAGCGATCATACTTCTTTCAACAACCACGGCTATATGGGCATCTATCCTTTCGAGGATTACGAAAACTACAGTCCCTACATCCACACACCCAACGACCTGATTGGAACGAGTGTGAACAGCTTCGAGATGGGACAGCAATACTGCCAGATGAACATTGCCTGCCTTGCGGAGATTGCCAATCCTGTGGGAGATACACCGCAGGTGTATTGCAATCCGGTGACGAACTTCTTCATCGACTATCCCGTTTGGAAAGAGATGTCGTGGCTTTATTTGCATTGGACTGCTCCCGAAGAGGGGTCTACGGGTAATCTTGATCATTTCGATGTTTATCGTGACAATGAAATGATAGCTTCTGTTGAGACCGATCCAGACCCGACTTACCATTATAGTTATGTGGATTCCATTGCCGTTGGTGTTGAGGCAGAGTATTTCGTGATGGCAGTGTATAGCGATGGCTGCGAATCGCCTTCCGATACATTGCTTGGTGCAGGTGTCAGCTCCGTTCAAGAGATTGGCTCTTGTGTTTCAGTCTATCCTAATCCTGTTGAGAGCCAACTCAATGTTGTGGCGAACGGTCTGCAAAGAATCGCCGTTTACAATGCAATGGGACAGCTCCTTGCGACGAAGACTGCGGATGGAGACCGGTTCGTGCTGCAAGTCGGGGACTATGTTCCAGGACTTTACACGATACAAGTTGTTACTGATAAAGGCATTACCACGAGAAGTGTAATTGTGCAATAATCTAGTATTTCTGCCGCTTCGCGTCATTGCGAGGAGGAACGACGAAGCAATCCAGGGAGTCAGCTGATTCTCTGGATTGCTTTATTTTGCTCGCTATGACGCAAAGCGCGTGTGGGGGCAAAACCCTTATCTCAATTCCAATAATGTAATGTTCTCCACGTGTTGCGTGTGCGGGAACATGTCCACAGGCTGCACGGCCATTACTTTGTAGGCAGCATCCAATAATTGCAAGTCACGGGCCTGGGTAGCAGGGTTACAACTCACATATACGATTTTCTTGGCGCGTATCTTCAGCAGTTGTTCCACCACCTTCTCTGCCATACCTGCACGGGGCGGATCGGTGACGATGAGGTCGGGACTGCCGTTGGTGACAATAAAATCGTCAGTGAAGACCTTAGCCATATCACCGGCATAGAAAGTACAGTTTTTGATGCCATTGATTTCCGCGTTGATTTTGGCATCCTTGATAGCGGCTTCCACATACTCTATACCTACTACTTTTTTCACAAAGCGAGAAAAATACTGCGCAATGGTGCCTGTGCCAGTGTAAAGGTCGTACATGAGCTCGTCGCCCTGCACATTGGCAAGGTCGAAGGCGGTGCGGTAGAGCCGCTCGGCTTGATAGACGTTGGTCTGGAAGAACGACACCGGACCGATGCGGAACTTCAAATCGTCGAAACCCTTGCGGGGCGATGCCATGGTCTCGGTGAGATAAGGCTCGCCTTTAAGGCATTCGAAGGGCAAGTCGTTGATGATATCGTTGAGCTTCGGATTGATGACGAGGAGCAAAGAAACGATTTGCGGGAAAGCTATCTCCAGGGCGGGAATCAAATCGTGGCGCACTATCGTGTTCTCTTCGCTGATGACCAAAATCACCATAAACTCACCTTTCGAGTTGCAGCGGATGACAAGGTTGCGCATCAAGCCTTCATGGGCACGGAAATTATAGTAGGGGAGCTTCCGGTCTATCGTGAACCTTCTGACAAACAGCCGGATGTCATTCGATGGGTCGGCTTGCAGGTAGCACTTTTCGATGTCCACTACACGGTCGAAGAGTTGGGGCAGGTGGAAACCGAGGCCCTTGCAGTCTTCTTCGTTATGGGTGCCGTTGGGAGCACCGTCAGTGAGCCACTTGCGGTTCGAGAAGGTGTATTCCAACTTGTTGCGATAGGCGAATTGTTTCTCGCAGCCCAAAATAGGACGAATCTCAGGATACTCAATCTTCCCGATGCGGTCGAAGTTGTCCTTCACCTGTTTCTGTTTGTAGTAGGTCTGCCACTCGTAGGCCTCATGTTGCCACTTGCAGCCGCCACAGAGCCCGAAATGTTGGCACACAGGCTCTGTTCGTTTGTCCGACAGCTTCTTGAAGTTCAATATTTTGCCTTCAAAGAAGTTCTTCTTGCGCTTGTAAACTTCAATGTCGACCACGTCACCAGGCACGCCAAAGGGGATGAAGATCACGCGGCCTTCAGGTTTGGCTACCGACATGCCTTCTGCACCGGCATCGATGATTTCCACGTCTTCGAGGTATTCGGGTTCTCGCTTTACTTTATTTCTTGCCATTCTTTTCAAATATTAAACAACTCCCAAGTTTTCTTTGCCTGTTCCTCAAACATCTGCAAACCGTTGTAGACTTTGGCACCCCAAGTGCGACCCAGCTCCATGAATGCCGTTTCCCGAGGATTGTAAATCAAGTCGATAAGGGTGTGGTTCTTGGTCAGTCCTTGGTAGTGTAGGTCGGGGAAGTTGTCCACCTGTGGGAACATGCCCAAGGGGGTTGTATTGATGATTAAAGGGTTTGCTCTCAGGTCTTCGTCGGTCAGGGTGTCGTAGGTAAAGTCGCCTTTGGCGGTGTCACGGCTGACAGTGGAATAGGGGATGCCCTTTTGTCGCAAGACGTATTGCACCGCTTTGGAGGCACCGCCCGTACCCAGAATCAAAGCATGACTCGTTTTGCGGTCTTTGGTGGCTCTTTCGAGCAGTTGCTCAAATCCATAGATGTCTGAATTGTAGCCTTTCAGCTTGCCATTTGTGAGGGTTACCACATTGACGGCCCCCACTTCCTTGGCGACAGGGTCTGTCTCGTCCAGCAGCGGGATGATGCTTTCCTTGTAGGGTATTGTGACGTTCAATCCACAGAGGTCGGGATATTTGGCCATGATGTCGTGAAGTTCGTCCAGCGACTTGATGTCGAAGTGCTGATACAGGCAATCCAAGCCTTTGTATTCAAACTTTTCGTTGAAATAGAACCTTGACTGCGAGTGCTTCAAGGGGTGTCCGATGAGTCCGTAACGTTTCATAGCTTATCCAATTCCAAAAATAGCTCCAAATCCTAAGGTGCAAACTACGCCCACGATGACGCTGGCCAGCACCACGCCACCCATCACAGCCAGTACGCTCTTCTTGAAGTCCATGTCCAAAAAGCTGGCGGCGAGGGTGCCCGTCCAGGCACCGGTGCCAGGCAATGGGATGCCCACGAAGAGTACCAAAGCCCAATAGAGTCCACGTCCCGCCTTGGCTTGCAGCTTTTGTCCGCCTTTCTCGCCTTTTTCGAGGCACCAGTGGCAGAACCTGCTGATAAAGCGCACTTTGACGTCTTTGCCCCATTCCAGCACTTTGCGGGCGAAGAAAAAGATGAAAGGCATGGGCAGCATGTTGCCGATAGCGATGATGATGTAGCTCCACAACAGGTTAAAGTTAGGGTCGGCAGTGTGGAAGGCGTAGGCCACGGGTAGGGCACCGCGCAACTCGATGAGCGGCACCATGGCGATGAGGAAAATGTAAAGGTATTTACTCATTGTGTATTATTCGTTGGAAGGTTGGGTCTCGTGGTTTTTCTTGTGTCG
Source organism: Bacteroidales bacterium (assembly GCA_024689285.1). Next base: position 5,098 of record JAILDR010000030.1, on the reverse strand, counting down.
TTCGATGAGGTCGATGATGTCAATATCGTTGGTGAGCAGTTCCCTGTCGTATTCGAGGAAGTCAGGCCAGAAATCGAAGTCGGCTTCCAGGGCACGGTCCAAAGCCTCCAGCCCATCTTGGCGGTTGCCTTTGACGAAATAGGCATAGGCCAACAGATAGAGCAGCATCGGGGCATTGTCGGTCTGTATCAGTCCGTATTGCAGCGTGTTGATGGCTTCGTCTACTTGATCCATCTCGCCGTATAGGTCTGCCATATAGTAATAGGAATCGGGGTCGCCCGGGTTCATCTCTTGGACTTTGCGCAGGTATTTCATTGATAGGTCAAGCTGGTTGAGTTTGCGGTAGTCAGTAGAGATGGAGTAGAGGTGGTCGACCTCCCAAGGCTCCAGCTGGAAAGCTTTCTCGAAGTATTTGATGGCAGTTTTGCTGTCGCCTCGGTCGCTGCTGATGTAGCCGAGCCCGGCCCAGCCACCGCCGTTCAGTTCGTTCATTTCTATAGCCTTTCGGAAGTGTTCTTCAGCAGTTTGCAGGTCGTTGAGGCGGTAGTAGCAATCGCCCAGCGAGGTGTGTATGATGGAGGTCTCGACGCCATTGCGCAGGGCCTCTTCAAGCGTGTCGATGGCTTCCTTGTATCTGCCGAGGTCGTAGTAGATATCGGCCAGGTGCATATTCGTCCAAAGGTCTTCAGGGTCGATGGCGAGGGCGAACTCGTAGGGGTCGATGCTTTCCTCGTATTCTCCCGCCATGCGGTAACAGTCACCGATGTTGGTCCATGCCTTGCTGTTGTGCGGGTCTTCGTCGACAAGACGCTGGAAAAAGGCGATGGCTTCTTCCTTGCGGTTTTGGCTGAGGAAGCAGTGGCGAATCTCATGGTAGATAGTGTCACGCTCGTTGTTCTCGTCAGTGGCCAAAGCGAGGGCACGTTGATAGAAATCGAGTGCGAGGTCATATTTGTTCAAACGTTGGTATTCGTATGCGATGGCATTGTAGAGGTCGAAATTCTCGTCTTCGTCGAAGTAGGGCAGGGCGTTGAAGTAGTTGTCAAGGGCATCTTTCGACTTGCCCAGCGCAGCGAGGCAACTGCCCAAGACGAGGAAATAGTCCGGGGTGTCATCTTCGTCGCGTTCGACGTGCTGCATGATTTGAAAAGCGTTCTCGGCTTGGCCTTCCAGCAGGTACTGGCGGGCTTCCTTGATTCTGAGTATGCTGCTTTCGGGGTGTTGCTGCATGGCAAGGTCGATAGCCTCGCGCGAGCGGCGCAACTGGTTTTTCTCCACGTAGTTGTCGATGATGTATTCAAACTCCGCACTGTCGAAATAGGCCGTCCCGTTGGTCTTCAACATGTCCTCATACCGCTCTATTGCAGCCTTGCGGTCCTGCTCTTCGTCAAAATAATTATCAATGTCTTCGTCGTCAAACATGGTCTGTCCTCTGCAAAATTTTGCTGCAAAAATAATAAAATTTGCGATATGGTGCATTTTTGTATCTTTGTGGCCAACAACAGAATTCTGACCTATGAAGAAGTTTTTACTGTTTTTGTTATTCATTACACTGTTTTTCAGCGCTTTCTCGCAAACAATCTGGACCGTCTCTTCTGTCCCGAATACCCGCTTGCAAAGCAACGATATCCACGTCAGCGACCCAGACGGCTATCTCTCCGACAGCGTCGAGATGCAGATTAACACCGCGTTGTGTGCCATCCGCGACAAAGCCGATGTCTTTGTGGTGACATTGAATTCCATCGGCAGCAGCGACCCGAAGCACTTCGCTACAGCGCTGTTCAACGAATGGGGTATCGGTGACGCTGCCACCGACAATGGCGTGCTGCTGCTGTTCGTCGAGGACCAGCATGCCTTGGAGTTTGAGACAGGTTATGGCGCAGAGGCGACCCTTACCGATGCCCAATGCCAACGTATCTTCACAAAAAAAATCGTACCTTTCTTCAAGGCGGGCGATTACGAAGGCGGTCTCGTCTCAGGTGTGGCCGAGATTGTCACTGTCTATGGTGGAGAGATTCCTATGGGGCTTAAGACAACCCTTCCTAAAGCAGACGATGAATCCAGCGGCGAGAGCAATCCGCTTGATGAGTACAGTGTCGTCTTTATCTTTTTTGCCCTTCTTTTGTTTGTCCTTCCACTGCTCGGTGTCATCTTCTGGATAGTCAAGCGCAAAACCAAAACGCCTGTGGCAGACAAGTTCTCTTCCACCGAAGAACAAGGGGTTACTTACATTGACGGTTTCAAGACATCCTGGTCGGGTTCGCCCTGGGACGGCAAGGGCTGTCTCGGTGGACTGATGATAGGTATGTCCCCCTTCATGCTTCTTTTCGTTGTCGCTATGGTTGTTATTGTCGCCTTCCCCGACCTTGAAGAGAATCGGCGTTTCGAGCTGAACGCTATTGGCACATTGATTTTGTATCTCACCTGGATTTGTTTCCGCCACAACCACCGGGTGCTGAAAGAAGCCCAAAAACTGTCGGCCTCCTCCATCAATCCCAAGTCGGTCTATGAAGCGGCAAGCAACCATACAGCCAACAAGGTGGCGATGTGGATGGCACCTTGGTTAGGATGGGTCTATAACCGCATCTACAAGAAAAAGATTGAGCAAAGCAATGAATGCTGCTGTCCTGTCTGTGGCGATGCCATGAAGAAAGACGGCACGTTTAGATTGCCGGAGAATCATCTTGCCGAGGACAAGGCAGGGGCTTTGAGGTTCACGGCATACCGCTGTGCCAGAGACCATGCCATCGTGGTGAAGGAGCATGGAAAGCAATACTCTCAGTTTACCACCTGTCCCCAATGCGGCGCATATACCTTGAAATATATCAAGACGGAGACCCTCAAGGAAGCCACTTACTCAAGCAGCGGCGAGGAGAGAAAGACCTACATCTGCCAGCATTGCGGCCATACCCTCCTCAAGTCTGTCGTGATACCGAAGAAGGTGTATTACTCCAGTGACAGTTCATCGTCCGGCTCGTCATCCAGCAGAAGCTATTCCAGTCATTCTTCCAGCCGTTCGTCGGGAGGCTCCTTTGGAGGCGGACGCAGTGGCGGCGGAGGATATTCGGGGAGATGGTAGGGTTTTCTCGACAAAACGTCGTGTGTCGGACCGGGACGACAACGCCCCCGACCACAGGAGCGGATATAAGGTAGGGATGGATGGTCAGCAGCTTTCCCGAGTTTTTTGCTGAATCCAGCCATTATTTGCATCAGTATCAGAAAAATGCCTATCTTTGCAATTCAAATTCAAATGGACATCTGAATTGCACGATATGAAATACCCTATTGGAATACAAAACTTTGAGAGCCTTCGCAAGGAAGGTTACGCTTACGTTGACAAAACACAGCATGTGTACAATCTCGCCAATACAGGTCGCTATTATTTCTTGAGCCGTCCACGCCGTTTTGGTAAGTCGCTTCTGTTGTCCACCATCCGTGCCTATTTCGAGGGGAAAAGAGAGTTGTTTGAGGGGCTTGCACTTGACTCGTTGGAGGAGAAATGGGAACAATATCCCATATTGTATCTCGATCTCAATGTGGGGAAATACGACACGATTGGCGATCTTGAAGAACGATTGGCGATTTCCTTGAATAATTGGGAACAACAGTATGGCGTGCAAACCGACAGCGGTTATTCTCTTGCCTCCCGCTTTGGTCTTCTTATCAGAGCTGTCGCCAAGCAGACAGGTAAGAGTGTCGTCATCCTTGTGGACGAGTACGACAAACCCATGCTGCAGGCCATCGGCAACGAGACTTTGCAGGCCGAGTTCCGCTCCACTCTGAAAGCTTTCTATGGCAACCTCAAGTCGTGTGACGAGTATATCAAATTCGCTTTTCTCACGGGTGTCACCAAATTCGGCAAAGTGAGTGTTTTCAGCGACTTGAATCATTTGACCGATATCTCCCTGCTGCCACAGTTTGTCGATATCTGTGGTATTACTGAAGAGGAGTTGCATCGATATTTCGATGAGGGGGTTCAGGAATTGGCAGTTGCCAACGGGATGGGTAAGGAGGAATGTTATGCTAAGTTGAAACATGATTTTGACGGCTACCATTTTTATCCCGGTTCGGGAGGTATATACAACCCGTTCAGCTTGCTGAACACTTTGGCTTATAAGGTGTTCAAAGACTATTGGTTTGAGACGGGCACCCCAACATTTCTCGTCAAGCAGTTGCAGAAAACCAGCTATCCTCTGGAGGAGATGACCCGTGAGGGACTCACCGCAGACACGCTCAACAGCATCGACATCATGGACGAGAACCCGCTGCCATTGTTGTTTCAGAGCGGTTACCTTACCATCAAGTCTTACGATGAACGTTTTGGTGAGTACCATTTGGGCTTTCCCAACCGTGAGGTGGAGGAAGGTTTCACCAAGTTCCTCTATCCCTTTTATGCGCCCAAGATAACCCTCAACAAGAGTTCGTTTTCGGTGGTTCGCTTTGTGAAAGATGTGGAAACGGGAGATGCCGAAGGCTTCATGCGGAGGTTGGAGGCCTTGTTTGCCGATGGTGACTACCAGATAGTGGGCAATGCCGAGATTTATTTCCAGAACACGCTGTATGTCTTCTTCAAGCTGTTGGGTTTTTATGTGGAAGTGGAGCGTCACACTGCCGACGGACGCATGGACATCCTGATGCAGACCTCAGACTATATCTATATCCTTGAGTTGAAGGTGGACAAGAACGCCACCGTCGCCTTACAGCAGATAGAAGACAAAGGTTATGCGCTTCCGTTTGCGAATGACCCCAGAAAACTGTACAAAATAGGGGTGAACTTCTCCAGCGAAACGCATAAGATTGACGACTGGAAAGTTGTTTCTTCTGTCCATGGTTAACCCATGAGCCCTGCTCACCGGCTATAGATTGGGAATACAAAAGTTGCCAAGTATTTGCCAAGGAGCAGGAAAGGAGCTGGAAGGGAGTTGAGAGCGACCAAAGAGCAGGCAGAGTCGCCATCTCTCCGTCAGTTGTTCGTTAGTTCTTCGATAGTTGTCCGTTAGTTGTTCGATTTTTTATCGAAGAAATGACGGAGAAGTAAGGGGGAAATATCGAACAAGTTTCGAGTCTGCTCCTTGTCTGATACGGTGCAAGTGCCTTT
>JAILDR010000005.1 GCA_024689285.1 Bacteroidales bacterium | reverse complement strand
GCCTTGGTGCTGCTCCGCAAACTCAAAAGCGGCATCAGCGAGACCAAAAAGCTCTTCCTGGATTTCTGCCCGAGAGCACGTAGAGAAAGCATTTATCACGCCATAGGCAACAACCCCGTGTCTGCCTTTAATTACTCGAACTTAAGCGCCAATGCCTATCAACTTGACCTGTTTGAGTTTGAGGGTTATCCCGACTGCGTCAACGAGCTCTACAACGAGATGGAGAAGTTCTTCATGGTCCTGATCCGCAGCATCCAACTCTGCAAGCAGGTGCTGGATGATGAGAAGCAAATCAGGAGCGACAACAAGTACTGCAAATTGCTCTACGACAAATTCAAGGAGAACGTGCTGGGTGTAATTACCGACCTGTTCATGGTGTTCCAGCGCGATTCGGAATGCCTGACGGAAGAATACAATCCGGCCATCGCCAGCCGCAACCATTATGAAAACGACGAGGCATGGGCTCCTGTAGGATACCATAATTACACCAAGACAGAGGTCAAGCAGCTCATCATCAAACAGATGCTTGACGAAAAGGAAGGCAACGACCTCACCAGAGCCGAGATCCTGCTGTTTGGAAACGATGTGCAGAAAGTGCACAAGTACCGCTACATCATCAGGCATTTCGACGAGCTGATTCCCGACAGCTATCATCGCCAGCACCTTCCGGCCAAGTATGTACAAATGTTCCTGCGTTTTGTCGGCATCTCCAAAGGACGTGAGAAGGCTGCCGTCGGATATTTCAACGAAATCTACCTCTCGTCGGCCCGACACAAGTTCTACACCATAGCCTACCAGTCGGTGAATGCCTGCAAACAAGAGGTTATGGAGGACCTGGACGGGTCGTACGAAGAGTTCGAAAGCGACCTCAGAAACCGCTTTGGCGTCACAAAAACGGTAACGATGGTGGCGAATTCCTGATTTTTCGGAACGTTTCAATATTTTTTTCGGGAAAATCCATGAGATAATGTATCGGCCCGCTCGGACTGATACGTTTTTTTTATCCGTGAACCCGTCGGCAAAATCAGCTTTTTGGGGATTGTCTGATTTTCCGGCGCCCATCCTGATGGCAATCCTTATCGTTTCCCCGATGGAAATCAGTTTTCGGTCACCCAACAATCAGAAAAGTCGAAAAGCCATCAGTCAAACTTGTTTCCGGAATCAGAAAAACGCCTTTCCAATCAGTTTTCCATTGATTGCAAAATCAATACTAAGTTATTAAATGTCAGTATTTTTGCATCACCAAGCAACGAGGAAAATGGTCAAGCGAAGGACCGTAGGCCTGTCTCACTTCCTCAGTTGTGCGGAGGGCCCCTCGTGTGAGACGGAGGGCATACCCGGAAAGGACATGCATCATGTCTAACAAGCATTTCATCCCAACCCCTCCTGCAAAAGAATATAATAAGGAGCAAGGTTGCAACCACAACACAGATTTCTGCGTGAATGTGAAAACCATCCTGCGCAACGACAGCATTGCCGCAATAGGCAAGCATTACACCGGCGAGCTCACCCGGGACACGGAAGAGCACTACACCTTCATCGAGACCCTGCCGCCGAAGGTCTACAAACGCAACCCCAGGCTGTACGACGGCAAGTACATCACCGTCACCCGCTGGAAAGACGGCAGCCTGCAGCCCAACTTCAAGCCTATAAAGGAAGGGAGAGGCTTCCGTGCCTTCGTCTACGCCCGTGGCGTGGCCAACGAACTCCTCTGGGCTTTTGAAAGCCTTTTAGAAAAGGAGGTATCCAAGTAAGTAACCTGTCGACAATTCTGACAGTTGACAGTTGGACAATTAAAAAATGAATGACAAAAACCCTTTCTAAAGATTATATAAATACTTAATATATAGATAGTTATATATATAAATAAAAGGATTTGGCATCACAAAAAAAAGAACTGTCAACTGTCAACTGTCAGACTACAGTTGAACTATGACAATCAGTATTCACCTAAAAAGCAACAAGACAATGAGATACGATATCAGCAAAGCAACGGCACCCCAGATGCCGACCCTTGGAAAAGGGACAGAATGTATCAAACTCCTGCTCACGCAGACCTCGAAAGACATGCACGAACCCCTCGTTCCCATGCTTTTCCCCGTCCTCGGGGCACATGTGAGCGGCGCGGAGTTTCAGTACCCCGACCTCAGTTGGAAGGAACTTTGCGGCCAAATGGCCAACTTAGTGGCCGAAAGTGGGGGTAACAAGGGTCAATTGTCCAACCTCGTGGAGGCCATCTGTCGCGATTTCCGTCAGCACGACGAGGAGGAGCTGAAGAAGCTCGTCGAGTGGCAGCGGCAGATGAAGACCAAGAGTGCCAACAAGGAGAAACCCGCCCGTCCCGATGTAGCCTTCTGGTTTCCACCCTCGGACGTCACCTCGGCGGCCTTCCTTCAAAACGCGATGGCCTGCGAAGCCTTGGGCGGTCGCACGCAGTACCTCAACATGCCGGAGGTGGAGATGGCCGACCGTATATGCGGAGGCCACAAGCAGATCAGCCAGATGCTGCGCAACATCTACGACCGGCAACGGACCGGTGCCCTTCGTGCCACAGCCGACGGCGTGACGGGCAACCCCATCCTGAGGGCCAACCTGACGATTTCGAGTACGCCCTACGCTACGCGCAAGTTCTACAAGAACGACCTCTTCAACGGCACCTTCGGGCGCATGGTCTTCTCCTACAAGGCCCGAACCAGCCGCGACGGGCGCATCCCCCGGCAGGGCAAGTACTCAGACGAGTTCTACAAGATGCTTGACGAGTACCTGGTGCGCTTGAACATCTGCAAGGGACGCTTCATCATCACCCCGCTGAACAAGCTGACCGACAAGCTGGCGCAGGACATGGCCACCTTGGGCGACCTGACCGACGACGACGTGCTGTGGGATGCCTCGAAGCGTGCCTTGGTGTCGGCATGGAAGGCGGGCTGCGTGCTGTGGGTGCTCAACAACCAGACCTGGACCAAGGCCATGGGCGACGTGGTGGAGTGGCTGGTCTACCGCGACATCTGGAGCAAGATGCAGATCTTCGCCGACCTGCTCCATCAAGATGCCGACCAGCTGAACGAGGCGCAACGGCGCGGCCCGAAGAACATGCTCGACGACCTGCCCGAAACCTTCAACGAGGCACAGTTGGAAGCACTACGTACAAGTATGGGCAAGAGCAAAGATGGAGCCAAGGATCAGCTGTACAAATGGGTGTCTCGCGGCTTCATCACTCGCTCGAGCGAGACAAGTCTTTACTCCAAGACCGAGCTCTATCTGAAAGGCAATTCTTCGAACAAAGATTCAAGATGATGAACCGGCAAGATCTTCAAAAGCTCCGCGAACTCCCCATCGAGGGGGTCGCGGAGCGACTTGGACTCCAAGTTACGCGACACAAGGCTCTTTGCCCATTTCATGACGACCATCACGCCTCGCTCTCCTTCTCCGTCAGAAGAAACACCTTCCGCTGCTTCGTCTGCAACGCCTCGGGCGGCACCATCGACCTGGTGATGCGCTACCTCAACCTCGGCTTCAAGGAAGCCTGCCGCTGGTTAGCTGACGGAGTGTTGACTCCCCCGCCCTGCGGGCACCCCCTCTCAGAGGGGGAAACCTACCGGACGCTGCCCGTCGGACAGAAAACCGCGCCGCTTTGCGCTTCCCCCTCTGAGAGGGGGGCAGGGGGGAGTTATTCCGCATTGACTTCGTCGAATGCTTCGCATTTCCGAACTCCGCATTCCGAATTTAACTACGCCCGCTATTTCGAACGCCCCCGGCTGAGCGAACCCGCCCGTCATTTCCTCTTCGACGAGCGCAAGATTGACCCAAGAGTGGCGCGTTGGTGCCGGCTCAACTCCTTCCGCGACCGCGAGGGCATCGACTGGCTGCAAATCCCTTACTTCGACCGCGAAGGCCGACTGACAGGCATACAAAACCGCAACCTCAACTATCAGAAGACGCAAGACGGCGAGACGGCGGGACTGCCAGACGCGCCCCGCTTCCGCTTCCTCAACGGCTCGGACTGCGGCATCTACAACCTGCCCGTCCTCAACCGCCTGAAGCCTGGCGAGCCGCTCTTCATCACCGAAGGCTGCTCCGACTGCTGGGCCATGCTCTCGGCCGGACACAAGGCCATCGCCATCCCCTCAGCCACACTCCTCAAACCCAAGGACAAGGAACAACTCTCAACGCTAAACTCTCAACGCTCAACTGCCTTCCACATGTACCCCGACAAAGACGCGCCCGGCGAACGGCTCTTCCTCCAATTAAAAGAAGTCCTGCCCAACCTACAGCACCACCAGCTGCCGCAGGGCTGCAAGGACTACAGCGAGTATTACCTCTCAACTATCAACTCCCAACTGACTCTAAACTCTAACCCCTAAACTCTAAACTAACAATATCATGACCGACTTCATCATCCGCGCCTATACCAAGAAAGAGCTGGCCCTGCTCTACTTCCCCGACAGCATGCCGCGAACGGCGGTCAACCACCTGATGAGCTGGATACGCAACTGCAAGCAACTTTGGCAACAGCTGCAAGCAACGGGCTATTGCGCTACCAGCAAGGCGTTCACGCCGCGCCAGGTGAAGGCCATCGTCGATCAGCTGGGCGAGCCGTAGGCGAGCCCAGCCTCCCTGCTGTTCGGTCCCTTCCCCCGCGATTCCATCGCGGCAAACCCGCCCTCCGAAAAAAAAGCCCCAAAATGCCCCGCTATCGCACGGCATCGTCGGCCATCGCCCGAGTGCCCGTTGGCGATGCCGTATCTTTGCATCGTCTTTTGAAAGCAGGCACGAGCGCCTGCATTTGCAGACTCCCCGAGCCTTCACGTGCACACTCCCGGGACCAACACGTGCAGACTCGCGAGGCGGCAAAACCGAGACAAAAAACAGAATCATTAACCAGACT
>JAILDR010000120.1 GCA_024689285.1 Bacteroidales bacterium | reverse complement strand
CCTTTGGAATCCGGCATTGCCGATGTTGATATATGCACCCATGACTTCTTATTTTTGCCGCAAAGTTAGGAAAAAAACACCAAATAGCAACAGTTTGTCCCGCTTGACTGAACAATTCATTTTTCATTGAACACGAATCCCACTAATCCAACGAATTTAGATTCGTGTTATTCGTGCAATTCGTGGTCGAAAACAATGCAAATGCGGAAGAACTGATACTGAAATACTGACGCGGCCTTAGTGTCACGCACTGTCCCACACTGTCCTGTCCCACTGTCCCTTAAGGGACAGGTGGGACACTTTGAGACAGTTGGGACACTTACTGACCCGTCAGCCAGCTGCGGGACAGGGACACCGAAACATCGTCTAACGTCGACTTCATTGCTGAGTAACCATGACCCCAAATGCTGTCTACCTTCGACTCACCCTCGATACACCCTCGACTCACCCTCGACTCACCCTCGACTTACCTCTGACTTAGCCGTGGCTCCAAAAAAAGCGGCACCGCGAAAAAATTATTTGTACAAATAACTAATTGTCAGTTGTTTAGAAAAATGATTGTATCTTTGCATCGTCTTAAAAACGAAAACGAAAACGAAAACGAAAACCAAAACCAAAACGAAAACGAAAACCAACTACCAACTAACCTAATTACTAACCAACCAAAATTTCAAAAATCATGGCAAGAATTGTTTCAATCTTCCAGTTCACCGGACGCGCCGGAACTCGACAAGCTGAGCACCACCAACTACGACTTCTCGCCCTGCATCAGCGCAGCCCTCAACGTGAGCGGCAGCGGCGGCACCACTGAGTAAGGTCTCACGCAGAAATGCTTAGCATTCAACGAAGTTAAATCGCTGAAATCGCTGAAACCTTGACGCGCTTCGCGTCATTGACTCACTTCGCATCGTCGAATCTGACGATTTGCGAGGAGAAACGACGAAGCAAATCGAAGATTCGACGTAGTCAATCCAGGGGCTAACTCCTCAAGAAACGGATTTCCTGGATCGCTTCGTGCCTCGCGATGACGCGAAGCGGCAGTCGGGTGCAAAGCGGCAGTAGGACTCCCCCGCCCTTCGGGCACCCCCTCTCAGAGGGGGAAGCGCAAGGCGGCAGTAGGACTCCCCCGCCCTTCGGGCACCCCCTCTCAGAGGGGGAAGCGCAAAGCGACGACAAGGCTGCAAACCAATGAATTAATAAAAAATTAATAGTCAATTAACGATAATTAACGTTGAAATCTGAAATACAATGAAGTACTTTACGTATAGTGAGTTGCTAAAAAGCGATACTGCCCTGAAACACAAGCTCTGGAACGGTGCTCCCAAAGAGGCGGAAGAGAACCTCAGGGCCTTGGTCGACGTGGTGCTCGACCCCTTGCGCGAGGCCTACGGACGCCCCATCCGCGTCAGCAGCGGCTACCGCTGCCCCAAACTCAACCGCCTCGTGGGCGGCAGCCCCAACAGCCAGCATACGCGCGGCGAGGCGGCCGACATCCAGCCCGTCGTCGGCAACGAAGGCGACCTGGACGAGTTGGCACAAATCCTCATCGCCAACGGCAAGTTCGACCAGCTGATCCTCTACCCGACGTTTATCCATGTGAGCTACAAACGGCTAGGCTGGAACCGGAAGCAGATACTGCAAAAGTGATGGTCTGGATTGCCACGCTTCGCTCGCGATGACGCTAAGCGGCAGTATGACTCCCCCGCCCTTCGGGCACCCCCTCTCAGAGGGGGAAACCTACCGGGGTCTGGCCTGCTGGACCTCCAAAATTTGAATCGATGGAATAGTCACATGAAGTCCTCGCTCGATGCCATTCTCGTCTCTGATAATGCATTCGCACTTGTCGTCATCCACAAACCATGCTTTTGCTTCATCACTGATATAGTATTGTTTTACCTTGACACAAGACGACATCAAAGCGGCCAAAAGCAACAGAATCAAACATTTATTCCTCATAAAGCCAGTATTTTTCACCATTTGACATTTCTATGCCGACAAAGCCTTTCGCATAATTGTAATAACAGGTGGCCGCATAAATGGTTCCCTCGATAACCGTATAATCAGGGTCGCAATCCAATTTGAAAACATCATAATAGGTATGTCCATACACTTCGAGAGAGTCCAATTTGGTGTAACCCGTAGCATCGGTATTGATAAATGGAACGTTTGCATCACTATTCGCCAACACGATATAGCCTGTTTTGGAGGCATCCAAACCCTCTAGTTCATATCGCATATATTCGTTTGACATAAATACTTGCATCTCAAAGGTAGGATAGTCAGGCTTTAACGTGGTCCAATATACTTGATAATCATAAACCGGTGAGCCATACCAACCAGAAGGATCATCCAAAGGACTGAAATGCCCTCTCGACACATGGTAAATGATGATTTGACGATTGCTTTCATGCATCATCCTGACCACATCACCATCACAATATGGAACAGTGGGTAAATACTCCTCGGGAAATTTTCCAAGGTCAATGACCTTGATGGGGTTGGGCTCTTCCTTATTGCAAGCCGTAATATGCAACATCATGGTTCCAAAGACGAGCAAAACCGACAAAACTCCAAATAACCGTTTTTTATTCATGGCTAGTGTTTTTAGTTTTTTGTTCTGCAAAAATAAACATCTTTTTCTTATCAGCGAAAAAATATGTATTTTTGCCCAAACTTAACATTAAAACAACAGCAAAATGAACCAGCCTTACATCAACATCAACCCCAACAACAAGAAAATCGGACGCTACCTCTCATGGAGTGTCTTAGGATTACTGGCCATCATGGTGTTCTTCTCGTCGTTCTACACCATCCGCTCGACGGAGCGCGGCGTGCTTTCCACCTTCGGCAAGATGAGCGACGACGTCATCGGCGACGGCCTGCACATGAAGATTCCCTTCATCCAGACCGTCAAGCGCGTCAACGTGCAACAGAAGAAATTCGACGGCAAGGAAAACAGCTACACCCGCGACGTGCAGACCTCGGAAGTGGAATACACCATCAACTACGACCTGGTGCGCGAAAACGTCAGCAAGCTGATGAAAAACGTCGGCGACGACTACCACAACCGCATTGTGGTGCCGTTCATCCGCTCGTCCATGAAACAAAGCTTCGGCAATTTTGCGGCCACCGAAATCGTGGAGAACCGCGATGCCGTCCGCCGCGAGATAGAAGTATCTCTGCGCCAGACTCTCGACAGCAACTATTTCATGAACATCCAATTCCAGATTACGAACATCGACTTCGACGACGACTTTGAGACCGCCATCAAGGAGAAGCAGGTGGCCGAGCAAAACGCCCTGAAGGCCAAGAACGTCACCATCCAGGTGGAAGAGCAAGCCAAGCAGACCAAAATCAAGGCCCAAGCCGAAGCCGAGGCCATGAGCATCAAGGCAGCTGCCCTGGAGAGCAACCCCAAGCTGGTCAACTACGAGGCCGTGCAGAAATGGGACGGCAAGATGCCCCAGTATATGCTCGGCAACGCGGTGCCTTTCATCGATTTGAAGTAAGATTCTTTTTGTAGTAATCACAAATGCCGGCAATCCCGCACTCCCCGCACTGGGGTTTGCGGGATTGGCATGTATAGCGCCCGTGCAGGATAAGCCAATGGTGTGCCTTCGAAAGCACCTCCTTGGGCAGATGCGCCACCAACGTCTTCTCGGTCTCGACGACGTTTTTGGAGTTTTTGGTCAGGCCTATGCGGTTGGCCACCCGGAAGACGTGCGTGTCGACAGGCATTGCAGGCTGGTTGAAGGCCACCGCCATCATCACGTTGGCGGTCTTGCGGCCTACGCCGGGCAACTTTTGCAAGTCCTCCATATTATCAGGGACCACACCGTTAAAGTCGCTGACGAGGGCCTGCGCCATCCCCAACAGGTTTCTGGCCTTATTGTTGGGATAGGAAATCGACTTGATGTAAGTGTAAATCTCCTCCACCGTGGAAGCGGCCATATCCTGAGGCGTGGGGAAACGCCGAAACAGGGCCGGTGTGGTCATGTTGACGCGTTTGTCGGTACATTGGGCTGAGAGGATGACTGCCACTAACAGCTGGTATGGGTCGTTGTATTCCAGCTCGGTCTCTGCCACAGGCAGATGCTCCTCGAAATACGCCACAAAGGCATCGTATTTCTGTTGCCATTGCTTTGCGTTTCCCATAACTCAGAGGTTTCAGCGTGCAAAAAAGTTCAAATGATTTCCCCCTGTTCATCCACAAGGACACCCCAGCTGACGGCCATCAGCACATCCTCTGCAAAGAAGAAATCTATCATGCCGTCCTCAAAAGAAACGCGCAGCTCGCCGTCCTCGGTCTCCTCTTCCATCTCCTTGAAGCCATTGTCTTTCATCAGCTTGACGATGTCGGCTTTCTTCAGCTCAAACACCTTCTTGCCATAAAGCGAGGCTTCCTCTTTCTCGGTTTCAAAGCAGGCCACCACTGATTTGGTGATGCCCTCAAAATAGATATTCGTTTGAATATCATTGTATTCGTAATAGATAGAGCGGTTACCCGTCTCCTCCATGTCGCCCAGTTCCTCCGTGTAATTGGGCTTGCCAAGCAACTTGACTGTCTCGTCAAGCGTCATTCCGAAAGGGATTTCGCCGTAGCCTTTCAGCGGCATAATGGTAAAGTCTTTCATATCATTAAGTGTTATAGTTTATTCAAAACGAATTGATTTCGTAGGACTAATGCGGTTGATGACCGAAGTGGGAATGAGCAGCATGAGCACCCAGAGCATGAACGTTCCCAAATTGATGAAAACCACGGTGCTCAGATGCAACTCGATGGGCACAGCGGAAAGGTAATAGGTGGCAGCATCAAGCTTAATCAAACCCGTCTGTTGCTGCAACAGGCAGAAGCCCAGGCCGATGACGTTGCCGATAAGCATGCCGACGAACAAGATGCGCAGCGAACGGCGCAAAAACACCTCGCGGACGAACTTGTTGCTGGCGCCCATAGCTTTCAGCAAACCGATGGTTGAAGTGCGTTCGATAATGATAATCAGCAGCATGCTAACGACAGTAATACCCGCCACAAGCAGCATCAGAGCCATGATGAGCCACACGTTGGTGTCGAGCAAATCGAGCCAGTCGAAGACCTTCGGATTGCTTTCGCGGGCGGTATAAGAAGCCAGATTAGTCGGCAGGCTGTAATATAGCCGGTTGTTGACCTCATCGGCATCCGCATCATCATCCAGGGCAATCTCCACCAAGCCGGCCTCGTCGTCATCCCAACCGTTCAGCTTACGAATCTGGTTGAGGTCGGCGAAGACAAAACGCTCGTCAAACTCAAACAGCCCCGTCTCAAAGATGCCCGACACCGTGAACTTCCTGCCACGCGCCTGCATGTCCTTGTCGATGAACCACACGCGCACATCGTCGCCCACGTCGAGCAGCATCTTGTCGGCAATCACCTTGGAGAGCAGCACGTCTGTCGAGCGTTCATCGGCCTTGTAGGCAGGGGTTTGGCCTTTAATCAGACAGTTGCTGAAATAGCTCCAGTCGTAGTTCCCGTCCACCCCCTTCAGCACGATGCCTTGTATCTCATCATCGGTCTTAATCATACCCGCCTTGTTGGCCACCATCTGATAATGAGCAATGCCATCAATGGAATTCAACCTGCTGACCAACAGCGAATCCAAGCAAAACGGGGTCTCCTCCACCGACTCGTTCTTGTCGAGCGACTGCACATGAATGGGAGCCACAAAGCCAATCACCTTGTCGCGGATTTGGTTCTTGAAACCCACCACGACGGCCCATGCAATCAGCATCACGATGATGGCCAAAGCCACACTCGCAACAGACAGCCGCATCACCGTCGAAGACAAATTTTCTTTCGAAAGCGAAAAAATCCGGTCAGCTATGAATTTTGGGGCAGACATCTAAATTGGATTCCGGTTGGGTTATCGAGTTGTAAAGTTACTCCTACACTCAATAGATTGCACCAGTTGGCGCAAATAAGCATCTGAAACATTGTCGACTTCCGATTTGTCGTAAATGGACATCAATGTTATTAGAACTTCGTCAGCCGTTTGCTTCTCGACATTATAAGTAATTACACGTGCGCCGCCACTTTTCCCTTTGCCTTTCGATGCAATGGCCATACGACATTTGTAGGTGTTATGACCTAGCGGGTCGCCGCCAAAAGGATTCTTCTCCAACTCGTCGAGAAAAGCATCATAATCAGATGGAAAAGACTTATATTTCTTGGCCAACACCTTTGCTCGTCTTTCAAACTCGGGCAGGAAATCAATAATAACCGTCATGGAATAATGTATTATTGCGCAAACAAGCCGCGTGCATTTTTCTTGGCCTGACCCGAATGCAGTTCGTTGAAAGCCGTTGTCATGCTCTCTTCTACCATAGCACATTGACGAGCAGCCGACTCTGATTCCATACGGCTACTTAGGTAATGTTCCAAAATGGCCGAAACTTGATCTTGCAACCACTTTTGCAAAGCCTTGTCGTTGGCGAAAGCAGGACGCGCTTTTTCAACTAAAGAATCATTCAATGTGATGTTGTAAGTACACATGTTAGTCTTGTTTTATTGCTGCAAAATTACACATTTTCCCGAAAAACAACCTAATTAGCTGAAAAAAACAAATAAAACGAATAGTAAAAATTGACCTACCCGAACCATTCGGCGCGATATTTGCACAATTTTCGATACTTTTGCAAAACCAAACAGTCCTACAATGAAACGACAACTCTTTTTCCTCGCAATGTTGATGTGCGCTTTCCTCGCGCCTGCCCACGCCCAAATCTTCAAAATGGGCGATGAGCCCAACCCAAGAGCCAAAGCGCAAGAGCCCACCACGACAACCACTTCCCCACTGGCCTTCGTCGACAAGGAGCATTACATCTCCGCCGCTATGCAAATGGATGACTATCTGCCGCTTATCGAAGGCAAGCGCGTGGGAGTAGTCGGCAACCAGACCAGCATCATCGGTGAGACGCACTTGGTAGACACCTTGCTTTCGTTGGGCATCAACATCAAGAAAATCTACACGCCCGAACATGGTTTTCGTGGCAACGCCGATGCCGGGGCCAAAGTGAACAGCGGCAAGGACGCACGTACGGGACTCCCCATCGTCTCGCTTTATGGCAAGAACAAAAAGCCCACCCCGGAGATGCTGCATGACATCGACATTATTCTATTTGATTTACAGGATGTCGGCGTAAGGTTCTACACCTACATCTCCACAATGACCTACGTGATGGAAGCCGCTGCCGAAAACAGCATTCCCGTCATCGTCCTCGACCGGCCCAATCCCAACGGTTTCTACGTTGACGGTCCCGTGCTGAAGCCGGAGAACAGCTCGTTTGTGGGATTACATCAGGTTCCGGTCGTTTACGGCATGACCATCGGCGAATATGCCAAGATGGTGAACGGCGAAGGCTGGCTGAAAGGCGGAGTCAGCTGCAATCTTACCGTGATACCTATTAATAAATACAATCGCCAAGCCATTTACGAGCTGCCCGTGCGTCCCTCACCCAACCTGCCCAACTGGGAATCGGTTTACCTCTACCCCACCCTGTGCTTCTTTGAGGGTACCACCGTCAGCGTGGGACGCGGCACCGATACCCCTTTCCAAATCTATGGTCATCCTGACATGCGCGGCGGCTACACTTTCACGCCCAAAAGCACAAACGGGGCGTCAAAACCGCTTTTGGAAGGCCAGCGCTGCCGTGGCGAGAACCTTGTTGAGTTTGCCCATGATTACACCCTCAACGTCAATCAGTTGCACATTGAATGGCTTATCGAGGCCTATCAGCAGCTGAAAGACAAAGGCTTCTTCAACAATTACTTCGTCAAACTTGCGGGCGACAAACAGATGCAGCGCGACATGGAAAACGAAAGAAGCGCAGAACAAATCCGCGCTTCGTGGAAAAAGGATCTGGAGGCCTTCAAGGCCATCCGCGCCAAGTATTTAATGTATTAAGACTCCTTCTTCTTTCCCTTGAAAATCTTTGTGCGCAGCATAAAGACCGTCAATGCGGCCCAGAAGACAATGAGGACACCCAATGTGATTAATGTCGCGTTGAGGCTTTGCGGGGCATAACCCACAAGCAGAAGCACCGGGAAGCCCAAGACGATAGCCGAAAGGGTTTGCAGCACCAGATTGTTGGCAGCCGGCGTTTCAAACTTCGGGTCGATTTCGCGCAAAAGAATCATACCATTGGATGCCGTACCCGTCAGCATACCGAACATTGAGAAAAAGCCCTCGTACTTGTAGTTGGGATAGAGATGCTTTGAAATCCACAACACATAGATAAAGGTGACGATAGCTCCCAAGGAGACGATGATGGCGAAAGGCAGCACAAACGTGCCAAAGTTCTCAAAGTTGATGGCTGCCGTTCCCGCCACAATCATAATATCGAAGCAGAAGCCGCTGATGCGGTTCAGCATATAGTTGTTGATGTATTCGCGGCTCATCAATTTGGCTTTCTTGAAGTGCTTCAGGATGGTCTTGAAGAGGATGCCGAACAGCGTGCCAATCAAGAAGTTGAAACCCCAGAGCATGGGTTTCAAGGTATTGGTGCCAAAGTTACCCAGCTCCATGTTCTGAATCCAGTTGGTAAACAGATAGACCAGGAAATAAACAAACAGCACCATGCAGACTTGCACCGAAAGCTTATCAATGGACTCGGCATCGGGAATCTCACCCTTGCTCTCATAGTCATCCAAGGTATTCATCTGCGCTTTGGCAATCTTTTTGCGGGACAGCACACCCTTGCGACGCAAGATGTTCATATAGATGACACCTACCACACTGCCCACGATGAAACCCATAGCAGCAATGGAAAGGCCGAAATCCGCACCCGGAAAATCTATGCCTTGCTGTGTGGCCCAGCCTGTAAAAATCTTGCCGAAGTTCAACGCCTGCCCCGGACCCTGTCCGTAACCCATAGGGAGCAACAGACCCGCTGCGTAAAACAGCTTCTTGCCCACAAGGAAGAAAATGATGGAGACAATCAAGCCCACGATGCCTTGGATGACGTATGTGGATGCGGTAAGAGCACCGGTCTCTATCACCTTCATCGGCGTAGACTTCGACTCTATCTTATTGTTTTTCAAAGCTAAAGCAACAAACCCCAGGCCCAAGGCATGATAGGTCACAATCTCCATCATCGGTTTGTTGATCAGCTCGCGGCAATTGGGGATTTGCTTGAAAATGAGCAGCAGCAGTCCGCCAAGCAAGGCAGACGGCAGCAAACTCTTTTTCAGAAACGGGACATTGGTCCGCAACACATTGCCCAGCAAAAGGGCCGTCGCGAGAATACAGAATTGAATCAACCATTGCCAAGCCTCGGGCCGGTCGAAAGTCATTACTTGTAAAGAGTCTAACAGCATCATATTCCATTAAATTTGCCCGCAAAGATACTATATTTTTATTGTTGATGAACAAAAACCTGTATTTTTGCGCCATGAAAAAACCGCTGCAACTTTTCTTCACATTCTTCAAAATCGGGGCCTTTACCCTCGGGGGCGGCTATGCCATGTTATCCATGGTGGAGAAAGCCGTAGTGGACCGGAAGAAGTGGATTGCCAACGATGAGTTTTGGGATATGATTGCAGTAGTTCAGTCACTTCCGGGCGTATTTGCCGTCAATACGGCTCTTTACGTCGGGCATAAAGTGGCAGGCACGAAAGGTGCTTTCGCTGCCATGCTGGGTGCCATCATCCCTTCCATCACCATCATCCTGCTGCTGGCCACCGTCTTCCGCGAGTACCGCGACCAACCGGTAGTGGAACGTATCTTCAAGGGCATCCGTCCCTGCGTGGTGGCCCTCATCCTCGCCCCTTCCTTGCGGATGATCAAATCGGCCAAGGTGACCTGGAAAACCGCCATCATCCCTGTCGCCACCGTGTTTCTCATCTGGTGGCTTAAGATTTCGCCCGCTTACGTCATCCTTGCCGCCATCGCTGGCAGCTTGGTTTACGCATTGATTATCAACAAAAAATCCAAAAGAAAGGAAGTAAAGTCGTGATTTACCTGCAACTGCTTTGGGTTTTTGTGAAAATTGGCGTTCTGGGCTTCGGAGGCGGCTATGCGATGCTTTCCCTCATCCAGCACGAAGTGGTGGAGCATTACGCCTGGATGACGACTACTGAGTTTGCCGATATGGTGGCTATCTCGCAAATGACACCCGGCCCCATCTCCATCAATTTGGCGACCTACGTGGGTTACACCACCGCAGGTTTCGGCGGCTCGTTATTAGCCTCGTTTGCCCTCTGCCTGCCTTCCGTCATCATGGTGTATTTCATCCTCAAGCTGTTCATGAACAGGAAAAACAACACCTTGATGACCAACACCCTAAAGGGATTGAAGCCTGCCATTGCCGGACTCATCTTCGCCGCCGGTCTCTCCATGATGAACGTGCAGAACTTCCCCGATTTCGGAAAGGGACAATATAATGTCAGCGTCATCATTTGCGCGGCAGCTTTCGTAGCCTCCTATTTCTTCAAAGCCAACCCTATACTGCTGATAGTACTGTCGGGAATCGTCGGATTCTTCGTGTATTAACCTCAACGGGTCTTTTGCAGCAGCATCATATCCACCGTCACCATAGCCGCCAAGGCCTCCACAAGCACCATAGCGCGAGGCAAGGCGCACACATCGTGTCGTCCCCCGACGGCAATCTCACAGGTCTCCCCTGCCTTGTTGACGGTCTGCTGGGTTTTCATGAGACTCGGTATCGGCTTGAAAGCCACGCGGAAGACAATGTCATTCCCATTGGTAATGCCACCTTGAATGCCGCCTGAGTGATTGGTCAAAGTGGTGATGCGGCCTTCTTTATTAATAAAGGTGTCGTTAGCTTCAGAGCCTTTCATCCGGGCCAAAGCGAAACCATCGCCGATTTCGAACCCTTTCACCGCAGGCAGACTGAACAGAGCATGAGCCAATTCCGCCGAAAACTTCGCAAACATGGGTTCGCCCAGGCCTGCCGGTGCGCCAATGATGCGGCATTCCACTATACCGCCCACTGTATCACCCTCTTTTTGTGCCTGTTCCGTATCGCCCATTGAGGCCACTTCAGCAAGAATACGGATGTTCTTTTCTTTCAGTATTTGCTTAGCGACAGCACCCGCCACCACGATGGGCAAAGTGGTTCGTGCCGAAGCCCTGCCCCCACCGCGCCAGTCGCAGATGCCATATTTCTGCTCGTAAGTGAAATCGGCGTGTGAAGGGCGATAGATTTCTTTCAAGGACTCATAATCCGCCGACTTTGCATCCTCATTGCGCACCATAAAGACAACCGGAGTGCCTAAAGTTACGCCGTCAAGCAAGCCTGAAAGCCATTCTACGTGGTCAGATTCCTTGCGTTGCGAAGCCGTTGCGGTTTGCGCCGTCTTACGTCTGCGCAACTCGCTTTCAATGCCTTCGAAATCAAGTTTCAACTGCGGCGGACAGCCATCGATGACACCACCGATGGCCGCGCCATGCGATTCACCAAAGGCTGTGAGCCTAAAGATATGTCCAATCGAGTTCATATCATTTACAAGGTATCGCCAGTCTCGTCGCCACCTTCCTTGGCCTGCTTTTCAAGTTCGAGTTTACCGAAGCGGAAGGTCAAACCCGCCGAAATATAACGGCTGTTCAGCATCTTGTTGGTGCTCTCGCTCAAATAGTACGGGTTGGTGTTGGCTGAACCTGAGCCAACTTTAGCGCCCCAGTTGAAGATGTCTTGAACATTGATGAAGACCGACAGCTTGCGTTTGAAGAAGTCGCTACGCAAGCCCATGTTGAGTGAATAACGCGCCTTGCGCTCGCTCATCAGGCTCAGCGTAGGTGAGTTGTAGAATGCCGATGCAGTCAATTGTAACTGATCAAATATCTTAGCCCAAGCGTTGACACGCACGCTCCACGACCACTTGTCGCGCTCGTCCACTTGGTGTACGCCATCACGGTCGTATTCCATGTGGTAACCGTAGTTGTACAGGTTGGCATACAAGCGCACATTGAAGAATCCCGAAGGACGGTAGGTCAGGTTGAGCGAGGTACCATAGCGCCACGAGTTGCCCATGTTATAAGGCTTCGAATAGCT
The DNA here is from genome assembly GCA_024689285.1 of Bacteroidales bacterium. Next base: position 22,122 of record JAILDR010000120.1, on the reverse strand, counting down.
CACCACACGGTCGAGGAACTCATCGAACTCCGAGTCGGTCAGCGAGCTGATTTCGTTGGTGCTCCAGCGGCCGTAGGCCTCAAGACCTATGTTACCGAAACTCTCGAAATACTTCTGCCATCCTGCTTCCACATTGTGAGTGAACGAGTGCCTCAGGCCATTGGGATTACCAACCGTATAGCTGTCTTCGCCGTAACTGCGGAAACGTGTGATTTGGCTGTAGTTGGGTGCCGAAATGCGCATGGTGTAGTTGATTTTCCAGTTGTGCATGTTATCGGTACGATAAGTCAAGTGAATCGACGGGCGCAGGTGGACGTGCCAATATGTACTGTCATCCTCAAAAGGCATATAGGTATCGTAGTCGAAGCTGGTGCGCTCGCTCTCCACTCCAAGACCCGTGCTCAAGGTGAATCCTCCCCAACGGTGCGTCCAGTTGACATCGGCACTTAACTCTGTCTCAGCATCCTTGAACTGATAGGTACGCAACGAATCAATCACCTGAAGGAGCGTGTCGTTGTAGCGATCGTAGGTAGCAGACGACTGGTGATGGTCGGCGCGAAGACCATAGCTCAACTCACCGTTTTCGTTGTAAGGACGGTTGTAACGGGCATCCAAGCTGAAGCCATAGCTTTGGGATTTCGACAACAGATAACGATGTTCGTCGAGATAGCTAAAGCTATAATCCTCATAATAACGGTTATACCATTGTTCATTGGCGTTGTTGGAAAGGTTGCCGTTCAAACCGATACGGAGGTTATGACCATTGTTGTCAAACTTCTTGGTGTAGTCGACACCTACATGTCCGAAAATCGACTGGTCGTCAGTATTGGAGAGCGTGGTGTCGGCAAACAGGGTCGAATAAGGAGCGGCATCTTCAGGATTGTAGTAATAAATCTGGCGCTTCGAGCGGTTCATGTCGCTGAAGCCACGGTTGTAGAATCCTCCGCCATCAAACGAAATCTCGCTTGTCGAGTCAATTTCATAGTTGATGCCCAAGAACACGTTGGCTGTATAGCGGCGATTTGCGCTGGTTTGCGATGTAGTGTCTGACCAAGTGTTGATGTATTCGCCTTCGTTCTCGCCGTCGACACGTTGCAAGGCCCATGAGTCGGAAACGTTGCGACGGTCGCTGTAACGTCCTGAAGCAAAAGCATTTATACTCCATTTCTCCTTTTTCCACATATAGCTAATCCACGGAGAAACGAAAGGTTGGTTGGAGCCGTTCACGCCAAAGCTAACGAACTGGTTGCTCTTTATATGCGCCGAAGTGACGATATTGATGACGGCTTCGGCAGAGGTAGCATATTTCGCTGAAGGATTGGTGATGGTCTCGATGCGTGCAACGGCGTTGGCGGGCAAGGTCTGGAGATAGGTTTTCAGGTTTTCCTCGGTGAGTTTCGAGGGCTTGTCATTGACCCAAATCTCCACGCTCGTCACACCGCGAAGCGTGATATTTCCCTCTACGTCAACCTCCACACCAGGCGCGTTCTGCAATGCGTCCTCGGTGGTTCCCGTCTGGATGGACGGGTCTTCGCTGACATTGTAGACCAGCTTCTCGCCTTCCATCGCGTAGATAGGTTTCTCTGCGGTGATGGTCACCTCATTCAACGAAGTGGAACTCTCCACCATCTTAATGATGCCGAGGTCGGTGTTGTTGCTCACGCGGAAAGGAATAGCACGGTTACCGTAGCCGATAGCAGAGATACGGAGCACCATAGGTCCCTGTGGGATGTCCTTGAGTTCAAAGCGTCCGTCGATATTGGTGGCGGTGCCTTTCACAAACTCGTTGTTGACCGAATCAAGCACAGCCACGTTGACGTAGGGCAAAGGCTCGCCCGTGATGGAATCACGCAAGTAGCCCACAACCACAAAGGTATCGCCCTCGCGCACTTTCTTCTTTTGGCGCACAGTCGGCATGTTTTGGTTTTGGTTCCATTCGGGATTACCCCCAGGAGGTCTCATTCCATGAGGCGGACCACCGCCGGGAGGTTGCGCTGCACAATATATACCAGAAACAATAAGGAGGAACAAAAGTCCCAATGCTTTCTTACAAACGGATTTCTTCATCTTTGAAAAATTAAGGCTGCAAATTTACGATTTTTATTCTATAGGCAATTTATTTTTGGATTGATTATCTACCCCATCCGCTGTCTGACCACTTCGAAGCAAACCACACCCGTAGCCACAGAGACATTCAGCGAGTCGATATCGCCGGGCATGGGAATCATCAAGTGCTGGTCGAGGCGTTGGAGATAGGCAGGACTGATGCCATCCTCCTCGGAACCCATCATCACGCAGAGCGGGCCAGTGAGGTCCGCTTGCCAGAAGCTGTCGTGCGCCTTCTCTGTGAAGCCCACCACGCGCAAGCCACTGGCTTTCAAGAAATCGATGGCATCCTTCATATTATCCACGCGGCATACATTAATTAATGAAAGAGCTCCTGCCGAGGTCTTCATGGCGTCGCCGTTAATCAGGGCCGAGCCTTTGGAAGGGATAACTATCGCATCTGCACCAGCAGCAAATGCCGTACGTGCAATGGCACCAAAGTTGCGCACATCGGTCACGCGGTCGAGCATCAGCACAAAGGGGTCGCGACCGTCTTCAAAGACCATCTGAATCACATTTTCAAGATTTTGATATTCAATTGGGCAGATGAAAGCCACCACGCCCTGGTGGTTCTTGCGCGTCAGGCGATTCATCTTCTCCATCGGAACATACTGCACTGGAACGCCATTGGCGCGGCAGGAATTCGCAATCTCCGCCATCTCGGGCGAGCGCGTGCCTGCCTGCACATACACTTTTTCTATCTCTTTTTGCGAACGAATCAACTCCAGCACTGGATGGATACCGAACACCATGTTGTTCTTATAGTTGTCTTCCATGACTTGAATTTTTCCGCAAAAATAAACATTTTTCAGACAAATTAGCTACTTTTGCCCCATCAAAACTTTACGGTCATGAAAACAGCAAGACTCTTTATCGCGTTCTCCATCCTTTTCATGGGGCTGCAACTGAGCGCACAAAACAAAAACCCGGAACCCTTAGCAGGCAAGAGCCTGACTGACGAATACATCAGGCAAAACCTCGTCTATCCCGAATCCGACCTTCAGCAAAACAACAGTGGAAAGGTCGTTGTCGGAATGCATATCGACAAAGAAGGCCGAGCTTCCGATTATATGATTAAGTCGTCCTTCAGCGAAGCTGCCTCCCCTGTCGCCATCGCCTTGGTGAAGACCATCCTATGGCATCCAGCCATGCACAGCGGCCTGACCATCGACTGCGACTACCAATACACCGTTGACTTCAATGCCAAAAGCTACAAGCGCTATTGGAAACGCAACAAACGTGTCACCCTGCCACTCACCCTCGAAGCTGACGATTCCAACAAGGTCTACGAGGATTACCACCAACTCGACGAACCTGCCAAAGCTTATTTCGCCGACGGCGGCAACATCGGCACCTACCTCGCCCGTAACCTGAAGTTCCCTCCTGAGGCCAAGGAACGCGAGATACAAGGCACCGTGCGCTTGAGTTTCGTGGTGGAGACCGACGGCAGCGTATCAAACATCGTCATTATCAACTCGGTGGGCGGCGGCTGCGACAATGAGGCCATCCGGCTCATGCAAGAAACCCATTGGCTCCCGGCCGAAAAAGATGGCAAATATGTCCGCAGCCTCAACTTGCAGGACATCACCTTCAGCATCGGCAACCGCAACTTCCAAGACGGCAACAGTTATTGAAAAACTTAAACTAACAAACATAAACCATGAAAAAAGCATTATTTACGTTTTTGGCTATTTCATTGGCCATCGTGTCTTTCGCGCAAGACGAACAACCACAAGGTTGGACCCACAAGGGCAATTTCGGAATTAATTTCGGCCAAAGCTCCTACACCAACTGGGCCGCCGGCGGACAAAATTCTCTCACTGCACAAGGTGTCTTGAATTACGAAATCCATTATCTGAAAAACAAATTCAAGTGGGACAATTCACTGAACATGTCGTTAGGCTACTGTTTCTACAATTTCAAGCAGAAACCCGTCAAGACCGACGACATGATTGAGTTCTCATCCTTGGCTGGACTGGAAGCCACCAAGCACCTCAACTATGCCGCAGAACTGTCGTTCCGTTCCCAGTTTGCCAAAGGTTTTGATTACGCCAACGATCCTGACACGACCCATTACATCTCCAAGTTCCTCGCACCTGCTTACATCACCCTGGGTCTTGGTATCGAATGGACGCCCAGCAAGTACTTCTCGCTTTACTTTGCCCCTGTGACAGGACGTATTACCATAGTCAACGACCAGCGTCTGGCCGAGGTGGGGGCATACGGTGTGGAGCCTGGCTACTTCAACCCCAACGATAGCACCGAATGGATCCCCGGCAAAAAAGTCCGCTATGAATTTGGTGCCCGTGCCGTGGCCAAGTTCCAATATCCTATCGCCAAGAACATTGATTTCAGCACAAAACTCGAGCTCTTCTCCAACTATCTGAAGAACCCTCAATATATCGATGTCGACTGGCAGAACATGCTCGTCCTGAAGGTCAACGACTGGCTCAACTGCAATCTTGCCACGCACCTTATTTATGACTACGACATCCCGTTCTATGACGCCGAGGGTGTGAAAATTGAAGGCTCAAAGGTGCAATTCAAAGAGGTTCTTGCCATTGGTTTCATGATTAATCTGAAATAGCCATGCTGAAAGTCGGCATCCTTTCCGACACCCATTGCACCCTCATTCCACAGCTCTTCCATTTCTTCAAGGACGTGGACGAGCTGTGGCATGCGGGTGATATCGGCAATATTGAAACCGCTGATGCCTTAGCGAATTTCAAGCCGTTGCGAGCTGTCCATGGCAACATTGACGACTACACCGTGAGACGGCAATATCCCGAAGACCTGTTTTTCAACATCGAAGACACCAAGGTCTTCATGACCCACATAGGCGGTTACCCCGAACATTACATGACCGAGGTGAAATACCTCCTTAAAATGAAAAAGCCCGACCTTTTTATCTGTGGCCATTCGCATATATTAAAGGTGATGTATGACAAGAAACTCAACCTGTTGCACATCAACCCCGGTGCTGCGGGCAATTCCGGATTCCACAAAAAAATCACTTTCATCCGCATGGCCATCGAAGGAAAGACCTTCAAGGACATGGAAATCTTCGAGCTTGACCGTCACAAACTCATCTGATGCGGTCGGTGGAGCGCACTTTCTTGATGTCTTTCTTCAATCCAGAAGCTGCTGCAATCGTCAGAATCAATGCAACCAAAGGGAGGAACACACCTACTTTATAGATAACACTGTTCATACCTACCAAAGACTTGGCAATAGTGGGAATATAGAAAGCAAACACCAAGGCAATCCAGACAACGGTAACGATGATATCGATACGTGCCACCTTGTAAAGTTTTACGAATTGGGCCAGCTTCACCGCACGGAACAATCCCATAGCCAAAAAACCGCTCAGGAGCATCACCGTGACACCCAAAACGAGCACCGGGAGGCTGAAACTTTTGGAAAACGGAACGGATCCGTTCGGAATACCGGATTCTATACCAAACAAATTGAAAATCAGAATATTCGATTCTGCATCAAACTCTGCCAAAGGCAGAAAAAACAACAGCGCAAAAAGCAACGCTGAAAGGAAAAAGAAAATGGATTGCAATCTTTGTGACATGATAACAACGTTTTTTATTAGGCTGCAAAGTTACGATTTTATACCTATCAAACAGTCTATTGTTGAAAATAATTACACAAACACTTGCCAATAAATTATTTTTTGTATCTTTGCCACACTTTTGGGAGCCACGAAATCGAATCAGGTTCGGAAAAATATCCCAAACAGAATTATCTAAGACACTATACTTTCCTTTCAGGAAATTACACCAAGACAATTTATGTATACAATTTTTGAACTGAACGAGAAGTCATTGGACGATCTCAAACTTATTGCCACCGAAATGGGCATTGACGATGAAAACAAGAACCGCACGGATTTGATTTACGCCATTATCGACCATGAAGTGGATCATCCTGACATTAGAAAGGGAGCCAAAAGCAAGAAAAAACAAAAAAGTCAGAAAGTTCAGAAGGACAACACAGCTCCAGCAGAACCCGTCGTGACCGAGACCGAGCAGAAGCCTCAAGACGAAACGGCTGTTGAGCCCGAGTCCCAAAAACGTGATGAAAAGACGGGCAAACGCGGCCGTCGTCCACGTATCAGCAAGAATGCAGAAGGTGCTCCCGCAGAAACACAAACCGTTGCCGAAGAAACTCTTATTAATATTAATAAGGTGGAAGAGCCCGTACAAGAGCCTGCCGTAGAAACACCTGCCGAAGTCGCCGCCATCGAGAAAGCCGAAGAGGAGCAGGCACGCATGAAGGAGACAGAGCGTCCCGTCCGCGAGCAGGGCAACCGCAAACAGAAACGCAAACGTACACAAGAAGCTCCCGCCCCTGCCAGTGCAGAAGAGCCTGCCGAAACCAAGCCCGAAACCAAGCCCGAAGCTGTTGTTGAAGCCACCGAGCCTGTCCAAAACGCTGAACAGGAAGAAAACCATCGTCCCAACCGCGAGCAATACGAGCCGCGACGTGAGCAACAACCTGAACAGCAACCTGAAAAACGTGAATTTTTCGACAAGCAGTCCCGTCGCGAAGACCTGTTGACCAAGTTCGACAGCTCTGTGACTGCCGAAGGCGTGCTTGAAATCATGCCCGAAGGCTTCGGCTACCTGCGTTCGTCAGACTACAACTACCTGCCATCACCTGACGACATCTACGTCTCACAGTCACAAATCAAGTTGATGGGACTCAAGACTGGCGACACCATTCTCGGTGTCATCCGTCCCCCAAAAACCGGCGAAAAGTATTTCCCGCTTATCAAGACCGACCTCATCAACGGCAGAAAGCCCGAAGAGGTGCGCGACCGAATCCCCTTCGACTACCTCACCCCCTTGTTCCCCAACGAGAAGTTCAACATCACGGGGCACAACGGATGCACCATCTCGACCCGCATCATGGACCTCTTCGCCCCCATTGGCAAAGGTCAGCGCGGCCTGATTGTAGCACAGCCCAAAACCGGTAAGACCGTCCTGTTGAAAGAAGTGGCCAACGCTATCGCTGCCAACCATCCTGAAGTCTACCTCATCGTGTTACTTATCGACGAACGCCCTGAGGAAGTCACCGATATGCAACGCAGCGTCAAAGCTGAAGTCGTCGCCTCCACTTTCGACGAACCCGCTTCAAAGCATGTACAAATCGCCAACATCGTCCTCGAAAAAGCCAAGCGTCTCACCGAATGCGGCCATGATGTGGTCATCTTACTCGACTCCATCACCCGTCTCGCACGCGCCTACAACACCGTCTCGCCCTCATCGGGCAAAGTACTCACAGGCGGTGTGGAAGCCAACGCGTTACAGAAGCCGAAACGCTTCTTCGGTGCCGCTCGTAAGATTGAGAACGGCGGCTCACTCACCATCCTCGCCACCGCTCTCATCGACACCGGCTCACGCATGGACGAGGTCATCTTTGAAGAGTTCAAAGGCACTGGTAACATGGAATTGCAACTCGACCGACGCCTGTCGAACAAACGTATCTTCCCTGCCATCGACATTGTGGCTTCAGGCACCCGCCGCGACGACCTGCTCGTCGACGAACGCACACTCGCTCGTGTGTGGGCTTTGCGCAACCACTTTGCCGACATGACGCCTCTCGAAGCTATGGAGTTCCTCAAAGACAAAGTAGCCAAGACCATCAACAACGAAGAATTCTTGATGAGTTTAGACAAATAATCATAAAAGAAATCGGGATGAGGCGCTGCCCCATCCCGATTCTTCTATAACCAGCTCAGTATCTTATTCCTCCGTCATCTTCAGTTTCTCTTCAAGCACTTTCAAGTCTTCCTTGGCCTGCTTGATTTTCTTCTCATACTCAGCACGCATCAGCTCGCTGTTCTTGCTGTTCGAGAAGAAGCCGATGTTGTTTTCCAGCACCGAGATTTCGTCGCGCAACTTCTGGATACGGATTTGCAGTTTGCTGCCTTCCTTGCGCACACGTTCGCTGGCATTCGGGTCATCCTTCCAACCTTCCATCATCTCGCGGAATTCATTGGTCGAGGCTTCATTCCTGTTGCGGCGCATGGCATCAAACAGCCCATCAATCAACTCACGGTATTCCTTATTGATGGATTCCTTGTGGCGGAAAGGCACATGGCCAATTTCAATCCAGCGTTTCTGGAACGCCTTGATGGCATCCATATTTTCATTGCGGTTTGTGCTCAACTTAAAGGCCTTGATTTCCTCGAGCAAAGCTTTCTTGGCGGCCAGGTTGGTTTCTTCTTCGGTGCGACGGCCACTGAAGTGTTCGTTCTTGCGGTTGAAGAAAGTGTCGCATGCAGCACGGAAGCGTTTCCAAACCTTTTCAGTCTGACGCTTAGGCACTGGGCCGATGGCCTTCCATTCTTCTTGTATCTTCTTCAACTGCTCGGTGGCATTCTTCCAATCGGTCGATTCCATCAGAGTCTCAGCCTCAACACATAGTTGCGTCTTACGTTCGAGGTTCTCATTCTGCTTGTCTTTCAACGAGCCAAAGAACTCTTTCTTCTTTTGGAAGAAGGTATTCATAGCTGCCTTGAAGCGCGCCCAAACTTCCTCATTGTCCTTCCTGGAAGCAAGACCGACTGTCTTCCACACGCCGAAGATTTCGGCAAGTTCGTCCGACTTCTTCTGCCATACGTTGACGCTATTGTATTCACCTTTCAGTAAATCCTCAGCTTTTTCGCAAAGGGCTTTCTTGGCTTCGAGGTTAGCGTCCTGGCTTTCTTGCAGCTTGGCATAATGCTCGCGACGGATGGCGTTGATCTTATCAGAGGCTGATTTGAAGCGTTCCCAAATCTCATCTTTTTTCTCTTGCGGCACGGGACCGATCTCTTTCCAATCCTCATGCAGTTTTTGCAGGGCCTTGAAAGCCTTGGTCATCGACTTCTCATCAAGCAGCTCTTCGGCTTTCTCACAGAGGTCAATCTTCGATTCAAGGTTTTTCTTCATGTCAAGGTCGCGGAGCTCACGGCCAATGCGCACTTTGTCGAAGAACTGTTCCACAAGGAAATGATAAGTGTTCCACAGGTTGGAATTCTCGGCAGCGGGAACAGGGCCGATTTCCTTCCAGCGGTCTTGCAAGGTACGGAAATCGTCATAAGTCTTCTTCAGAGACTCGTCGCTGGCGATGACGTTTTTCAGTTCGTCAAGGATGCCCTGCTTCTTGGCGAGGTTCTCCATCTTCTGTTTCTCAAGGTCTTCGTTCTGTTTGGCACGATTGGACTTGAAGATGCCGAAAGCCTCATTGAAACGCTGCTCCAACGGGTCTTCCTTGTGTTGGTAGCTTTCCTCAGAGCCACCGTTTTGCAGGAACTGCTGAAGCTCGTTGTCCATATCGTCCTTGTTTATCTTATTGAAATGGATTCGGATGGCTGCTACCTTGTCCTTGATGACTTGAACATCCGCATTCTGAACAGTTTCTTCAAGAATTTCCACCAGTTGAAGTTTATTCAACCCATCAAGCTCGTTGTCCTCTTCGATGATATCCTCCTCTTCCAATTCGGCATCGATAGGCATCTCGATTTCAGGCAACGTCTCTTCCTGCGACACGGGCATCTCTCCAGCAGCGGCAGGCGACCCAGCAAGGGTATGCACCTCAACGTTCACCTTGTCCGGCAAAATGCTGGGTTGAATCAGCATGACGATTTTCTTCTTGTCGGTAGCATCAATAGTTTTCTTTACGCCAATTTGCGTAACATTTTCATTCTCAATCCCTTCAGTAATTTCAGGGTTTTGATTCAGTTGTTCGTTGTTTTCCATTTCAATTCGTTTTTAGAGTGATACAGGGACAGTCTTGAAGCCTTATCCCGACCTATAGGTTCTACATATAAAGTCTGCAAATATAGGAATTATTTGAATAACAAGCTGTTTTTTAGTTTTTTTGTTTTTCACAATCTATGAAAGCAGAATTATCATATTGAAAATCAGCTAAAAAACGATTCTTTTGAAAAAAAAGTTGCGAAATTGATTGCCATTAACAGAAAAATACCTATTTTTGCAACCGCAATTCACAGCCGAGGAGAGGTGGGTGAGTGGCTGAAACCAACAGTTTGCTAAACTGTCGTACTCCGCAAGGGGTACCGGGGGTTCGAATCCCCCCTTCTCCGCCAGGTGAAAAGAGACGATGAGGACATCGTCTTTTTTTTCGGGGTATGGCGCAGTCCGGCTAGCGCACCTGCTTTGGGAGCAGGGGGTCGAAGGTTCGAATCCTTTTGCCCCGACCAATAAAACACATTGATTATCAGTGTGTTTTTCTTTTATTTACGCTCACTTATCAAACTTTCCCTTCCTGCTTTGTTGCACTTTTATACACTTTTTGTCTATATTTGCACACCAAATGTTTTACAAATGTTTTACAAGATAAAATAGAAAACCATGAGTTCAAGGATTTTGGTGATAGAGACTTTAGCTTTATTATGCGCATCTATGGCCTTCTCCCAAAACGAGACACTGCCTCAGGGTCAAATTGTAGATTGTTATAAAATGGAAAATCCAACCTCGATTGTTTCCAAGATGGAAATAGTCGATACCTATTCAATAGTATGGGGAATTGTTCTCAACACAAAAAAGCCATCGATGCATGGGAATATGTCGATAATAACGATATTGAAGGATGGAAAGCGGAATGGGACACAATTGAACTATTCAAAAAAAGAATGTATCAACAGATTAAGGACCCGTATAATTTCCACTTTGGAATAAAGAAAGAAGGATATAAACTTTACGTAATAGATTATTATACTCGTAAATGTGACTCGGTTGTAATGATTGGCACAGGTGATGAAATTATTCCATATCGTAATGTACAATCATACTTGAACGAATGGAAAGAACATGCTTTGAAAATTGATGAAATTTGGTCTGAACAGTATAGGATTATCAACATGGAAAACCAACAAACAACAACACCATAATAAAGACAATCATCGTTGCAGACCGTCTTGCCGAGGAATGAGTCGAGTATTCTTTGTTGTAGCTTCATATCTTTGTGCTTTTCACCTTATCCAACCATTTCAAACCTGTTTTGGTCAAAGTGTATTTCTGTTTAGGATGACGTGGGTTATGCGGATATATGGGAGCTATCAAACCAGCATCCAAAAAAGGTCGCAACACCGTTCGATCAAAAGTCATACGCGATTTCATGTTACATGCTTCCATCATTTCCTTTACTGACACTTGACTCTCATTGAGCAATAACACCAACATTATAACTTTATCATTTACTTTATCCATGCTGGTAAAGTTCTGATAAAGTTCCTTTACAAACTCTTGATAATCAAATGACACAACTCTATCATCCACTTTACCATCCATGGTATAGTTCACCAAATTTGGTTCTCTGACAATGACACTGAAAGCTGTAACATAACCTGTATTGAACTCGGCTACTGGGCTGTTGTTGGCTTTCAATTGATCCTGAACATCAGTGATTCCGTGATTAAACATATTGACATAATTAAGAACACGCATCATCCCGGCCACTACACTATTGCGGTAATCGTTCACGAATGGGAAGTTTTCGGGACGAGCCTGACCATATAGCCCTCCAGGATTCATGATCTCGATGTGTTTGTCATACTGATAAAGCCGCGTGGGCATGTTTGACTGGTAGTCGCGATGCATGACTGCGTTCATCAGCAGCTCACGTAAAGCCTTGTAAGGATAATTCATAACATCCTTTTCCCTAAGGATACTAATCGGGATGGGTCGTTTGGTAACAATACCGTCACGAATAAAACTCTCCAGCTGAGGAAGCATCTTGTATAGACAGCCCTCAAATCGACGTTCATTGAGAATCTCGCCACCGTTGTCGTTACCTTTAAAGCGGACAAACTGGATATAATCCCCTGGCATGAAGTATTTCGGGTCTTTCCCAAACATAATGAGTGCTGCGTAGGTTGGGCAATCCCATTGAAGGTTAAACAAATGTAATGCTGCAAGTTGTTCTTTAAGAGGACCAGTATCGTTGTCAAGGGTCTCGGGATTAATTGCTTTGGGAAGGTATTCACTAACAATGGTTGCAGTGTCAATATCATCAATGGTAGCTTCTCGACAAGGTCGAGTGTCAAAGGTAGGCAGACTTGCCGCACAACGTTCAGTGAGAATTCTTTCTTCCTCAAGGCTGGCTATATCGCGACGTGGACCAATTCTGACGAAAGTTCGGCCTCGATAACGAACAGGCGTGTCGAACGAAGGAGTTACTTCCACTACCAGAACATCGCCATCAGCTGTACTCACTTTTTCTGTAGTCATCATAGGCAAAGGAAGAATGTTGCCCTCAGAGCGGATGCTGCTGATTTTTTTTCATCAATGCATCATCTACTTTCAAGCCGCTGATTCGCCCCTCGTCGGTAACGCCAATCAACAAGTAACCTTTCTTACGGCTACCTGGCAAATCGTTTGCGAAAGCAAAGATAGCTTCCTGAAACTTATCCATATTACCAGTAGACACCGTTCTTTCTATACGGTAACTCTCGTCGGAGACTAATAATTCATGCAAGTCTTTTTCTGTCATTGTCTTTTCGTGATTTAGGTTGACTTTTTCATGCTCCTATTCACCATCTTCTATTCTTGGATTATTCTGGAACGCTCACCTCTCCCTCCTGTTAATGACTTCCTTTAACCGATAGCGGTCGCCAGTAGATTTCCCGATGGCATCAATGAATTGCCAATCGTAGCCCGGGGTCTCATAGCCCCAACGCTGAAAGTCGCCGTTTTTGTCGACGCGCTTCACTACTTGGTCATTGTATTTGACAATTAAGTATTTTGCCAACTGGTCCCAACGCTGCATCATGCGTTCCGTGTAGGCAATGCTCTTTTTATTGAGGTAGGTCTGCCGCTCAGCAGGCATCATATCCTTGATGGCAACGAGCACGCTGTCCTGGTCGAGGAAGTAATAATCCTCCAACTCGTCCTGTGCCGTGCGCAGGTCGCCAATCATCATGGAATAGCGCGGATAGACCATGTTGGCTACCCAGTTGTTCATCCAAAAGGCCGATTTGTCGCTAAACTCATTGCGCGGGTTGTTCTCAGGTCGGAAGGCATCGGGTACCTGGGTGATACAACAATAAAGTGGCACGTATGCCACCATATTGGCATCGTCGCAGTTGAACCATGTGACGCCGCCCACGTCGTCGGGCAGCCACGAGCGCATCTGGCAGGTCATGGTGAAGCCCGACTGCTGTGTGGCTATAGGACGCTCACGATAATAGGCAACGCTGTCGCTGTCCTTAAAATGCATCGGCAACGGACGGATGGGCATACCCCACGGACCGGCAGTCATGTCAGCAGTCATATCTAAGGGCGTGCCTTCAAAGTGGTCGCGCATGTCGTTCTGCAAGTCACGCATGGAAAGCGGCTTGTCGGGCTTAATCCACAATGGCAAGTGATCGCATTTCGTAAAGTCTCCATTAATATAAGGAAGGTATTTGTCCATCTCATCGTGGCTGTAGTGGTGACGGAAGAAACTCCACACACGGGCATCGGCATAGCGCACATTCTCGAAGTCGATGGGGCAATAGGCATCGCGGAACGAAAAGTCTTCGTCTTTGCCGTTATAGAGCCCCCACTCTTTTGCGAAGCTAATGACATCGGCAGCATAGACACATTCCACTTCGGGGCGGTTGATGTGTTTGAGGTTCTTGCTGCTGATGCTGGTGTAAGCGCCTATCTTTTCCAGCGGGAACTGCCGTATGCGGCTCAGGTTGGCATGGGCGCATATACAGTCGTCGGGAATTCGGAGCGCCACCCAAACGGCACCCTTGCGGCCAGGCCCCTTGCCAATGATTTCCATAATCCAAGCCTCATTGGGATCGCAAACGGTGAGGGTCTCGCCACTGCTATTGTAGCCATACTCCTCCACCAATTCAGCCATACATTTGATGGCCTCTCGCGCCGTTGCCGAACGCTGCAATGCCAACCGCATCAAGCTGAAATAGTCGAGCAGGCCTTCATCGTTGACCAGAATCAACCGGCCGTCGAAGGTGGTCTCCACTATGGTCACTTGACGCTCATTCATGAGTCCGACGACGTTGTAGGTATATTCCACCTGTTTCACATATTGACCTTCGTGAGAGGGTCCCCAGCCATGAATGGCAATCAGTTCGCCTGGTTCATGTCGACCAGAAGGGCTATAAAACAATGAGCCGGAGAATCCGAAGCCGTCACAGTTGTAGGTACACATCACGCTGCCGTCAGCGGAGGCTTTCTTGCCAACAATCAAGTTAGTGCAGGCCCATGCCGAATCTATGCAGAAGGCCGCAAGAAGAATAAGGAAAAAGTATTTTTTCATGAGATAACTATTTGTTGGGGCAAAATTACGAATAGTTTGCAAACAAGCAAAGGCTCAATGCAACTTTGTCCTCTTAATCAAATAGCTGGTCAGCACTTGATTATAGTCTTTGTTGATGTCAGACTCCACATAGTCGATTTGATACTGGTAGCAATGACGCAACAGGGCTTCTTTTCGCCCGGCCATAATCTTTTTATAGGATTCCTGTACCTCAACAGGGTTGAGTTTCAGCGTATCGCCCGTCTCCAAATCGACAAAACGGTAAGGGCGGTTCTCGAAATCGAGCTTCTGTTCCAACTCGCCGTCAAAAACATGAAACAGGATGACTTCGTGCTTGTTGTATTTCAGATGTTCCAACGCTTCAAACATCGGCTGGTAGTCATCCAGGCCGTCAAGCATGTCGGTAAAGATAACCACAAGGCTGCGGCGGTGCGTCATCTCCGCAATTTGGTGCAGACATCGTGGCGTTGAGGTGGTCTTACGATTGTTCTTGTCGTAGGTGTCAATCAGTTTCTCCAACTCACTGTAGATAAGTTTATTGTGAACCACAGAAGATTTTGCAGGCTCATGAAACGCAATCGTTTCGTCAAACAAATCCAATCCTACTGCATCGCGTTGGCGGCGCATCAGCTCCATCAGCGAGGCGGCGGCATAAATCGAGAAGAAGAGTTTGTTGGGATGCTCAAAATCAATCTTTTGCCTCACGGGGAAGCACATACTGGAGCTTTGGTCGATGACAATCTGGCAACGGAGGTTGGTTTCTTCCTCATAGCGTTTCACAAAGAGTTTCTCTGTGCGGCCATACAGCTTCCAGTCGATATGACGAATGGGTTCGCCAGTGTTGTAGAGGCGATGTTCGGCAAACTCAACAGAAAAACCGTGGAAGGGACTCTTGTGTAAACCAGTGATGAATCCCTCCACGATTTGACGTGCCAAGAACTCTAAGCTGCCAAACTGAGTGAGCCGGTTCCTGTCGATGGAGAAGTCCAATTAGAATAGCTTTTCCAGTTTCTCCACGAACACTTTCTTCGGGGCTGCACCCACGTTCTTGTCGACGGGCTGGCCACCTTTGAAGAACAACACGGTGGGAATGTTCATGATGCCGAACTTAGCGGCGGTGTCGGGGCATTCCTCAACGTCGCACTTCACGGCTACCATCTTGCCTGCATATTCTTCTGAGATTTCTTCGATGATGGGTTCCACCTTCTTGCAGGGGCCGCACCATGTGGCGCCAAAGTCCACGATAACAGGGAGTTCTGATTTCAGGACGACTTCTTCAAAACGGTCGTCAGTCATTTGAATTACTGCCATAGTTTTAAGCTTTTTAGTTATTCTCTATTGATTCAATTAGATATTTAGACTGCAAAAATAGCAAAATTTCTTATCATGGTTCATCGACCATCTTTTCAATGGTTTCTATCATTTGCCGACCTGGTTCTATACGTGATTTCAACTTCATTGAGAGTCCTTTTGGCTCGTTCCATTTCCAATCGCACCATTATCCTGCGCTCTTCATCACTTAAACTCATACCAATACAACTTTATCCTGTTCAACATTCTTGTAAAATGGCAAAAAAGACCACCCTTCCCACTGTTGTTTTGAATAAACATGAGGACAGATTTGCTCTCCTAAATCCCAACCTAACTCGCGAAAACAATAGGCCAGGTCATAATCTGTTGTCATGATTTTAGCTTTATCCAACAGCAACAACAAATCCCAATCACTATCATCGCTATTGTCGCCACGTGCTCGTGAACCATATAGCCACAACGAACTTCCTTGAGGAAGAACAGCTGAAGCCAATTGGCAGATCCTTTCTATAACTTGCGTTTTATCCATAAAAACAAAGCTAAATTTTCTGCAAAAATAACAAAATTTCCGGAATTGGTTACCTCAAATCAAATTCAACGAAATCTGAGAATGGTTTCTTCTCCAACAGGGGCAACACTTCTTGAGCGTTGACAGCACCTTTTGTCGGCGTTAGGTTGCATGACTTCTTATTCAACGGGTCAAAAAGATGTATCTTATAGTTCTGTTTCCCCGCGTTTTCCTTCAAAACCTTGATAAACTCTTCCATATTCTCCTTGTTCATCTCCGCCACATTCAGTTTGAGATATATGGTCTTGGATGTACTCTCCAGCAGAGAATCCAGCAAACGGACTTCGGAAAATCTCACCTCCAAGGGTTGCGGAGCCGCGTTCTGGTCTTGACCGGAGCGACTGAAGGGCCGGTCGAGCGTGCCATACAGCATCACAAACGCGCCCACCGTCAACAGGTTACGGCAATTCAGATAGTTCTCCTTGAACAAAGCAAATTGGAAAGCCCCGCTTTGGTCCTCAATGGTAAAACGTCCGTATGAATTCCCGTTCTTTGAGGTAAACTCCTCCGCGCGGGTGATTTGTCCACCAAGACGCACCGCACGCCTGATGTTTTTCTCCGGGTCGTTTTGAGCCGCCTTCAAGGTTTCCACATTACAATTGGCAAAATAATGCAGCGGCAGATGATACACCTCCATCGGATGCGACGAGATATAGAAGCCCAACGCCTCCTTTTCCATCTCCAGTTCCTTCATCTTCGACCACTGTTCGCAAGAAGGCAGCGGGATGGAGAAGGTCTCCTCTGCCCCACCCTCGTCGCCAAAGCCGAACAAGTCCATCTGCGACGAGTTCTTGCGCTCGTTGAACGAGGCCACCATGCGCATGGCTTTCTCTGAAAACGTGGATGTTTCGTTGGGTGCAATGTGAAACAGCATGGCACGATGGAAACCTTTGAAACAATCAAAGCAGCCTGCCATACCCATGCTCTCCAAAGCCCTGACGTTAAGGCCTTTGTCGGCGATACGCATCACAAAGTCGGCGAAGTCCTTGAACTTGCCGTTGGCCTCACGCTCAGCCACGATGCCGGCCACAGCCGCTTCGCCCACGCTCTTGATGCCACCCATACCATAGCGGATCTCGCCCTTGTCGTTAACGGAGAATTTGTATTCCGACTCGTTCACGTCGGGACCCAGCACGGCTATCTTCATGCGCTTGCACTCCTCGGTCATGAAGTTCACCTGCTTGATATCGCCCAGCTCGTTGTTGAGCACCGCCGCCATAAACTCAGCGGGATAGTGTGCCTTGAGATAGGCCGTCTGGTACGACACCCACGAATAGCAGGCCGCATGAGATTTGTTGAACGCGTATGAAGCAAACTTCTTCCATTCTTCCCAGATCTTTTCGAGGCGTTTTTTCACTTCTGACTCGGGCAGGTTCTCTGTTTTGGTGAGTTTCTCCACTCCTTGTTTCATGAACTTGCCGTACAGCTCTTCCATTTTGGCCAGCTGCTTCTTACCCATGGCCTTACGGAGCGTGTCCGACTCACCTCTGGTGAAGTCGGCCAGCTCACGCGACAGCAACATCACCTGCTCCTGATACACGCAGATGCCATAGGTGTCCTTCAAATATTTCTCCATGCAGCCGAAGTCGTATTTGATTTCCTGCCTGCCTTGTTTTCGGGCGATGAAGTCCGGGATGTTGTCCATCGGGCCGGGCCTGTAGAGGGCGTTCATAGCGATGATGTCGCCAATGACGGAAGGCTGTAGCTCCCGCAAATACTTCTGCATTCCAGGCGATTCAAACTGGAAGGTGCCGATGGTGTTGCCCGCCGAATATAATCCGTACGTCAGTTTATCATCAATCGGGATGTGGTCGATGTCGATTTCAATGCCTTGCGTCTTTTTGATGTTTTTCAAAGCATCCTTAATCAAGGTCAGGGTCTTCAAGCCCAGGAAGTCCATCTTGATGAGGCCGACGGTCTCAATGACATGGCCATCATATTGGGTGACAACAACATCCTCTTTCGAATCTTTATCCTTGACGGTGCACACCGGCGCAACGTTGGTAAGGTCGTCCGCGCCAATGATGACGCCACAGGCATGGATGCCAATCTGACGGTTGGTGTCTTCCAATTCCTCGGCATAGGTCAGCATAGATGCGATATTCTCGTCATCACCTTCCAGCATCGCCTTAAGTTGCGGCACATACTTGTAACAGTTCTTCAGGTTGACTTTGGGCATCTTCTTGGGTACCTCGCCTTCCACGGCCTTCACAGCCGCCTCGTCGAAGTTGCGGTCGGGGATAAAGCTCTTGATTTCAGCCACTTTTGACAGCGGTATCTTCTGCACACGGCTCACGTCTTGAATGGCCGACTTGGCTGCCATCGTACCGTAGGTAATGATATGCGCCACTTTCTCCTTACCATATTTCTTTGTAATCCAATCCAATACACGTCCACGGCCATCATCATCGAAATCCACATCGATATCAGGCAGCGAGATACGGTCAGGATTGAGGAAACGTTCAAACAGCAAATCGTACTTCAGTGGGTCCAAATCAGTGATTTTCAGACAATAGGCTACCACTGAGCCAGCCGCTGAGCCACGCCCCGGGCCAACACTCACGCCCAGTTCCTCACGGGCCGCCCTGATGTAATCACTCACGATGAGGAAGTAACCGGGGAAACCCATCGTCTTCATCACGTGCAGCTCAAACTTGATGCGCTCAATCTGGTCCCCTGTGAGGTTCTCGCCATAGCGCTTTTTTGCGCCTTCCCAGGTCAACTTGGCCAGGTAATCAGCTTCGAGCTTGATGCGGTACAAACGATTGTAGCCACCCAGCTTTTTCACCTTCTTCTCAGCCTCTTCTTGCGACATCACCACGTTGCCGTGCTCGTCGCGAGTGAATTCGTTGAAGAGGTCTTCCTCGGTATATTTCTTGCGGTATTCTTCCTCAGTCCCAAAGTCTTCCGGGATGGGGAAAATGGGCATGATCGGGTCGGAATCGATGCTGTAGCTTTCCACTTTGTCGACAATCTCCTGCGTGTTCTCCAAAGCGAAGGGCACATCCGAAAAGATGCGGCCCATCTCTTGGGGTGTCTTCAACCATTCCTGCTTGGTATAGTGCATTCGGGTAGGGTCGTCCAAATCCTTGCCCGTGCTGAGGCAGATGAGGCGGTCGTGCGCCTCGCCATGTTCCTCTTCAACAAAGTGTACGTCATTGGTCGCAATCACCTTGACGTCATATTTCTTCGCCAATTCCAAAAGGATTTTGTTCACCTCCTTCTGGCGTTCATACACCTCGGTGTCTCCGCCAGGCTTGTCGGTCTTATGACGTTGTATCTCAATGTAATAATCATCTCCAAACAGGCGCTTGAACCATTGGATGGACTCTTCCGCGCCCTTGAAGTCGGCATTCATGATTTTTTGAGGCACCTCGCCTGCCAGGCAGGCCGAACTGCAAATCAGGCCTTCGTGATACTGCTCCAGAAGCTGATGGTCGATACGGGGATTGTAATAGAAGCCATCCGTATAGGCAATGGAACTCAACTTGCAGAGACTGTGGTAACCTGTTTTGTTTTTGGCCAACAATATCAGGTGCCAGCCACGGTCCTGACGGCCATCGCGCTTGTTGATGCTGACAGGGGCACAATAGGCCTCGATGCCGAAGATGGGCTTGAAAAACAGTCCGTTCAGCTTCTCTATTTCAGTTTGTGCGGCATGTTTCTCCTCTTCCGTGGCATCCTCTTTTCCCAAGATGGCTTTCTGTTCCTTGATGGCATCTTTCACCTTGCCGTTCTCTTTGTTCACCGTATCGGCGAAGTCCTTGATACCAAACATGTTGCCATGATCGGTAAGTGCCATGCTAAACATGCCGTTTTTCTTGCATTTCGACACCAGGTCGGGCACTTTCGACATACCGTCGAGCATGGAATAATGCGAGTGGACGTGCAGGTGGGTGAAATGCTTCGGCACATAGTCGCCGGTTTCAGCCGTTTCTTCCGTCGCCTCCTCGTCAACGATAGGCTCAAAGGTGATGCCGGCAGGCTGCATCATCTCAGGGTTAGCTGCCTTGAAGTCGTCAATAAACTGGTAGTCAACGCCCAAGTCATTGGCATCCAACACACCGCGACGCACCAATTCAAGGAATACGCGGGCTGTGGCTTCCACGTCGGCAGCGGCGTTATGGGCGTCGCCAAACTTCTCGCCAAACAGGATTTGATGAAACTCCTCCAAACGCGGCAGCTTGAATTTACCGTTCTTGCCGCCTGGAAGTTGGCAGAACTCGGCTGTCTTCTCGGTGCAGGTATCCACCTTTTTCCACTTGGATAATGGGTTCTCGCCTTTCTTCCGCAGGAACTCACAACCCAAAATGCAGAGGTCGAAATCGATGTTGTGCCCCACCAAGCGCGTGGCTTTCGAAGCCGACTGCATGAAAATGTCGAGCACTTCGTCTAAGGGCTTGCCATGTTCGGTGGCATATCTGGTGGAGATATGATGCACCATCTTGGCATCGATGGGAATCTCAAAGCCTTCAGGCTGAACAATATAGTTGTGCGCTTCAACGAAACGGCCTTTTTCGTCGTGGATTTGCCAAGCAAGCTGCACCATCCGCGGCCAGTTGTCGAAGTCGGTTAGCGGCGCATTATAATTTTTGGGTAGACCTGTGGTCTCAGTATCGAAGATTAAAAACATAATCGTCCATTTTTTCAATTGTCATCAGTAGCGGCAAATCTGCGTTTCATGCTGTTTGCTCTCGCGGTCGTAGGTAATCCCCACCAGCAGCAGGTTGCCGGTATATTGCGCCACCTTGGCGGGGTATTGGCGGCGCTTGATTTGCTCGATGGCGGTGTCGACGGCCTTGTCGTATTTCAGCTCTATGACGATGGCCGGGCTGTCCACATTCTTCCGGGGGATAAGCACCAGGTCGGCGAAGCCCTTTCCCGTGGCCAGCTCGCGGTGGATGATGTAGTCGTTGGAAGCGTAATAATACGCAAGGCTCAGCACGCAGGCCAGCGAGTTCTCGTCGTTGTAGCTCAGTATGCTCGTGTGCTCGTCGTGGGCAGCGTCCACCCCGCGCGACACGGCCTCCTCGTCCCCGCGCAGCGTGGCCTGAAGCAGCTGCCTTGAACCGCGAAGCGCGGCGGCCACATGCGCCCAGTTGTTCATCTTCACTGCCGACTCCATCTCGCCGGACACCTCAAGGTTAGGGATGCGGCATTCCTTCTCGCGGCGGTCGTATGTCAGATAGCCCAAATGGATGAGTACGGTCAGCACATCGTCACGACTGCGTATCTCTGACAGGTCGTTGGTGAAACCGATGGGGTTCACCTCACAACGCTCCCCCGCCAGCATACGGATGATGTCGTCCTTCAATCCCTCGTAATTCATCGAGATGTAATCAGCCACGGCATCATACGCCCCAGTCTTGCCCCAATAGCTCTCGCACCACTGTTCCTGCAACGCCTGCATCACCGAGTTGGGATTGAACATTGAAGGCTCTGTCCCAATCTGATAGCCGTCGTACCACTTCTCCAGCTCGTCGAAGTCCATGCCGTACTTGGCGGCTAATGCACTCACCTCTTTCTTGGTGAATCCAAAATAACTCGCCATCCCTCCCGGTCTGACCATCGAGTACTCAATGAAGTTGTTCAGTGCCGACTCGGTCTTGTACTTCTTGATGGGCAGGATGCCCGTCATGTAAACCCCGGCAAAAACTCGGGCAGCGTCCTGGCTCTTGAACATCCGGCGCAACCAGCCGACGTATCGGTCCATCGCCATTGTACCCGGGGCATACTCGCGGCAAATGGCGTCCCACTCGTCGATAATGAAGATAAACGATTGCTTTTTGACTTCAATCACACGAAGAAGATAGTCCATCAGCCTGTCACCTGCTTCTACAGCAATATCA